>JBBQQN010000005.1:0-58332 GCA_038215845.1 Flavobacteriales bacterium | reverse complement strand
CGGTACTGCCGTTGTCTATATCGGTGCCGTTTATGGTAACCGTACCGTTGGCATCAAGCTGAACAAGGATGCTCTGGCAGGCAACCACTGGAGCGGTTACGTCCTCTACCGTAACTATTGCGGTACAGGTGGATTGGTTGCTGTTCACATCGGTAACCATAAGGGTCACGTTGTTGTCGCCAACATTGGAACAGTCAAAGGTATCCATATCGATCGTTGTTGAAGCTACACCACATTGGTCCGTGCTTCCTCCGTCCACGTCCGCTGCAAATATACTCGCGTTGCCAAATTCATCCAACTGGATGGTGATGTTCTGGCATACGGCAATTGGCGCCTCGTTGTCCGTAACCGTTATGGTAAAGCTACAGGTGGTTGCGTTTCCGTTCACATCTGTTGCGGTAAATTCGATGGTACTGATGCCCACTGGGAACTGGCTGCCGCTAGCGTCGCCCATTGTCTGCACAATGGTGTCGATACCACAGTTGTCCAGGGCTATTGCACTGGCAAAGCTTACCGTGGCATAACAGTCGTTCGGGTCGGTGTTGGCCACAATATCCATGGGACAGGCGATCACAGGGGCCTCATTGTCCTCAACGGTAATTACCGTTGTGCACATAGCTGTTTGGCCATTGCCATCGTTTACGGTCCAAACCACTGTGGTATCTCCCGTTGGAAGGATTTCTCCATCCAAAGTCGCTGTACCGTTTAGATCGTTGGTTATAGTTCCATCTGAACAGTTATCGGTAAAAGTGGCATCAAACTCGGTGCCCGCTATCGTATATTGGCATAGGCCAGCATCGGTATCGCGAGTGTCGTTTGCCACACAATTGATGATGGGATCTTCGTTGTCCTCAACTGTTATTACCGCTGTACAGGTGGCGGTTTGGCCGTTGCCGTCGTCAACCGTCCAAACTATAGTATTAGCACCTTTTGAAAGGATTGCTCCAGCTAAAGTAGCGGTATTGTTAAAATCGTTTGTTATAGTTGCGCTAGTACAGTTGTCGGTAAATGTAGCATCGAACTCGATGCCAACAACAGTGTACTGACATACGCCAGCATCGGTATTACGGGTAGAATCTACGACGCAAATAATGGTCGGATCTTCGTTGTCCTCTACTGTTACCGTAGCGGTACAGGTGGAAGTATTTCCGTTAACATCGGTAACCAATAAAGTAACGTCATTATTACCTACGTTTGAACAGTTAAAAGATAAACTATCACTTTCTAATGTAGAGCTAACCGTAACATATAACCTTTTAAAAGTACCTCCACAAGGATCTCCAAAAATGGCGTTAGTTGCTGGAATAGAGAAAGAATTATTGCCTATAGCATAACTTTCTACAATAGCCTGAGAATTAAATGCATGACAAACTCCAATAGTATAATTACCATTGCTTCCATTAGGGGTACCATAGCTTGCAAAATCTACCGAAGTTACCACCTGACCAACTGGCAAGGTAATAGTAAGCGTTTGACCTTCCCCTACCTCTGCAAAGGCAGTAATTTGCTGTGCGAATTGAAGGCTTGCAATTTCACAATTGTCTGTGCTGCCACCATCTACATCGGCTGGTGCAATAGTTGCATCGCCGTTTGAGTCAAGTTCTACAGTTATATTTTGGCAAACTGCCACAGGGACTTCAGTATCGTTTACCGTCACATCAAAACTACAACTGGAAGTATTACCAGCTGCATCGGTTGCCATAAAAGTATTGGTAGTGGTTCCAACTGGGAATTCGCTTCCGCTTGGAAGACCGGCAGTTTGCACTGCTATTGTAGAACCAATTTGATAATCAAAATTAATTCTGCTTTTACTAGAGGGGCCTAAAACTGAAGAGAACGTTCCTTGAGGAGCAGGACCACCGCTAATACTATTCTGAGTTATAAATCTTTCAATATTTACAGTATTCCCATCAATATCAATGGTGGTATCTGTGCCATAAGAGTTTATATCCCCTGTGTCTCGTGTACCTAAAATACCTATGATATCTCCAGCAGATACTGGAATATTTACTGAAATATATCCATTACCAGGTGTTAATCCTGAATAATGTAATAAGGCATCGTATCCACTTGTTGAGGGAAAAACTGCAGGTTGTGATGCAAATCTCATAACCATTAGGTTTTGCCCTCCAGAGGATGCATCATTTGACACATTAAGTTTAGTAATGACCATATCTATGGGAGAAGTAAATACATATCCCCTAGCTGAACCTGTGAATGAACTAGTTTGAGGTCCCATAATAATTTGAGAGGTGAATCCACAATTATCATTAGCCACTGGAGTAGCAAATGTTACAACTGCCTCACAAACGCCTGGCTCATTACTTACCGTAATATCTCCAGGACAGGTAAGTGTGGGTGATTCTGTGTCATTAACAGTTACATCAAAACTACAGCTGGAGGTATTTCCATCGTTATCGGTAGCCTCAAAGGTATTGGTTGTAGTGCCCACAGGAAATTCACTTCCACTTGGTAGGCCTGCAGTTTGTGTAGGCGTTAAAGTTCCATCTTCCACATCGCTAGCAGTTACGGTATAGGTAACTACTGCGCCGCAGATACCTGGTTCGTTAGAAACAGTAATATCTCCAGGACAGCTAATAATTGGCGCGTTTATCGCCAAAGATTCCATATATACCAATAAATTTATGCGATAATTGGTTGCTTCCAGCATAGGATTATGCCAATTAACCGTAGTCATTCCACCTACCATAATCCTTCCCGCTCCCCAAGCCTTTTCGGCTAAAAGCACTTTCGATGGATCGGAACTGTCCACCAAAACATTGCTATAACCAGTACCTGCAATGGAAGCATGAGAATAACTACTACCCGTCATTGGTGTAACGGTTGGAGTGTTAGGGCCTATAAATGCTGGATGGGAGGTATCTACTACAGAAACTGAAGCACTGTTATCTGGATAAACCAGAGTGGTGCCACCAAACCCAAAATTAATATTGCCAGCCTCATTGGGTGCGCTGTTCAATAACAGTGTGCCTCCGTTATTCACCCAAGTTTCAATGGCAGGGAGGTTTCCCATTAAAAAAGCGTCCAGCTCAGTCGCATTAGTATCGCTTCCGTCTATAAAAACAAATCTTGTGGGAGCAGCAAAAACAACTGCTGGATCTAAGGTCTCAAAAAATTCCTGTGTCCAATTGCCGGCACCAAAGGCGTTATCCATGACAACTTGGTTGGTGTTATTGCCCCAAGGATCTCCTACAGTAGAATTGATGTAATAAAAATCGCCTGGCGCTAAGCGCGGCATGAAATTTTGTAATGAATTGGATTCCATGGCATTGGGCGATATCTTAAGATAATCGGCACATGTTTCCGGATGATAATTGGTGGAGGTACACTGAGCATTGGCTTTTGGGGTAAGAATAAAGCATGCACAAATTGCAATCCACAGGAAAGTAAGTTGTTTCATCGATTTGGGTTTAGTTAAAGGCGGCTAAAGTATAAAATTATGTTAAAAGAAGTGTACGTAGTAGTACGTATGGGGGCCAATCTTCTTTTTAACCATATCTTAAACAGCTACATTACAGATTTATAGCCTTCGTTATATTATGAAAATGTAATCCTAATCTTACGAGAAATAAATCAAAACTAACGATTAAATGAAAATTATTGGATTATTTCCATAAACAGGAAATAATCCACATTAAACAAAAGGATTTTCTTACATTTGTTATCCTATCATTTTTAAAATGCACAAACAGCTTTTCGCAATTATTGACGTAGAAACCACCGGTGGCGGGATAGCGGGAAACCGCATTACGGAAATCTGCATTGCTTTATTACGGGATGGTGAAATAGTAGATAAATATACCACCCTCATAAACCCCGAGCGGGATATTCCCCAGTATATAACTGCACTAACGGGAATTGATGACCAAATGGTTGCCAACGCTCCCCGCTTTTTTGAGGTAGCGCAACAAATAGAAGAATTTACGCAGAATGCCATATTTGTGGCACATAATGTAAGTTTTGATTATAATGTAATTCGCGGGGAGTATCAGCTTTTGGGGCAGCATTACAACCGAAAAAAACTGTGTACGGTCCGGCTTTCACGCAAATTGATTCCCGGTTTGTTATCGTACAGTCTGGGAAAATTGTGTTCTTCCATAAATATTCCACACCTCAACCGTCACCGCGCGGAGGGCGATGTGGATGCAACCGTAATATTGTTTCAAAGATTGCTTTCTATTGATGAAGATTTTTCTGTAGTCAATTCATTCTTAAACCCCCGTTCCAAACAGGCTACCTTACCTCCACACCTACCCACGGAACTGATAAACGAACTGCCCGAGGAAGCTGGTATTTATCTTTTTAAAAACCAAAAGCATCAAGTGATTTATGCGGGAAAGGCGAAGAATATTAAGAAGCGCGTCCTCTCCCATTTCTACGATAAAAAAACAAAGGAATACCAGCTTGGGCAGGAAACACATTTTATAGATTATGAACTGACTGGCAATGAACTGTTGGCGCTGTTAGTTGAATCTGAACATATCCGCAAGCATTATCCAAAATTCAACCGCGCGCAGAAATGGCCGGCGACTACCTATCAAATTATCAGCTATGTCAACCAGCGTGGGATTATGCAATTGGCTTTGGGAAAAACAAAGGTGCTACACGATTCGGTGAGTACTTTTTACAATAGAACGGAAGCCACGGAAAAACTGGAAGAAATCTGCGAGACTTTTAAACTCTGCCCGCGCTTTTGTACGTTGCAAAGCAGTTCGGAAAAATGTTCGCATTACCGTATAAAAAAATGCGAAGGCATTTGCGAAGGCACAGAAACCGTAGAGGAATACAATATAAAGGTACAAGCTGCCATTCAGGCTTTAAAGGAAAACAAACCCACTTTTGCTATTCAGGGAAAAGGAAGAACCGAGGGTGAAATTGCTTTTGCACTCATCACCGAGGGCCAATATAAAGGATTTGGTTTCTTTGACCGCAGCGAAGCCATCCGCAATGTAGATGATTATGAGCCTTTTTTGAAACTTCAACAGGCTACTTACCATACCCATGCCGTTATCCGAAGCCACCTTAAAAAAAATGGGGATAGAAATGTGGTTTATTTTAAAGAGGAATTAGAGGTTTAAAAGGCCTGTTAGATTTTTATATGAAATCTCCTCAAAATTACCAATAACCTTATCAGCTTTACTGTAATCCTGATTGTTGGAATGCGGACTTTTAAAACCCACACAGAATATATTTGCTGCCTTCGCTGCCAAAATACCATTGGTAGAATCTTCTATAACCATACAATGATCGGTATGTTCCCCGGCCAATTCAGCAGCTTTTATAAAAATTTCCGGGTGTGGTTTTGATGCTTTTAAATCGGCACCGCTTATTTTGGACTTAAAATACTTATTGAGATCGAACCGATCAAAAATTCGATTGATGTTTGGCATCGAGGCCGAAGATGCCAAAACCAAGGTAAGGCCATTGCCGTAATAATCTTTTATGAGTTCGTGAACGCCGTCCAAAAGCGTAAGATCATTATCGTTTTCAAAAAGATATTTGAAGTGTTTCCTTTTTGTAGAAACCAAATGTTCTGGACTTTCCGAAAGACTGAAATGCTGACAAAGGGTTTTGCAAATGGGCAAAGTTGCCTGCCCGGTAAATGAATCATAAAGGCTTTCACTTACCTCAATATTTACATCGTCAAACATTTTGAAGTAGGCTTTGCGGTGCAGGGGCTCTGTATCTACAATTACCCCATCCATGTCAAAAAGTACGGCTTTTAGCATTTTTTTATTTTTTTGCGAAGGTACTATAGATTTTTAGATTGTTGGATTATTCGATTATTGGATTTCTTTCCACCACTGCGAAAATTGTTGTTTACCATTTAACTGAACAACTTCGCCTATGCGGGGCGTAATCAAAGGAATGTTGACTGTTTTATTGAATTCGCTTATCTTTTTTAGCGGGTCATCCCAAGGGTGAAGAGCCAAAGCAAATTTACTTGAATGAACCGGGAAAAGATTTTTTGCACGAAGATCCCGCGCGGCTTTCAGCACTTCCTCGGGCAACATATGAATGTAGTGCCACGCCAAATTATATTGTCCGTTTTCCAAAATTGCGAGATCAAATGGGCCGAATTTCTCACCTATTTCCTTAAAATGGGTGTCGTAGCCACTATCGCCTCCCAGAAATAAGTTGAAGTTTTCAGTTTTCAAAATAAAGGAAAGCCAGAGGGTATTGTTTCTTTTAAAACCTCTTCCCGAAAAGTGGCGGGCAGAAGTAGTGGATAATGTAATACCGGATTCAAGTTTTAAAGTTTCATTCCAATCCATTTCCTGAATTAATAACGGATCAAATCCCCAAGCTTCAAAATGCGCCCCCACCCCCGAACCGGTGATTACTTGTTTCACTTTTGGTTTTAAACTTTTAATTGTTTTATAATCCAAATGATCATAATGGTCATGTGAAATGAGCAGGTAATCAATTTCTGGAATATCTTCCACACTGTAATAATTACTTCCGCTGAAGGGTTTATTGGTCCGCGGAATTGGGGAAGCGCTTTCGCTAAAAACGGGATCGATCAAAAATCGCTTTCCATTTAATTGAAGAAAATAAGAAGAATGTCCAAACCAAAGTAGCAAATCGGTTTCCTGCGGCAGTTCTTTTAAATTGGTCTTTACAAATGGAATGGGCTGCGAAGGTTTTATATCTTTCGGTTTTCTGAAGAAAAAATCGAACATGACTTTTCCAAAATTATAGCCTTCTGCCAATTGAGGGGTTTCGCTTATATTCTGAAATGCACCCTCTCTATAATTTGGTGATTTTTGAATACGTTCCAAACGATTTCCAGAGGGTGATCTTCCCAATTGAGAATATATCATTTTAAATATCTTTTTTAATCTCTGATAAAAGCTCAAAGGATTTCAAGCGGGCGTGCTGATCATAAATGTGGGCAACGGCAATAATTTCGTCTACCCTAGTTTCGTCCGCAAAATTGAATAATTTTTTTCGGACAGTTTCTTTGCTTCCCACAAAGGTATATTGCATCATTTGCGAAATATGGGCTTCCTCCATTGGATTCCAAAGACCGTCCATAGTTTTTACGGGAGGGGCGAGCGGCTGACGCTTGTTTCTTATTACGTTCAGCATAAAGAGTTTCATGCTTGTAGCCAAAAATTCGGCTTCATCATCTGTATCTGCCACCACTATATTTACGCAAGCCATGGCATACGGCTTGGTGAGTTGTTTGGAGTTTTCAAAATTGGAATGATACAAGCGCAAGGCATCGTGTAAATGCGTTGGCGCAAAATGGCTGGCAAAAGCGTACGGCAACCCTAAGGCACCTGCCAATTGGGCACTATAGGTGCTTGATCCCAAAAGATATAAAGGCACTTCCAAACCTTCCCCAGGAATAGCGCGTACTGCCGAATTACTATTTTCTTTTGAAAAATATTTTTCCAGTTGCTGTACATCTTCTGGAAAATCGTTTACCGTTTCCACCCTTTCCCTTCTTAGAGCCCGAGCTGTTTGCTGATCTGTACCGGGGGCTCGGCCAAGACCTAAATCAATTCTGTTTGGATAAAGCGTGGCAAGTGTTCCAAATTGCTCTGCCACAATTAGAGGGGCGTGATTGGGCAACATTACTCCGCCGGAACCAACCCGAATGGTGTTGGTCCCTTGTGCTATATAACCAATAAGTAATGGGGTAGCGGAACTAACAAGACTTTCGGCATTGTGGTGTTCGGATATCCAGAAGCGTTTGTAGCCTAATTTTTCGGCATGCTGAGCCAAGGCAAGACTGTTTTCCATTGCCTTTTTATGGGTACTTCCCTGAATTACAGGAACCAAATCAAGCACGGAAAAAGGTATATTTTTTAACTGATTTTCTTTATTCATTGCAATTATACTTTAGCCCTTCCATATTGCAATGGCCATGCCACATCTTCTTTCATGACATGTGCTGCATGTAATGGAAAGTAGGGCTGTCGGAGACTTTCACGGGCATACAAAATCAAATCTGCTTTTCCTTCTTTTAGGATTTCTTCCGATTGTTCTGCTGTTGTAATTTGTCCCACGGCTCCCGTCAAAATATTCGCTTCTTTTTTAATTTGTGCCGCAAAAGGAACCTGATAACCTGGTTCACTTGGAATTGTGGCTTTTGGAACATTTCCGCCAGAAGAAGTGTCTATTAAATCAACCCCTAATTCCTTCAGTTTAACTGAAAGTTTTACCGAGTCTTCAATAGTCCAGCCGCCTTCGGTCCAATCTGTTGCTGAAATTCTAACGAACAAAGGCTTTTCAGTGGGCCATTCTTTTCGGACTACTTCGGTAACTTCCAGTAAAAACCGAATTCTATTTTCAAAACTGCCACCATATTCGTCGGTGCGCTCATTGGCTAAAGGCGAATAAAACTGATGGAACAAATAGCCGTGGGCGGCGTGTATTTCGACTACATCGTAACCCGCTTTTTCTGCTCGTTGAGTAGCTGCAGCGTAATCGTTTTTTACTTTTTCAATTTCGGCAGCATCCATTGCAACAGGTGCAGGTTCTCCTTCACGAAATGGCAAAGCTGAAGATGAAACGGTTTGCCAACCATTTTCATGCTCGGGGGCAATTTTTCTAGCCCCATCCTTGGGCAATTGGTAACTGGCTTTTCTGCCCGCATGCGCCAATTGAATTCCCATTAAGGCATTTTGGGAGTGGACAAAATCAATAATCTGTTTCGCCTTTTCGAGATGTGCATCTTTCCAAATTCCCATATCGCCATGGGTAATTCTACCTTCCGGGGAAACGGCAGTTGCCTCTTGAATAATCAGCGCCGAACCGCCTACTGCACGGCTTCCCAAATGGACGAGATGAAAATCGTTAGCAAAACCGTCAACGCTACTGTACATGCACATAGGCGAAACAACCATTCGGTTTTTGAAGGTTTTGGTTTTTATTTGTAAAGGGGAAAAGAGAAGGCTCATTAAATTATCTGCTTTATGATTATAAGAATTTTAAAACACTTAGGTTTTCTTTTATAATTGTCTTGAATAAAATAATTACAAGCTGGCTTTTGTATATTTATACTTCCATAAGAAGTTCTTCAAAAGAAATCTCATCTTCTCCCAAGCCCATTTTAGCCTGAACAAATTCCCTTTTTGAAATAACGTCCTCTTCGGTGATTCCCATGAGGGATGCAATTTCTTTTGTGGATAACTGAAGTTTTAGCATACAGCAAAACGCAATATCGTTATCGGACAGATTGGGAAACATTTCCAAAAGAAGCACGGCAAAGTCAGGATGTACCTCTACAAATTTGTTTTTAAAATACTTCCAGTAATTATTCTTGTTTAGGATTGCTTTTATGCTACTGGCCAATTTGGTTGAATATTCCGGGTTTTCTCGGACTTCAATAAGTTCCAGTATTTTATCTTGAACGTTGGCCATCTCTAAGGAAATATCTATCAATTCCTTTTCCTTGTTCTCTAAGGTCTGTTCCCGTTCTTGTAATAGTTGACCTTCCAAAATGTTTTTTTCCTCTAAAACCTGTTTAGAATTTTCGAGGCTTTGAACCATTTTTTCTTTGAGCGCCAATTTATTCTTGTTTGTTATATAAAACCCTAAGGCAATAATAAAAAGAAGTAATAAAAGCAAAAAACTCAGGATTAGAATATTCTGTTGCTTGCTATTATTTTCTTTAAGCAACTCATTGTTTTTTGCAAGGATTAGGTTTTTTTCACGCTGTAGATCGTTTTGGTATGCCGCCTTCAGTTCCAATATTTTTACTTTATTGATAGCCCCATTCATTGAGTCTTTAAGAAAATCCATACGCTCAAAAGCGGCAAGGGACTTTTCCACCATCCCTCTTTGGCTGTATGTAGCAATGGCATTTTTCAAAAAAACTATTTCATTATCGGCATTCATTTTAAGCCTTGGTATTTTGGAAGAGGCATTTACTTTATCAACCACCTGCATCGCTTCGCTATAGTCTTTATTGTCATTGAGAAATTCCAAGTATTGCGCTGCCACTTCCATAAAGCGTGGGGAATTGACCTGAAAAAGACCTTCGTATGCCTCTTTTAAAGCTTTTTGCGCTTGGGTATTCCTATTGGTTTTTGCATATATATTTCCCAATTTACTCATAGCAACAAATAAATATTCCTTGTTTCCCATTTGCTTCAAGCCAGTTTCCACTTCCAGAAATGCCTTTTCAGCTTCTTTATAATCTTCAAACTGAATAAGGCAATCCCCATAATTCAATAAGGTATAGTAATAATTGGTGCCTTTCTTTTGAGCGAAATAGGGCAATACATCTTCGTAAAGATCTTTGGCAAAAGTAAAGTCGCCATTGTTGTTGTATAAATTGGCAAGTTTTTGTTTTACGGCATAGATTTCACGGGTATTTCCTACCTCGGTAAGGATTGCAATTGCTTTTTTTAAATATTCCAGCGCCTTTTCGCTGTTGAGCATATAATTGTAATTGGAAGCCATCTCTCCATATACAAGACCTTCTCCTTCTCTGTTGTTTGCTTTTTTATAAAGTAGTATGGCTTTATTGAGTGCCCCTAAGGATTCTTCATAACGGGAAGATGTTCGATAATTAATTGCCAGGTTTAAATACATACGAGCCTGGACGTAGGGATATTTTTCAGTAAAAGAAATTCCTTTTTTTAAGTAAAATTCGGAAGAATCAAAAATTGCCTTTTGATTATAGAGGATGCCCAAATTGCTGTAGGTTTTCCCTATCATGGTGTCGTGAAGTTCCTCTGAATGCTCCAAAAGGCGGAGCAAATATATTTTGGCGGAATCCTGCTTTACAAAAATGGTATTGTTGATTTGCTCGGAGAGTTTATCTATTTCTGGGGTCTGTGCCGTCGAACTGATAAATACAGCAAGGAAAATGAGGAAGGGAGAAATTCTTTTCATAGGTTAATTCACTTGGGTAAAGATAGGGGATTACTCAAAAAAAATATTGGATTAAAGGCTTTGTGTTTTTAAAGCATTATAAATCTTTTTATTCCCTTTCAAAATAAATCTTTTATTCCCTTTCAAAATAATTAAAAAATTAAAAAAAATTACATCCATTTACGGAATCCCGTAAAAAATTCACAATCCAAGTCCTTAATTTTGATGAATAACCACATTATTAATTCTGGGGAGAATTTAAGTGGTAGACCTCAATCCCTTACAATTTATTGTGAGGGATTGTTTTATTAGAACAACAAACATTCAATAAGGACGTGCTGCCGAGAGGTTATATGGAAAAAATATTGAATGTACTAAGGCTACAAAGCAACTTATTCTAAAAGAATATTATTTATTATATCAGCTTCCCTGATATTCTCTTTTTTCGGACAAAAAAGTAATACCCAAAAAATTCCAGTTAATGTTACCTTCCAAAGTATAGATTACTTTATTGGTCTTCTTGTCCAATAAGGTGTTCACGTTGGTAGGTTCGAAAGTATAACCGGTTACATGGCCAGGGGAAAGATTAAATCCGTTGAGGATTTTATAGACACCCCCAGATATTTGATAGGTAACAGACAAGCCAAAATCATAAATAGGGTTTTCCCCAACGCTTGATGAAAACATTTCAAGTTTTTGTAAATTGCTGGTATCAGCTTCGGAATCATTTTCTTCCGCGAATGCAGAAGTCCCCATAAACAGTACTATTAAAGTCGTAGGAATAAATTTCAATCGGGAGATGAAAAACCGTGATTCTTTTTTTAAAATGATACTGATACTATAAACAATAAACAGAAAGAAAAAAATAATTAGCAGAGGGAGCAAAGGAAGATTCATATACTTCAGATTAAGAGTGATGCTGCTAAAATGCAGCATCATAAAGATATACAAAATTTTGATTTAAAACGTAAAACCAAAAACGCCAGTTACCCCAAAACTTCGGGCGTCTGGATTGTCAAGATAATTCCCTCGGAAATTGAAGTCCAATCTAAAAACACGAAAAATATTCCCTACCCCTACACTCCATTCCCAATAAATATCTTCCGGGGCGCGATAAACTATGTTTGAAGAATTCACATCTATATTTTCTTGTGAAATAGAACCATACACGGCACGGAAACCTACAACTTCCCGAAGGTCAAGGTTGCGCAATAACGGAATACGGGAAAAAACACGTCCACCAAAATTGTGCTGCAAGTGAAGGGAAGCGTAAGTATCGCTTACAAATTCGTAGTAGTCCAATTGGGTAAAAGTATTGTAAAGGCTGAAATAAGTCTGGTTACCGGGTATTGGATTAAGCAGGCTTAGAGGAACCGGATCAAAGGTTTTTCCAACTTCCACCGTAGAAAGCAACCTTCCTATTCCACCTATGTTCCATGGCTGGGTGTAGAGCGCCTGGAGTCTTTTGTATTCAAAATCGCCACCCATTACATCTTTGAGCCCATAAGTATAACCCAAATATATTGATGGGTAATCGCCTTCATTAATGATGGTTCGTTCTACACTATAACCAGAAGTTTTTTTGCCCGGCGTATAAAAGAAACCCAATTCTATTTCGGGCTGTTTCACTTCACTACGAACTTCTCCAGTAAATACCCCATCTTTCAATACATTATAATCTATGCTGAAAGTTTCTGTGGCTGATTTTAAAGTTCTGTATGAACCCGTAATTCTGACAATAAAGTTTTTTAGGGGTTCAATATCAAAACCTACGGTAGTAAGATTAATACGCGAAAGCCTGTCATTTGCCCCAACAGATATAAGGGATGAGGAAGCCAAGCTTCTTCCTAAAACATCATTACTGTTGGTCAGACTGGCCCCAGTTTGCTCGACATCGCGACGGTTACCCCCAAAAACGGTGAGTCGCGATTTTCTATCCAACAGCCACTTTGCCGAAATCCCGTATTTAAACCTATCGTCTCCAAATCCATAAGCCCCGAAACCTTCCACACGCCACGGGTCATTTTGGCTGAAATAGGTACGTCCGCCCAAACGGATCCTAAGTCCTTCGGCTTCATTATACCCAAAAACGGAGAAAACGGGGCCAATGTCAAAATTATGAACTTCGTAATATCCACTGGCCAATGTGGCCCCAATATTATAGAGGGCCTTAAAGCGCGGGACGGTTTTTAAGGTGTCGAGCATTTTATAAACCCCTTTTTCGTCCTTGCTCAGTTTTTCCATCCTGTTCTTGTCCCAAAAATCATCAGGTCGGTTGTAGATTTCATAACTGTAGGGATCTACCTGTTTATTATAGAAATTTTTATCCTTTGGAATGTCGAATACATAATTGTCATAAAGAGTGGTTCTTTTGCCATAGACTCCTCTGGCTTCTTCTTTTTTCCTAAAACTGAAATCGCTCAGAAAATAGTCTCGGGTAATAAGGAAAATGGAATCGTTCAGCACATCAAATTCCTGCTCAATATATACATCCCGCACCCAGTTAAGGTTGGCACTTTTTGAAGCCTGGAGATTTATTTCCTTGATGGCCCACGTAGTATCGTTTACCCAAAAATCGCCTTTAAAGGTTAGTTCGTTTTTGCGGCGTGGGTAATATATAATATTGTAGCACCATTTATTGTCGCGGTAGGCGCTGTCCTGAAGCACGTAATTATATACATCTATTCCGGTTTTGGAAAGCGGACTGGTAAAGGCTTTGTCGAAAAACTTTAAATAGTTATCGTACACATCGTATTCGCTGTAAAGGTCCTTTACAAAAGCGATAAGCGTTTGGTTATTGTCAAAGCCCGAATTTTTATTACCCTGCAATACTTCCTTTTCTTCATTTAAAGGATTGTCTCCATAAACCTTTGAAGAGGCTTCATTAATAAAAATTGGGAGATAAGTGTTTCCTGTAAGGTTGGAAGTATCCACTTGGTCAAAGACGAATTCCATTCCCTTAAAAATCTTGCTTTTTATAAGGGCGCTATCAATGGTGTTAAGGTCGAATTCCAGTTTTTCATACTTATCATATTGATATTGCTTGAATTTTTTCACCCCATTTTCACGGCGGTTTTCCCAGATTTTCCGAAGAATATCAATAGCTGGATTATTTTTCTTTGAAGTTTTTCCACTGTAAACCACCACCTCGTCCAGGGCCGAAGCGCTTTCCTCCAATTCCACAACCATGGTATAAGTGGTTCTTTGGGTAAGCTCAACCTCTTTGGTAGTATAGCCAATAAAAGAAAAGACAACAGTGGTGTAGGTTTTATCACTTTCCAAATAAAAGCGGCCAACCTCATCAGAGATGGTCCCCTCTTGCGAATCCTTAAAAATTACATTGGCAAATGCCACCGGCTGGCCCGAAGTATCTTTTATTAGACCGCTAACCTTTGTTTGGGAAAATACCGAAGCACTTATAATAAAGAAAGAAAATAATAAAAAGTGCTTCATATATGGAAAAATCATTATTAACTATCAATTGTTTCTCTCTTCGGCAAACTATTTTTTATAAAGCACCTTTTTTACTGCCTTTATAACATCTTCGTTATCGGGCAACCATTCTTCCAGCAATACTGGGGAATAGGGCGCAGGCGTGTCGGCTGTATTAATTTTTACGATGGGGGCATCCAAATAATCAAACGCCTCGTTCTGCACCATATAAGTTATTTCGGTGGAAACGTTTCCAAATGGCCATGCTTCTTCAAGAATTACCAATCTGTTAGTCTTTTTAACCGACTCCAAAATAGTTTTCTTGTCCATTGGGCGTACCGTACGCAAATCGATTATTTCGCATTCAATACCTTCTTCTGCAAGTTTTTCGGCAGCCTTGTATGCTTCCTTTATAATTTTTCCGAAAGACACAATGGTTACGTCTTTTCCTTTTCTTTTAATCTCGGCAACGCCAAGAGGAATCAAATATTCGCCTTCGGGCACTTCACCTTTATCTCCGTACATCTGTTCACTTTCCATAAATATTACAGGATCGTTATCGCGAATGGCACTTTTCAGCAATCCTTTGGCATCTGCTGGATTACTTGGCACCACTACTTTCAATCCTGGACAGTTGGCAAACCAGCTTTCAAAGGCTTGGCTATGCGTAGCCGCAAGTTGTCCGGCGGAAGCTGTTGGGCCTCGAAAAACAATGGGAATATTAAATTGTCCACCGCTCATTTGGCGCATTTTGGCCGCATTGTTTATTATTTGGTCAATTCCAACAAGAGAGAAATTGAAAGTCATAAATTCAATGATGGGTCGGTTTCCGTTCATCGCGGAGCCCACGCCAATCCCAGAAAAACCCATTTCGGAAATAGGGGTGTCTATCACACGCTTTGCGCCAAACTCGTCCAACATTCCTTTGCTGGCTTTATAGGCACCGTTGTATTCGGCAACCTCCTCGCCCATTAAGTATATAGTATCGTCGCGGCGCATTTCCTCGCTCATGGCTTCGCAAATAGCTTCTCGGAATTGTAATGTTTTCATCTGCTTAATTTGAAATGTAAATAACTGAAATTTTTAAGGGATAGCAAAAATACTATTATTTCAATCTGTTTAAGTATTATTTCCAAAGTTTTAACCAAATTTTGTTATGCATGCACAGTAAATTTTTAAATTATATCAGTATCTTCGTAGCCCATTAAATTTAGAACCAAAAATACTCTTTACAATGAAAATATTAGTCTGTATTAGTCACGTACCGGACACTACTTCAAAAATCAATTTTACCGACGGTGATACCAAATTTGACACCAACGGAGTTCAATTTGTAATCAACCCAAATGATGAATTTGGCCTTACCCGCGCTATGTGGTTTAAGGAAAAACAAGGTGCTACCGTTCACGTTGTAAACGTTGGTGGACCAGAAACGGAGCCAACACTTCGTAAAGCACTTGCAATTGGCGCTGATGAAGCAATACGAATAAACACTACGGCAACCGACGGTTTTTCCGTAGCAAAACAACTTGCCAATGTAGTAAAAGAAGGTGGCTACGATCTTGTGATCGGCGGCCGTGAATCTATTGATTACAACGGGGGAATGGTACCGGGAATGATTGCAAAACTTACAAATGCAAATTTTGTAAACACCTGCATCGGGCTTGAAGTGGAAGGCGACAAGGCAACCGCAATCCGCGAAATTGACGGGGGAAAGGAAACCCTTAAAACTTCACTGCCACTTGTAATTGGCGGCCAAAAAGGGCTGGTTCAGGAAAGCGATCTTCGCATTCCAAATATGCGCGGTATTATGCAGGCGCGTTCCAAACCATTAAATGTAAAGGAACCCATAGCTTCGAATGTGGAGACACAAACGGTATCCTTTGAAAAACCAGCGCCAAAAGGAGCGATTAAATTGGTGGACAGCGTTGACGAATTGATAAATCTTTTGCACAACGAAGCAAAAGTAATTTAAGAATTAAAAAATAGAAAAGCATGTCAGTTTTAGTATATACAGAATCAGAAGAAGGAAAAATCAAGAAGATAGCTCTAGAAGTAGTTTCGTACGCAAAAGGAATTGCTGACCAAATGGGCACTTCTGTCACCGCAATAAGCATTAATGCAAATGATACTTCGGAATTGGGAAAATACGGGGCTTCTAAAGTATTGGAAGTTTCCAATGATAAATTGAATAAATTCAATGCCGAAGCTTATGCAGATGTAATTGCTCAAGCAGCGAAAAACCAAGATGTAAAAGTGGTGGTGGTAACTTCCAGTGCCAACAGTAAATTTTTGGCTCCGGCACTTGCTGTAAACCTTGAAGCCGGATATGTTCCCAATGTGATTGAGCTTCCGGAAAGCACTTCGCCCTTTAAAGTAAAATCGAATATTTTTACCAATAAGGCTTTCGCAACAACAGAAATTAAAACCGATAGCAAGATTATTGGTTTAGGAAAAAATTCATATGGGTTAAAGGAAAACGAAACCTCAGCTACTACGGAAGCTTTTTCGCCAAATCTTGATGCTCACGATTTTGATATGGAAATAGTTTCCGTAGACAAAGCCACCGATAAAGTAACTATAGCCGATGCCGAAATAGTTGTTTCTGGCGGACGTGGACTTAAAGGCCCAGAAAATTGGGGAATGATAGAAGAACTCGCCAAAACCTTGGGTGCAGCTACAGCTTGCTCAAAACCAGTGAGCGATATGGGGTGGAGACCCCACAGTGAGCACGTAGGCCAGACCGGAAAACCGGTGGCTTCCAATCTTTACATTGCCATTGGCATAAGCGGCGCTATCCAGCATTTGGCTGGTATCAACGCTTCAAAGGTAAAAGTGGTTATCAATAACGATCCGGAGGCACCTTTCTTTAAAGCTGCCGATTATGGGATGGTAGGCGATGCTTTCGAAATAGTGCCAAAGCTCACCGAAAAATTAAAAGAATTTAAAGCGCAAAATAGCTAGATTTCCTTAAAAGAAATATTTAAAAGTAACCGTCTCAATGCAAATTTGGGACGGTTATTTTTTTATGATTAAATAGTAACGGGTTTATTGAATCAATTTTTTAAAAGTCTAAAGTTTTGTTGTGAATTTTCTGTCCGTAACTTTAAGACATAGGTTCCAGCACTTAAAGATGATGTTTCAATCCTAAGATTATCTTGAACTTCAATTTTAATTTCTTTGCCCAAAATATCATATAAGCTTACTTCACTTACGGGTACTTTTGAATTTATGAACAATTGATTTTTAAATGGGTTTGGAGAAATATTTATAACATTTAATTCTGCATCAGTAGTTCCTAATACACCACATTCTGGGTTTTCCCCAGCTAGCATATTGAAATTTCCGTCTTCAATAAACCAATTTTCCCAACTGCCACCACTTCCTGTTTCCCAGTCTGAAAGGTCAAAATAATTTGGGCCGCCATAGGTTCCGGGAACTTTATAAACTTTTATGGCTTCTCCATTTCTATTCCAAGTTACTGGCGTGCCCGCTTCAACTGTTTCGGGTGTATATTCCGGTACACAATTGGCCTGTAGAAAATAGGCGAATTCCGGATAGTCTGGATATTCTCCATATACATATGCCTTTCCATCTGGTTCAACACAAACTGCGGTATACTCATTACAAGCTATACCAAAACTACGTGGACCATTATCCTCTATAAATCGCGCCAAAAAGACACTTATTCTACCTTGTCTGTCACGTTCCGCGAAATGAGTATCGGTAATTAAATTTTGCATAAAGGGCACCTCCAAAAAATCGTTGTACCCTAACGCCACTCTGGGGTGAAATGGATTACTCAAAGCCACAGGGCTGTCAAGAGTACCATATTCAGCAGTAAAATACGAACTTCCCATTATTGCCATTCCTGCACTTGTTCCGCCAATAACGCCGTGTTTTACGTTTATATATTCATTGAGGGTTGTTTCCATGGCGTTGTCCTTGAAATAGGAAACATAATCCCATTGGTCGCCACCGGCAACCCATATTGCTTCTGCATTGGCCACTTTTTGCAATACTACTGGATCTGTAGCCCCTGCTTCATTATTTATAACAAAAGTGATTACCGAATTAAGGCTTACCCCCAATTCACTATAAAAATAATCGTTGTAACCATCATCTCCCGTGGCTCTTAAAACTACAACATCGCCACCGTCGGCCTTGTTTAAAAACCAAACCATAGCCTCATCGTTTTCTGAAGCTCCGCCCATTAGGCAAGTCCCTGCTTGGTGGTTTGTATTAACATCGGTTGTGCTGCCAGTTACATATTCAGTATAATTCTGGGCATAACATAAGACGTTTAAAAATAATGCTATTAAAAGGAGTATTTTTTTCATTATTGAAGTTTTATTCTTTCTTTTTCAGTTGCATCATTCTGGACATCAACACTGCGGTTATTTTCGCTTGAACACCAATAGTATTGAGATTTCCCATTTCTTCGATAGTATGATCGCCACCACCTCCGGTTAGCCCAAGACCATCCAAAGCCATGTCAACATAACCCGAGGTGAAGGATATATCTGCTGCGCCAGCATTTCTAGGATTTACGGATTCTATAGTACCAAACCCCAAATCTTTACTAACTTTATTATAGTGTTCAAGCAACCTCAGATTACCATCTGTTTTTTCCAATGGCGGATATCCTTCATTGTCGAATATTAGTTCTGCTGATGTTTCGGGATAATTGTTGGCTACAATTTCTTGCATTATTTTTTTCGCCTTTTGCAATTGTTCTGGGGAAACGGCTCTTAGGTCTCCATGAATTACAGCTTTTTGTGCCACTACGTTATTTTTTCCCAAAGCATTTCCTCCTGTTAAATCCTGGTTAGGCTCTACGTTTGTTCCTCCCAAAATAAAACCTGGATTAAAGGTAAGGTCCTTTTCCTTGGCCAGTTGTAGATAAAATTCATTTAAGATACGTGATGCTTCATAAATAGCACCCACTCCAATTTTTTCAGTAAAGATTTGTGAGGAATGCGACGGATTTCCAGTTACAGTGAGTTGCCAGTCCTCCGAACCTCTTCTCGAAACTACTATTGTTTTTGGGTTGTTGTCACCGTTTTCAAAGCCTAATGCAATATCGGCTCTTTTTGCACCTTCAACCAAATCTCTTTTTGATAATTCAATGGGGGTTCCACTTTTTTCCTCATCGCCGGTCATTATTATTTCGATTGACATATCGTCCAATGCTCCAGATTCTTTTAGCGCCTGCATTGCCAAAATAATAATAACATCGCCGCCTTTCATATCAGCGACTCCTGGGCCTTTCATAATTGAATCGTTGAGCATAATGAATTCTTGAAAAGGACTGTCAAGTTCAAAAACTGTATCCAAATGGCCAATCAATAAAAATTTAGGCCCTTTTTTTCCTAGCTTTTTGGCGATTAAATGACCTGCTCGACCATAACTTTCACCCGATGTCAATTTGGTGGTAAAGCCCAATTTATCCAATTCATCTTTATAGAATTGACCAACTTTTTTAACACCTTCAAAATTTAAGGTACCACTATTTATATTCACGGTTTTTTTCAGCAGTTCTATGGAAGTGTTTAAATTTTTGTCCACTGCTTTTACTATGCTTTTTTCCATTTTAGTATTTTGTGCAATACTTAAGGCACCGATAAAAAGCATGGTCAATAAACTTATTCTTTTCAATTTCAGCATTAAACTTTTTTTAATTTATTATAAATGTATCCCCTGGCAAATAAATATTCAATTCCAGGTTGTGGGCGCCAAGGATACCTTTTTTTTCAATTTTTGATTTTGTGGGATTTTTGAGAACGATTACCTGAGAATCGCCCAACACCTCCGCCGTATTGCCTTTAACGAAAACTGCAGTCGATTCATCAATGCCAATTCCCATTAATTCAGGATGCTCGATAACTGCACTAATCAAGCGATTATAACGACTTCGCTTTACAAAATGTTGGTCTATAATTACTCCAGCGAGCATGCCCAAACCTGTTTTTATTTCAATATTTTCAGCTTCAATATTTCTGAAAGTGGAAGAGTATTCGGGGTGTTTTAATTCGTTTCCGGTAATCATCATTTTGCTCATGACTGCCGCGCCGGCACTGGTTCCAGCAACTAAACTTCCTTTGCTGAATGCCTCGTGAATAGCTTCTTCGGCAGCACTGCCACCAACAATGTCCATAAACCTGTTTTGATCGCCACCGGATATATAAATCATATTGGCATTTTTGATTGAATCTAATTTGGCTTTGCTCAATTTTTCATCTTTGTAGATCTGAAGGCCTACTATATTTTTTAAGCCAGCTTCCACAAATTGTTGTTTTGCATAATATACGGCAGAATCCGGTTCAACGCTTGACATGGGTAAGATTATGCCATAACCAGATTTATCCAGTTGGGCCTCTTTAATAATGCGTTGCACCATAGCTTCGGGCCTTGAACCACCACCAATAATTACCAGTTTGCCATTGCCATCGGGTTGCTGCGCAAAAGCTGAAAACTGAAGCGCAGCAAAACCGATTAAGGCAAGGGGGATATAATGTTTTAAAAATTTCATATGTATAAAATATTTGATAAAGTGGAAGATGGAATGCCCATATTATTCATCTTCAGTTGGTTTACACAATGTATATGGGCATTTCATATTTAATTTCCAATTACGATACCTCGTGTGTCACCGGAAGCTTGGTAGTACAATTCCACCCCAGAGCCGTCAAGATTGGCCCGCATCATTGCATCTGTATCTCTGTCTCCCCAGTAAATCTTGTTTTCGGCAACATCATAACCAATACCATATACAACCCGGCCAATTCCTGTGGCTATAGTTGTAATGTTGGTGCCATCTAAATCAGCCGATTTTATGCGTATATCGCCAGAGGCTACATATTCATCATAATAAATCCGGTCGTTTATAACTGCCATACTACCTGTCTCAATATCAGCAATTATTAAAGTTTCATTACTTCCGTCAAGATTTTTGGACCAAATGCCACCATCATAATTTCCCCAAAATAGTTTACCGCTGGGGGCGTGAATGGCAACTCCTTCTGGATCATTAGCTTGGCCAATTACAAAATCTTCTTTTGCATTAACATCGGTAGAACTTAAATCGGTTCGTTGAATGCTGTTGCTTGTGGACCAATATAGCTTATTGCCAGAATAATCTATTGCCATTCCAATTGGAGAATCAAGACCTACTCTAAAATCTTCAAATTCACTACCATCGGTATTGGCTCTATAGATTTTGCCGGCATCTACATCGCTTATATACAATTTGTTTGTTAGGGAATCTAGCACCATTTCATAGGAAGATTGTAAAGCTATATTCGGTAAAGTTGTGAAAACTGGGGCCTGTTCGTTTATCAAGCCCTGAAAAACAGAAGCTCCATCTGTATAATAGATAGGGATACCCACTGCATTCGGGTCTTTAATAACAACAGTTTTTTTCGCCTCATTTACTTCCAAAGAACCTGAAGTGGTTACCACCAAAGTTACCTGATACGCTCCTGATTGGATATATGTATAGGTTGGATTATCTTCAATTGAAGAATCTCCATTACCAAAATTCCAATAAAAAGTGGCTTCCCCAACGGTTGCCGGAACAATTGACTCATTAATGAAAGTTACGGTTGCTGGCGCAAACTCGTCATTGTCTATAGTAAATGTAAATTGAGGCACCGTACTGGCTGGGGGCACGGGAAAATCATCATCTGAGCAGGATTGGAAAATACTTCCAAAAGCTATAAATAGTATTGCTATTATTATGTTTTTCATCTGTATAAAATATTTGAGAAATAAGAAGATGGAATGCCCACATACACATCTTCGGTTGGTTTAAAATTTGTAAATGGGCATTTCATCTGTATCTTATTTTATTAAAGCAATTCCTCTAGGGCTGCCAATACCGGTTGCCAATACTTCTCTACTTGAACCATCAAGATTTGCTCGGTACAATTCGCCTGTATCGCGGCCAGACCAATACAATTTGTTGGCTTCGTTATCTATTTCTATACCGTAAATACGGGTTCCGTCCGCATCAACAGTTTGAATATTGGACCCGTCAAGATTTGCCACATTGAAAACGGCACCGTTTTGGTCGTCAAAATAAATTTTATCGTTTACTGTGTCCACAGCAATAGCGTAACCATAAACCCCTGAGATAAGAATCTGTGGGTCTGTGCCATCCAAATTGGCAACGTACAGATTTTCAAGATTTACTTCGTAGGCGTACATTTTATTGTTTTCCACATCCAAAGCAATGGCTCTCCATTGGGCACCAGCAATATTTAATATTCCAATTTCAGGGGAAGATCCATCAAGGTTTGCACGGGATACATTGCCATCATCATCCACCCAATAGACTTTTCCATTAACCTCATCTACCGCTACCCCGTATGGATCGCCTATGTTGCTCACAATCATTTCCGCACTGCTTCCATCTAGGTTTGCTCTCCAAATATTTCCGAGCGGGTAGGTGTCAAAATCACTAAAATAAATTTTTTGGTTAGTGGCATCATAAGTCAAACCAACGCCTGCCTTCCCTACAAGATTCAAGACATCGGTTGTGGTGCCGGAATTGTCCAACAACAGACTTCGGATAAATTCATCGTCATAAGCAATATAGTAAAGTGATGCCGGAGCTTGTTGACCTGCTGCCACTGTTATATCTTTCGTGGAAGTATTTGATCCATAAATAGTAGTGGCAATAAGCGAAACGGTATAATTTCCTTCGGAAGTATATGTAAATGCTGGATTTTCTTCAGTAGAAGTTGAATTGGCAGCGTCGCCAAAATTCCAAGTGTAGCTCGTTGCGCCGATTGATGTATTTGTAAACTGAACAGGAACGCCAGCCGTCAGATTTTCTGCATCTTCTACTTGAAAAGAACTTGCTGGGGTTACCGTTATTTCCATATTTGAAATAGTGGAACCTCCTGAACCTGTTGAAACCAAACTTACCAAGAACACATTGCTGGTAGTATATGATTTGGTGGGAGATACTTGGGTAGATGTTGTGCCATCACCGAAACTCCATTTATAGGCAGTTGCATTTTGGGAGTTGTTTGTAAATTGGATGGTTTCGCCAATGGCAACTTCAGTAGCGCTTGCCGTAAACTCCGCCTGTGATTGTGGCTGAGTTGAGTCGTCATCTTCTTGACACGAAACAAGAGCTAATAGAGCAAAAACGAAAAGACTGTATTTGTAAATAAATGTTTTCATATTATTTGATTTAAGCTAGTTAGTTGTTAGTATCCTGGATTTTGAAACATACCCGGATCGTTGTTGGTCTGTAATTCGTCAAAAGGTATTGGAAATAAGGTTTGGTTAATGCTTGTTATATTCAATAGTACATCAACTGCCCGTCCCGTTCTTACCAGGTCGAACCAACGGTGGCCTTCAAAAGCGAACTCCACACGGCGCTCTTTTTCAATAGCACTAATTAATTGCTCAATGCTATTGGATGTTGTTCCAGACAATCCGGCGCGGATTCTTACTGCGTCTATATCGGCTTTTATCTGGTTTGCATCTGGAGCAGGGCCTTGTGCCAAGGCTTCCGCACGTATTAAATACATATCTGCCAATCTGATTACTATAAAGTTATCTGCACCCAAGTTTAAATCGTCATATTTTATGGCGTAAGCTAAATTTCCCTCAAAGGCCACGCTGGCTTCAAAACGCTCGTCGCCTTCTTCATAGGCATCCAATAAATCTTGGGATGGTTCAACTTCTCTTCTTCCGTTCAGGGATTTTGGAAAATTGTATTCGGCTATTCGGTTTCGTTCCAATTGCGAAAATGAAATTTCAAATATTGATTCAGCATTTTCTTCATCTGCAAAAATATCGGCATAGTTGGAGAGTAAGGTATAGCCACCATTGTTAATTACTTCCGAAGCCATTGAAGCAGCTTTTTGATAATTGCCTTGGTATAGATAAACTCTTGCCAAAAGTGCTTTTGCAGCAAATTTTGACCCTCGGATTTTCGTTCCTGAGTTCGGCAAATTTTCAGCAGCTAAAGTCAAATCGGTTATTATCTGAGCATATACTTCGCTAACAGGAGCCCTTGGCGCATCCAAATCGTTCACACCAATGGTCGGGTTTAATTTTATGGGAATAGCGCCGTAATAACGCATTAAATTGAAATGATTCATAGCCCTTATAAAATACAGCTCTGCCAAGGCAACATCTTTTTCCTGCTGCGTCATATCTGAAATTGTGGGTACTTTGCTTATAACGTTGTTTGCCACGTTAATACCATCATACATAATGGCCCACATATTACTGTTGCTTCCATTTTCCGGAAGCATATTGTTGTTGTCTACCTCGGCATACTCAGTAGCGGTTGCATCTACAGGATGTGAGAGATTATCGGCTGCCAAGTCGGCAAATATGCCATAGGTTCTTCCGTAATAGCTAAGACTTTGAAAGGAGGCATATGCTCCCAAAATTCCTTTGTCTATATCTTCCTTTGTTTTGAATGCTTGTTCAGCTGAAATGGAATTTTGTGGCTCAACTTCTACCACGTTGCAGGAAACCACTGCAAGACACAGTATTGAAATATATAGTAACTTTTTCATTTTGTTATATTTTTAGATTAACACCCAACGTAAAGGTTTGCGCCTGCGGATAGGTAAAAAAGTCGGTGCCAATTACCGCATTGTCGTCACCACTATAGTTAACTTCTGGATCAAGACCGGAATATTTAGTGAATGTGAACAAGTTTTGTGCACTCAAATAAATTCTCAAGGAATTAAAATACCGGCTACTCATATTTTTTTGGTTCAGGGTATATCCCAAGGTTACATTCTTAAACCTTAGATATGAACCATCCTCCAAAAACCGGGATGAAACTCGTTTGTTTTGTGAAGCGGCAACAGGATCTGTAGTTGCGCGCGGAATATCCGTAATATCACCAGGTTGCCTCCATCTCCTGGTAACATCTTCCAACTGGTTGTCGCCCCCTTGAAGAGATTCCAAAAACAATCGGGACCCGTTGAAAACATCGTTGCCTTGTGACCCTTGTAGAAATATGGTTAAATCAAAATTTTTATATGCAAAATTATTGGTGAAACCATAAACAAAATCGGGGTGCGGATTGCCTACTACAGTTCTGTCTGCAGAGGTTATCTCACCATCAAAATTAGTGTCGGCATATACAATATCCCCGGTTGAAGGATCTACACCCAAGGATTCAAAACTGTAGAATATACCAATAGGTTCTCCTTCCATAATACGGTTGCCCCCACGGCCAATATCGTCTATAGGCTGGCCATTGTAAAGTTCCAGCACTTTGTTGCGGTTGCCCGCAATGTTGAATTGCGTACTCCAAGTAAATTCGCCGACAAAGTTTTGGGTTGAAAGCGTAAGTTCAATTCCCTTATTTTCCACCTTGCCCACATTTTCGGTAATCGATGAAAAACCTGAACTGCTTGGCAAAGGTCTGCTCAATAAAAGATCGTTGGTCTGCTTATCATAATAATCTGCAGTTATCGCAATGCGATCATTAAAAAGGCCAAGATTTAAACCAAGGTTAAGCTGGATGGTGCTTTCCCATTTTAAGTCTGGATTGGGAATATTGCTAGGGTAAATAGCTGGGGAACCACCATACGAAGTGTTTCCGTAAAGTTCAGAAAACAAGAATGGGCTTATATCGTCATTACCGGTCAAACCAAAACTGACACGAAACTTTAAATCTGAAAGAAACTCACTCTCCTTTAAAAATTCCTCCTGCGAAACACGCCAAGCTACGGAAGCTGCGGGAAAGAAACCCGTTTTGTTGTTTTCGCCAAATTTTGATGAAGTATCAAATCTGCCTGTAGCGGATAGGATATATTTATCGCTGAAATTGTAATTTACACGTCCAAAATAAGAGCGCAAACCTTCGTCTGAGGCACTGGCACTAGCAGAAACAATTGTTGCCGCAGAGTTTATGTATTCCAAATCGTCATCTGCAAAATCCTGGCCGCGGATAAAGGAAGATCTAAAGTTCCTTTTTTCAAAACTATAACCGACCAAAGCATCAATTTTGTGTTTGTTAAAGCGTTTAGTATACTGCAACAAATTATTGGAAACAATATTTGAGATATTGGTATAAGTTTCAAAACCCAAACCATTATACTTGGCGCCTTGAACTGTTTTGGTAGATTCATAACCGTGTTCCCTGAAATTGAGAAAATCCACTCCGAGTTTTGATGAAAAAGTCAAATCTTCTAGGATATTATAATCCATATAGATGTTGGAATTGGTCCTATATGAGAAGTTTTCGTTGATAGCCTCATTAGCGATTGATACCGCGTTGGAATATGGTCCATCTTGGTTGTATGAACCATCCGGATTATAAACCGGATAAATTGCAGGGGTTGAAATACCATTTGGCAATGGGCCATGTAGTGTTTGGTCACTTTCAACCCTATCAGTATGGGCGTAACTCAACCCAATACTGCTTCCTATCTTAAACTTGTCTGATATTTTGTGATCTAAATTCGCACGAAAATTGAAACGGTCGTAATCGGTACCAATCAAAATACCTTCTTGTTGAAACAAAGTTCCGCTCATAAAAAATTGTGTCTTTTCAGAACCGCCGGTAGCTGAAATTTCATAACTATTTATTGGTGCAGTCCTGAAAATAATATCCTGCCAATCTGTGTCTATGGTATTGTCATTTATCTGTTCTTCAGTAAAAACGGTACTGTTGGTTAAATCGTTTCTATATTCCTTCCACTCTCTGGCGTTTAGCATATCCAGTCTATTCCATGCACGCTGCATTCCCGAATATATGTTCACGGCAACAGTAGTTACCTGCTCTTTACCACGTTTGGTGGTAATTAGAACAATACCGTTAGATCCTCTTGCCCCGTAAATTGCGGTGGCAGAGGCATCTTTTAATATACTTATGGATTCTATATCGTTTGGATTTAAATCGGTAAGGGCACTTGCGCCTTGGCCGGAATAGCCAATTTGCCCAAAATCGCCTGTGGTTACCGGAATACCATCAATAATATACAAAGGTTGGCTACTACCACTAATTGAGGTAAGCCCTCTAATCCTAACAGACATTTGGCCTCCCGGTGTTCCAGAGTTTTGATTTACCTGTACCCCTGCCGCTTGCCCTTGCAACAAACCATCAACCGATGCCAAAGGTAGATCTTGAATATCTTTGGAACTAATCGACGTTAACGCGTCACTTACCAATGCCTTTTTTTCCGTGCCGTAACCAATAACCACAATTTCTTCCAAGGCGCTATTATCTTCAGTCATTGTTACGTTAACTCTTGATAAACCAACTATTGAGACCTCTTGCGCCTTATATCCCAGAAAGGTAATTATTAAAGTACTGGCGTCATCGGGAACATTAATTTTGAAATTTCCATCAAAATCTGTTGCCGTGCCTTTTGAAGTTCCCTTTATAATTACCGTGGCTCCATTTAATGGTGCCCCATTAGCATCTATGACCGTTCCCGTAATTTCCCGCTCTTGCACGTTATTTGGTTGGAGTTTAGAAGTTTGCTCTGTTTTACTCTTTATAACAATTTGCCTATCATTTATTTTGTAGGTTAAATTGGTATTTGCCAAGGCCTTGTCAAGAATTTTCGAAACAGTAGATTCTTTCAAATCAAGCGTTACATTGTATTTGAGCACATCATCTTTGTAAAAGAAAATATATTCGCTTTTATTCTGGATTTCCTTAAAAAGTTGTTCCAAGCTTACGTTGGCAACTTTAATATCCATCTTGGTCTGAGCCTCGGTAGTGACTGCAAAGGCTGAACTAATTCCAATGCTAATAAATAGTATAAAAATTCGTATCATATGCACCAAATAGTACCTGAAAGATTTTACCCTGGGTAAAGGATAAAGGTTCTTAATATTATTCATAATTTTGTGTTAGTTGGTTAATATTGCTTTGATTACAGTGGTGTTGATCTTAATGGCTAGAAGGTGTTGGCGCATCTTCTAGTTTTTTATGCTTTTTGTTTATGTCAAATTTGAGCCGTTTTTTAGTTAATAATAATTTTATGGTCTGCTGAAAATTTATATTCAAATCCTGATGGCTCTGTTTCTTTAATGGTTTCCAGAACGCTTTCAATACTATCCTTTACATCCAAGTAACCCGAAAAAGTTTCATTTGCCCTAGCGGTATTGGTTATGATAATTTCCACATTATAATATCTCGATATTTTTTTCATTATAGATTCCAAAGAGTCATTTTTGAAAATGAATATTCCATCGCGCCAAGAAAAATATTGTTCTACATTCACATTGGCCTGATGCACATCAAGCGTTGATTTATTAAAAGTAGCTCTCGTCCCTGGTTTTATTTTGATAATTTTTTTAGAATTGAATAGCTTATTTGAAGGAAGATTTATTTGAACGCTTCCACTTTTTAAAACGGTGTAAATAGCATCGTCCTCATTGTAATTGCTAACATTGAATTCAGTACCCAATACCTGAATTTCGTGATTTTTGGACTTTACGAAAAAGGGCTTATTTTTATTATGGCTTACTTCAAAAATAGCTTCCCCTTCAAGATATACCTCTCTTTTTTCGGCAGTAAAACGAGCAGGGAATATGAGTTTTGAACCCGAATTGAGCCATACCTTACTACCATCAGAAAGGATTATTTCAGAGCGTTTTCCGAAAGGAACTATTAAAGTATTGTAAAGAGGCTCGGATGAAGATGCCGCATGCTGTGCTACTGAATGGGACTTACCGATGGTTACTTCTTCGCCTGAATTGGAATAGCTTATTTTAGTATTTGTCTCGGATATACCAATGCTTTTATTATTATTCAAGATCAGTTGAACATCTTGGTCTATAGACTTATCGCTTTGGGTTTCTGCAAATTTTTCAATTTCGGAAGAAGAATCCTTAGAATTGAAAAATGAAAAAATCAAGAATGTAGCAACGATAACTGCGGAAGCAGCAGCTGTAAATCGAAAAGCGTGCTTTCTCCGTTTATAAGCGTGAAGGGAGCTAAAAATCCTCTTCCTTAAAAGCGATTTCTCCTTACCTGAAAGTTTTTGGAAATTTAAGTTACTCTTTTTGTTGTGTGCCATATACGTTTTCCCATAAATAGGGAAATATTATAAATTCATCCTATAATTTCAAACCACAGTGGGTTATATTACTATAAGCAAGAACTTCTTGATATATAGACACTTTATTTCAAAAAAAATTAAGGAATTATAAATAAATGGCAATAAAATATTGCATTTGTTTCCGCAGGGCCTTGATAGCCCTGTAAATCATGGTTCGTGAAGATTGTACAGAAATATTCATTCGCTCTGCAATTTCTTCGTACGAATAATCTTCACTGTACCTCATCGACAAACCTTTGCGTTGTTTTTTACTTAGTGTTTTTAAAAACTTGTTAAGTTTCTGAGAGCGTTCCATTTCCCATTCATCAGCTATCAACCCTTCTTCCTGCGATATTTGGAAAGAAGCAAGGTTTTCTTGATCACATGTAGCCACCTCTCTTTTTGAAATTTGGATACCTTTTAATAATTCATTTTTCAGCGAACGCATCAAATAAAAATCAACACGCTCTGTAGGGGAAAGATTTTTTCGATATTTATATAGATTCAAAAATAAATCGTGGATGCAGTCCATCACCTCGCTTTTATTTCCAGAAAAACCCATTCCGTAAGTGAATAACTCGTCAATGTAAATGTCGTAGAGCATTCCGAGAGCCTCCATGTTTCCATCTTGAAGCTTTGCCCATAAGCGTAATGATTTAGTTTGATCTCTTTTCAAAGTTTTGACATATACTACTAGATTAGACGATGGAGTGACATCTTTAAATACAATGGAAAAGATAAGCAGAAATAATAAAAATTTCTGTCAATATAAGGGCCAACCCAATTCACAGACCAAGTTCAGTATATTTCGACGCTTATACATTTGTCTGTGAAATTATAAAAATAAATGAGAATAAAGCATCGACTTTAAACAATACAGAAGGTAAGCGATGATTCTAAAATTGTTTACTTGGCCATTAAATTTTAAAACGGTTTCCTATTATCCTGCACATGGGCGCTGCCAGTGTATAATCCAACATTTCCTTCATTGCTTACCATAAAAAAAGTGGCTGATCTTGCTTGTCGTGCCTTGGGCATGCAGGTGATTTTCTTTTTTTTGAAAAAAAAGAAAATTGTATCGAAGTCAACGCATAATTTTTTATTAATTTGTGCCCCGAAAAACGGCTGTTTATATAAGGAAACAAACCAAATTTAAACAGCCTTTTTTATTGTTTATTAATTCGTTATTTTTATAGTCTATTGTTTACTGAACGCTGCGTATTGAATAATGAATAATGAAAAAAGAAGAATGAGTTTAGTAAAACTTACTATAAAGGGAATATCCTATAGCCAGACACAAAATGGCGCTTACGCACTTATTTTGAGCGAAGTAGATGGCGAACGAAAACTTCCCATTGTTATAGGGGCTTTTGAAGCGCAATCCATAGCTATTGCACTGGAAAAGGAAATAACTCCCCCGCGCCCACTTACACACGACCTTTTTAAAAATTTTGCAGATCGCTTTGAAATAGTGGTGAAACAAGTAATTATCCATAAACTCGTGGATGGTGTTTTCTATTCAAGCATTATCTGCGAACGCGATAAAATTGAAGAAATAATAGATGCCAGAACCAGTGACGCAATAGCACTGGCCCTTCGTTTTAAGGCCCCTATTTTTACCTATAAAAATATACTGGACAAAGCGGGAATATTTCTGAAAACAGCCCCTAAGAAAAAAAAATCAAGCGCAGATGAAGATGCCGTAATAGAAGAACTTATTATGGGCGAGGACAAAGAATCCGTAAAACCAAAAGGCGAAGATTACAGCAAGCACACTATACAAGAACTCAATAAAATGCTCGATGAAGCCGTGACTAGCGAAAATTATGAAAAGGCGGCGAGAATTCGGGATGAAATATCGAAGAGACAGTAATAAGAAATAAGTGGTCAGTGGTCAGTGGTCAGTACAAAAATAATTCAATACCCATCAATTCAGTAACTCAATAAGCAACCATTACATTAATGCAGAAATTTATAATTGCAGCCTTTGCCCTTATTTTCTTCGGAAACAGTTTTGGACAAAGCATTGAAAAAAAATGGCAATTTTCAGAAGTAAAGGATGAAGACGGTCTTGCTATCATAAACATAAATCCCAACAAAGATTATTTAAAATTGGAGAGCGGTTCTTTTGAGTTTCATCTCGATAAGAAAGACAGTCTTAAATCTTCCGGCGATTATATTTTTCAGAATAATTTATTGGTGCTTTTCTTCACCCAGCCCAAGGATACCATTAGAAGATTTCGCGTTGAACAAGTAACGGATAGTACCCTCGCAATTTCAGAAAATAAAATTAATTACTATTTAAAATTGCCCTCCGCCACAACTACTGCAGTTGCGGGAACTATAACCAAATCGTCAGAGATTATAACGAGTAAAGGTTTTTCACTAAATAGTTTTGGCCGGGGAATGATAGGGATGGCTTCTTTGATTCTCATTTCCTTTCTTTTCAGTTCAAATAGAAAAGCCATCAATTGGAAAACCGTGGGCATAGGACTTGCTTTTCAGTTATTGATTGCAATTGGAGTTTTAAAGGTTGGCTTTATAAAAAGCGGCTTTGAAGCTGTAGGCCAGATTTTTGTGAACGTTTTGGAATACACAAAAGCAGGAAGCGAATTCCTATTTGGCGGCATGCTCGATATAAATTCCTTCGGATTTATTTTTGCCTTTCAGGTTTTGCCAACTATCATATTTTTCTCGGCTTTAACCTCTGTCCTATTTTACTTTGGCGTTATCCAAATAATTGTAAAGGGAATGGGTTGGCTGCTTACCAAATTGCTAAACATTTCGGGAGCGGAAAGTTTGAGTGTGGCCGGAAACATTTTCCTAGGTCAAACAGAAGCACCCCTTCTTATTAAAGCCTATTTGGAAAAAATGAACAAATCTGAAATGTTATTGGTAATGATTGGCGGAATGGCCACTGTTGCCGGTGCAGTTTTGGCGGCTTATATTGGATTTTTGGGCGGTGATGATCCTGCTTTGAGATTGACATTTGCCAAACACTTGCTAGCCGCTTCCGTAATGGCTGCTCCCGGTGCAATTGTTATTTCAAAGATTTTATATCCACAGACCGAACCCATCAATACTGACGTAAGGGTTTCTTCCGAAAAAATTGGCTCTAACTTTTTGGATGCCATTGCCAATGGTACTACCGAAGGGTTAAAGCTTGCGGTAAATGTGGGAGCAATGCTTCTGGTTTTTGTGGCCTTTATTGCAATGATAAACGGAATTCTTGGGTGGGTAGGCGAAGTTACCACCGTCAATGCCTGGGTTGCAGAAAATTCTTCCTATCAAAGCCTTTCAATGGAATCAATTCTTGGAACCGTTTTCGCGCCCCTAATGTGGCTAATTGGTATTGCAAAAGAAGATATGATGATGATGGGTCAGTTATTGGGAATAAAATTGGTAGCCAGCGAATTTGTAGGGTATATACAGCTTGCCGATCTAAAAAATGTTTCGAATGAGCTGCATCTTAATTATGAGAAGAGTATAATAATGGCGACTTATATGTTGTGTGGTTTTGCAAATTTTGCTTCCATAGGAATTCAAATTGGAGGTATTGGTTCCTTGGCACCGGGACAGCGAAAAACCCTTTCAAAATTTGGAATGAAGGCTCTTTTGGGCGGAACGATTGCTTCCCTGATTTCTGCAACAATAGCAGGAATGATTATTGGCTAAAGTGCTTTAACAACGGTATGTGCCCAGTCAATGGCATCTTCTACGGTAGCAAAAAATCCAAAAGCACCATTATACAATAATTGTTTTTCCATAGCGTCATTTTTCACATTATCATCATCAGAAACCAATGCTATTCCTACAATTTTTTTTGGATTTATAAATTTATAAGCAGATGAGTCTACCTGATATGATTTTTTCCTGTTCGAAATAAGTACATATTTTCTATTTTTATAATGATCATAAGTACATTTTATAACTTCCTTAGCCGCTTCTCGAGATATTATTTCTGAATGGACAGTGAATAGCGCATAATTAGGGAAGCATTCCAAAATCCCTGCTGAGGTAGTGTACTGTCTTTCCATTGTTTAACTTTTTTTAGGCAAAAATAAACAATTTCTTAATTAAATGTTAAATCGTTAATAACTTATTTAAAAGCATTTCAAAACACCTTGAGCATCAAATAGCGATTTTATATTTTTATAACCATTAAATTATAGGCATGAAACAATACCACGATTTGCTCAAACACGTTCTTGAAAATGGAACTGAAAAGCACGACCGCACTGGCACTGGTACCAAAAGTGTGTTTGGTTACCAAATGCGTTTTGACCTGAGCGAGGGCTTTCCAATGGTTACTACTAAAAAACTTCATTTAAAATCCATTGTACACGAACTGTTATGGTTTCTAAATGGCGATACCAATATTAAATATCTTCAGGAAAATGGTGTTCGCATCTGGAACGATTGGGCTGATGAAAAAGGGAATTTAGGCCCAGTGTATGGCCATCAATGGCGCAATTGGAACAGTGAGGAAATTGATCAAATTTCAGAAATAATAGAGACCTTAAAAACCAATCCAGATAGCCGACGGATGCTGGTAAGTGCCTGGAATCCTAGCGTAATGCCGGACACTTCCAAATCATTTTCAGAAAACGTGGCAAATGGAAAAGCCGCATTGCCCCCTTGCCATGCATTTTTTCAATTTTATGTTGCCGATGGAAAATTGTCGTGCCAATTGTACCAACGCAGTGCAGACAGTTTTCTGGGAGTGCCTTTCAATATTGCATCTTATGCCCTGCTTACAATGATGGTGGCACAAGTGTGTGGTTACGAAGCGGGCGATTTTATACACACTTTTGGAGATGTGCATATTTACAGCAACCACTTCGAACAAGTTGAACTTCAATTATCAAGGGAACCACGCCCTTTACCCACAATGTTGCTCAATCCAAATGTAAAAGATATATTTGGCTTCACTTTTGATGACTTTACGCTGGTGGATTACAATCCACATCCACATATCAAAGGTGCCGTTGCCATTTAATCTTAAAATTTTTACATGAAAAACCTACTTATTTTAGTAAGCATTCTTTTTACCACTACCCTTTTTGCCCAACAGGAATGGGGAGATGTACAAAAAAACACAGTAACCCTAAAAGAAATTGCCCCCATTTGGCCCGGCTGTGAAACAGGAAATGCTGCGGAGCGCGATAATTGTTTTAACAATAAACTGGCCACACACATTGCAAAAAATTTCAAATATCCAGCCGAAGCTTACAAACAAAATGATCAAGGAAAAGTGATTGTTGAGTTTATAATCAATGAGCAAGGTTTAGTGGAGGTAAAAAATGTATCCGGTGGAACCCAAGCCCTTCGGGATGAGGCAAAACGTAATATAATGGCAATCCCAAAAATGTCAAAACCCGGAATGTTGGGAGGCAAACCCCGCGCTATAAAAATGACTGTGCCTTTTACTTTTAAAACAGGGAAATAATGCTTTAAAAACCTTTTGTTTAACTCTAATAATGAGTTTAACAACTGTTTAACGTACTCCTGTTGGAGTTAAACAATTTTAATAATTATCTTTAAAGTGTCGTGAAAAAATTGCGGCACTTTTTTTATGATTATAACCGATACGTTGGTTTCCTTTTTTCTTGAAACCCGCCAACATACCGAAAATATATGTAAACCATTAGAAATTGAGGACTATGTGGTTCAGCCCATTGTAGATGTTTCTCCTCCTAAATGGCACCTTGGGCATACAACTTGGTTTTTTGAAGAATTCATTTTAAAACCCCATAAGCCCGATTATAAAATTTTCCATAAGGATTTCGCCTTTGTTTTCAATAGCTATTACGAAAATGTAGGTAAACGGGTAGTTCGCAATGATCGCGGAAACCTTTCCCGGCCAAGCGTGGCAAAAGTCTACGATTACCGGCACTACGTTACAAATGAAATGAATGAACTGCTTTCCAGCGGAATTACTTCTGAAATTGAAGAAATCCTTTTGATAGGAATCCATCACGAAAAACAACACCAAGAACTTCTTGTTACCGACATTAAATACATTTTGGGCAACAATCCGTTACTTCCAAAATACGTCGATACCTTCACTGAAAACCCTGTACAGGATTTTCAGCAGGAATGGATTAAAATGGAGGAAGGAATTTACGAAATAGGCCATAACAATCCAGAAGAGTTTTGTTATGACAATGAATTGGGCCGCCACAAAGTGTTTCTTCATGATTATGAAATTTCAAACAAACTGGTTACCCATTCAGAATATCTAAAATTCATCAACGCTGGGGGTTATAAGGATTTCAACCTTTGGCATGCCGAGGGTTGGGATTGGGTAAAACAGAACCATATTATGGCCCCTATGTACTGGCACAATATTGAGGGGGAATGGCATCAATATACTATGCAGGGACTTCAGAAAATAAATATGGAATCACCTGTTTCGCATATTTCTTATTTTGAGGCATTCGCGTTTGCGCAATGGAAAGAGTGCCGATTGCCTACCGAGTTTGAATGGGAGGCCGCACAACAAAATTTTAAATGGGGAAGCCGTTGGGAGTGGACGGAAAGCGCCTACCTACCCTATCCCGGCTACACCAAAGCCCCGGGTGCCATTGGCGAATACAACGGAAAGTTTATGGTGAACCAAAAAGTGCTTCGAGGAGGCTCTGTGGCCACTTCACCCAAACACACGCGTGCTACCTACCGCAATTTTTTTCAAACCTCTTTACGCTGGCAATATACCGGTTTAAGGTTGGCTAAATAATTACGACTATCTTGCTATGAATACTTCAACCGCTAAAATATTGGACACAGCTTTTAAAAAGGAAGTTTTTGAAGGGCTTTCAAACCCCACAAAATATCTCTCGTCAAAATATTTTTACGATAAAATAGGCGACAAACTTTTTCAGGATATTATGGCTATGCCAGAATATTATCTAACCGACGCGGAATTTGAAATTCTGTCAATTCACACAGCTGCCATCGCGGAATATTTTAGGGGAAAAGGTTTTGGTTTTGACCTCATTGAATTGGGCGCGGGCGATGGAAAGAAAACGAAGGTTCTTTTAAAATATCTTTCGGAAAACGATTTCAATTTTGTCTACAAACCCATAGATATCAGCCAAAACGCTATTGACAGCCTTGCGGAAAAACTTGCTGAAGAACTGCCTCAGGTTTCCGTTGATGCCGAAACTGGAGAGTATTTTGAAGTATTGGACCGATTGCAAAATTATGATTCGCGAAAAAAAGTTATCGTTGTATTGGGCTCCAACATTGGGAATTTACTTCACCCCCAAGCAATAGATTTCTTAAGCAAGCTAAAAAGCACCATGCTTAAGGACGATCTGCTTTTTATGGGCTTCGACCAAAAAAAGGAACCACAGACAATTTTAAATGCCTATAATGATGCTACCGGAATTACTGCCGCTTTCAATAAAAATATTCTTACCCGTATAAATAAAGAACTGGGCGGCAATTTTCAAGTGGAAAAATTCAAACACTGGGAAACCTATGATCCCGAAAGCGGTACTGCCAAAAGCTATTTGGTTGCGACCGAAGCTATGAAAATAACCGTAGAAGAAATAGGTCTTACCGTAAATTTCGACCAATGGGAAACCATACATACCGAAATTTCACAGAAATATGATGATAAGACAGTGGCTTGGTTGGCGGAAGAAGCTGGACTGCAAATAGAAACTTCTTTCACCGATCAAAAAGGGTATTACATAAACTATGTTTTCAGAAAAAAATAATTAAGCCTTTAATACCGATACTAGTTTTTCCAGTTCACTTTCAGTGTTATAATAATGGAAACTCACCCGAATACCTCCACCGCGAAGGGAACAGATAATATTTTTTTCCTTTAGTTTTTGAAACATTGCGGAATCTCCCTTTAAATTGAAAATAGAAGAATGCTTCTCCCGAAGCAGGGTGCTATTGTTTAAGAGTTCCAATTCCGAAAAACTTTCCTTTGCTCTTTTCGAGAGAGTGGCAATCTTTTCATAAATCTTATCCCTTCCCAAATCATTTGCAAATAACATGGCTTGTTCCAAGCTTCCGTAATTCAAGGTATCTTGATGGCCGGGCTCAAAATGTTTCATAAAAGAAGTTTCCCCAGCACTGCTTTCAAATCTCTCCGCAGAATTGAAGCCCAGCATTTTTGGCTGGATACGTTCCCTAGCAGCTTCTTTCACCATAATAAATCCGTTACCATAACCAGCTGTTAACCATTTATAGGAACTTGCGGCCAAAACATCAATGGCATTTTCGGCAAAACTGAAGATTTCAGTCCCCAGATATTGTGTTCCATCTGCGATCAAAAGTAAATTTGGATGATAGCTTTTTAACTGTTTTAAAAAATCAAAATCAATCTTAACCCCATTTAGCCATTGAACAATGCTGAAGATAAAAACATCGGGTTTATGTTTGGCCACCGCAGTTTCAATATTTTGTTCCAGATTTTCATTTATTTCGGCATAACAAACATCGAAATCACGGGTTTGCACCGGCCAGTTTGCAGAGGGATAATCGTTCTTTAAAAGCAATATTTTTTGACCTTTTGGAAGTCCTTCCAACACAATATTTATTCCGAAGGAAAAATTAGGAACCAGCGCAGTTTCATTTTCCGGGGCATCAAAAAAACCCGAAACTGTTTTTCTGATCTGTTCAAGATGAACTTTATGTTCGTCACGAAAGACACTGGCGTGATTCATTAAATCAAGATCGTGTTGCCTTCTCCATTCGATTACGGGTTTGGGAATTACCCCGTTTGATGCGGTGTTGAGATAGGTGCAGGATTCCAAAGCAGGAAAGTGTTTTCTTAAATCTTCCATAAGCGGGTGGCCAAAATGGCTAAAATTAGGTATTTTTACAACTCTTATGTTTTCAACAATCATTGAATGCAACGAAAATAACCAACTATGTTTTCAAAAGCTAAAAAAACTGAAAGAATTGACCCAGAACAGCGGGAACAGTATGAATATGCCCGCAAACGGGTAAAGCAGAAAAAAAATCTGATGCGCCACTTTATTGTATTTTTAGTGGGCTCAATCTTATTTATTATACTCAACGAGTTTTTAAAAGTAGGTGAAGATTTCTTTATTAAGGACTGGTACATTTGGGCCATTTTAATCTGGACTTTTATATTTTTAATTCATGTGTTCAATGTTTTTGTGATGAATACATTTATGGGAAAAGAATGGGAAGATCGACAACTTGAAAAATTGAAAGCAAAACAGACGGAACGAATGGCGCAACTTCAAACAAAAATTGACGATGAATTACAACTACCAACCCAGCGCCCGGATAACCCACAAAATAAACTCAACAACCCCTTACCTCCAGACGTAGAATGATTACAATGATTGCCGCTGCTGGCCAAAATAATGAATTGGGCAAGGATAACGATTTGCTGTGGCACCTGCCGGACGATTTCAAACGTTTCAAGCAACTCACCACCGGGCATCATATTATTATGGGTCGAAAGACATTTGAAACTTTTCCGAAACCCCTTCCAAACCGGGTTCACATTGTAATATCCCGAAATAAAGATTATCAAAAAGAAGGAGCAAAAGTGGTTGCCAGTATGGAAGAAGCCCTTAAAATTTCTGAATTCGATCAGGAAAGTTTTATAATAGGTGGAGGCGAAATTTATAAATTAGGCCTTCCCGTTGCAGATAAAATTGAACTTACCCGAGTAAACGAAACTTTTAATGATGCAGATACTTTTTTTCCCGAATTTTCAAAAAATGAATGGCAATTGGTTTCTGAAACAACCCACGAAAAAGATGAAAGGCACAAGTATTCCTTCACTTATGAAACCTGGGTTCGAAAATAATATTTTATCTAATTCTTATAAAAAATTTAAAAAATGAAGGCATATATATTTCCCGGTCAAGGGGCCCAATTTACAGGAATGGGCAAAGACCTTTACGAACAATCTAAAGAAGCAAAAGATTTATTCCATCAAGCCAATGAAGTTCTGGGCTTCGATATTACAAAAATAATGTTCGAAGGCACTGCTGACGAATTAAAGGAAACCAAAGTTACCCAACCCGCCGTTTTTCTTCATTCTACCATTCTGGCAAAAGTGATGGAACACCATTTTAAACCAGATATGGTTGCGGGACATTCATTGGGTGAAATTTCGGCATTGGTTGCCAATAGAACTCTCGCTTTCAGTGATGGCTTAAAACTCGTTTATAAGCGCGCCTTGGCCATGCAGCACGCCTGCGAGCTTACGCCTTCAACAATGGCAGCGGTTTTGGGGCTTGAAGACCATTTAGTGGAAGAAATTTGTGCCAACACTCCAGGAATTGTAGTGGCAGCCAATTATAATTGCCCAGGGCAGTTAGTAATTTCAGGAGATGTAGATGCCGTAGGCAAGGCTTGTGAAAGTTTAAAAGAAGCAGGAGCACGAAGAGCTTTGATTTTGCCTGTTGGCGGCGCTTTTCATAGTCCTTTAATGGAACCTGCTCGAGAAGAACTGGCTGCAGCAATAGAAGAAACAACTTTTACAGCACCAGCTTGCCCCATATACCAAAACGTATCAACCTTTGCCGTAACGGATCCTTCAGAAATCAAGGAAAATCTTATTTTTCAACTTACCGCCCCAGTAAAATGGACACAGAGCATTCAAAATATGATAAGGGATGGAGCTACTAAATTTATTGAAGTAGGACCGGGAAATGTTTTGCAGGGATTGGTAAAGAAGATTGACCCTTCAGTGGAAACTGAAAAAGCAGAATTATAATTTTAAAAATAATCAATAAAAAAGCCCCGATTTGGAAAAAATCGGGGCTTTTTGAATAATAGTTATATTATTAAGCAGTCAAATTGCAATCTCCGCAATCCTTTACTTTTCCGTAATAAGTTTCACGGTATTTGTGTATTGTTTTAAAAGGTATGTTTAAAAATGTTTTTTTGATATAGATAACACTCGTAGTGAACATACCCATTTTCTCTGTGAATCTCTTTTCCGTTCTTGTTTTTCGCTTTACTGAAACTAACCTCATAATGTTCTATGTTTGATGCAAATAAACGCAAATCTACTTCCAATTCCTAATTATCACTGTTAAACCATAGTTAATCCTTATCGACAATCGCATTCTCCATAACAAAAATCATACTTACCAAATGTTTTATATTTAATAAATTTCTTGTGGGTTACTCTAAATTGCGCACTTTTTTCTCCCATTTCCAGGCAGATTCCAAGGCATTTTCCATGGTTTTTTCCGCTTTCCAACCCAAAACTCGATTCGCTTTTTTTGTGTCTGCATAAACTTCGATTACATCACCAGGTCGACGGTCCACAATTTTATAGTTAATTTTTTGGTTAGTGCTTTTTTCAAAGGAATTTACTACTTCCAAAACAGAACTGCCCCTTCCAGTTCCCAAGTTAAACACTTCAAAACTACTTTCACTTTTATCTGAAAGCAATCGCTCCAAAGCTATTACGTGGGCTTTCGCCAAATCTACCACGTGAATATAGTCCCGCACACAACTCCCGTCCGGGGTTGGATAATCATCGCCAAAAACTGAAAGCTCCTTGCGGATTCCTGCTGCAGTCTGGGTGATAAAAGGAACCAAATTTTGTGGCACGCCTGCCGGAAGTTCGCCAATTTCAGCCGTTTCATGTGCCCCGATTGGATTGAAATATCGAAGGGATATTGATTTAAGTGAAGTAACCGAACAGGTGTCTGCTAGTATTTCTTCACTTATCTGTTTTGTATTTCCATATGGCGAAGTAGCGTGTTTAATGGGAGCTTCCTCCGTAATTGGCACTGAATCAGGTTCACCATAAACTGTACATGAAGAGCTGAATATGAAATTTTTAATTTCACACGCATTGCATTCCTGAAGTAAATAAATAAGTGTATTCAGATTGTTTTCATAATAAAGCAACGGATTTTCAACGCTTTCTCCAACTGCCTTACTTGCCGCAAAGTGAATAATTCCCTCTATATCCGCATGATTTTTAAAGAAATCTGAAACATCGTTCTTTATACGAAGATCCAATCTTTCAAAAGCGGGAGGAGTTTTTGAAATGTTGGTTATTCCCTCCAAAACATCAAGTGAGGAATTTGAAAGGTTATCAATAATAATTACCTGGTAACCTGCATTTTGAAGTTCAACAACGGTGTGGGAACCAATGTAACCCAAGCCGCCAGTAACGAGTATTTTTTTCATAATTTGCCCGCCCTTCGGCTATCGCTAAGGATAAACTTCGGCGGTGTGTTTTTAAAAATGTTCTTTAATCTTTCAAAAAAGCTATAACAGTTTTTGAAATATATTCTATCTGTTCATCATCCAGTTCGGTGTGCATTGGTAGGGATATAACTTCCTTTACCAATTGATTTGTTACCGTAAAATCTTCTTCCTTGTAACGTTCATCTTTATAGGCTTTTTGAAGGTGCAACGGAATTGGGTAATAAACCCCGCAAGGAATTCCTTTTTCGTTTAAATGTTTCACCAGGGCATCCCTGTCTGCATTTACAATCTTCAATGTATATTGATGAAAAACATGGCAGGTACATACGTCACAAATAGTTTGGGTTTTATCGCAGAGACCTGTGGGTGTAATAATGTTTTTTATTCCTACAAAAGCCTTAGTGTATTTTCTGGCAGCATTTCTACGGGCAGCATTGTACTGATCCAAATATGGCAATTTAGCGCGAAGCACCGCAGCTTGAATGGAATCCAATCTGGAATTTACACCCACAACGTCGTGATGGTATCGCATATACATTCCGTGGTTTACAATACCGCGAATGGTATGTGCCAAAGTATCGTCATTAGTAAAAATTGCTCCCCCGTCTCCGTAGCATCCCAAGTTTTTTGAAGGAAAAAAGGAGGTAGAAGCTACATGACCAATCGTGCCTGTTTTTCTTTTGGTTCCATCTTTTGAAATATAATCGGACCCAATTCCCTGGGCATTATCTTCAATAACATATAGATTATGCTCTTCTGCAATTGCCATAATCTCGTCCATATTTGCGGCAAGGCCGAACAAGTGTACGGGGACAATCGCTTTTGTTTTTGGCGTAATGGCCTTTTTAATTGCTTCTATATCTATGTTGAAATTTATTGGATCTACATCAACCAAAACCGGTGTCAATTGAAGCAGGGCAATAACCTCCACGGTTGCCGCAAAGGTGAAATCGGCAGTTATTACCTCATCGCCAGGTTTTAAGCCCAGCCCCATCATTGCTATTTGAAGGGCATCGGTACCGTTGGCGCACGGAATTACGTGCTTAACGCCCAAATACTCCTCCAGTTCCTTCTGAAATTCATGAACTTCTGGACCATTGATAAAAGCCGTGGTTTCAATAACATTCATTATGGAATTGTCCACGTGCTCCTTTATAGTTTCATATTGACCTTTAAGGTCGACCATTTGTATTTTTTTCATACTATGCCCGTGCAGGCGGGTATTTATTAAATTGAACTTCTATTTTTATGAATCCGGTAAAATTACGAAAATGATATTTGTTTAAAGGGAAGTTATTTGGTTATTGGGCTATTAAGTTATATGACGAAAATTTGAAATTTGGCACTTTAAATTTGGTATTTTTACATCCTATGCAGACAATCTATAATTTGTTGATCCACATTGCCACCTTTGTTTTGGGCGTTCTGGCACTTTTCAACAAAAAAATGAAATTGTTTGTAAACGGAAGAAAAGGCGTTTTTGAAAAAATTCAACAAAACATTTCAGCGGCCGACCGTACAATTTGGTTCCATTGTGCCTCCTTGGGCGAATTCGAACAAGGATTGCCCATTATGGAAGCCGTAAAAAAACTTAAGCCGGACCATAAAATTGTGGTCAGCTTTTTTTCGCCATCAGGTTTTGAAATCAAAAAAAACACGCCCATTGCAGATCTGGTCGTTTATCTTCCAATGGATACAGCCGCGAATGCGAAAAAATTTGTTTTAGCAGTCCATCCTTCGCTTTCCGTATTTATAAAGTATGAAATTTGGCCAAATTACCTTTTTGAATTGCAAAAAAATAGGGTGCCCACGATTTTGGTTTCAGGACTGTTTAGGGAAAAACAAATTTTCTTTAAAAACTATGGATCCTTTATGCGAAAGGCCCTTGGTACATTTGAACACATTTTTGTTCAGAATGAAAATTCTAAAGAACTTTTAAATACAATATCCATTAATAAAGTAACACTTAGCGGGGATACTCGTTTTGATAGGGTTTCGCACCAAATTGAAACCAATAATACACTCGACTTTGCTGAAAATTTTAAGGGAAATTCTATTTGTATTGTGTGCGGAAGTACCTGGCCCGAAGATGAAAATGCCCTTTTGGAATATATAAATTCAGCTCCAGAAAATGTAAAATTTATAATTGCACCCCATAAAATTGAGGCTTCAAAAATTGAAAATTTCAGAAAAAAAATAGGGCCAAAAGCCGCCCTGTATTCGGAGAAAAAGCAAAATATTGCAAGCTATAAAGTGCTAATTATAGACACCATCGGACTTTTGACAAAACTTTACTGTTATGCCGATATAGCCTATGTTGGCGGAGCCATGGGCACAACGGGGCTTCACAATATTTTGGAACCCGCCACCTTTGGGGTTCCCATTATAATTGGAAAAAACTATGAAAATTTTCCCGAAGCAATTCGCCTTCAGCATTTAGCAGGACTTTTTTCAGTTGAAAACACTTCAGAATGCACCCAAATTTTACAGAAACTAGTCGCCGATACTTCGTTTCGGAATAAAACGGGAATGATTGCGGGCCTTTTTATAAATAAAAATACGGGAGCCACCCAAAAAGTAATGGAATATCTTAAAACCTTGCCTGACTTTTAGGGCGATGGAGCACACAGATTCAATGCTATAATACTTGACCTTTAATACACCTCATTCTATTTATTTTATTTTTTTTAATAAATTTTTAATAATAAGACTTTTTAAAAAGGGTAGATTTGTTAAAATTTAACTTAACCCAATTATTATGAAACGTTTATTTATTTTAGTAATATCCCTTTTGGCGATTACCATTGGATCATGTCGGGAGAAAAAGACGGAAACCAAGGAAGTGATTCGGGAAGTAAGGGTAGAAAAAGAAGCTCCTAAAGATTCTGAAGGTATTCTTGAAAGAACCGCAAAGGAAGTTGATAAAGAGGTTAACCAAGAAATCGATAAAAAAATCGATAAAATTGGCAATGACAAAAAATAATTAAAAACAAACCCAATAACCCAAACTTTATGAAAAAACTAATTGTAAGTTTAGCCCTTGTAATGGCTTTCAGCACTGCGTTTGTTTCCTGTAGGGACAATAAAAAAGCAGATGACGCCCAAGATATGGTTGACGATGCACAAGATGCGATGGATGACGCGGTAGATGATGACGCTACAGATCCTGTAGAAAATACAATTCAAGAAGGTGTAGACGAAATAAAAGAAAATACCGGTACAGGCGGTACGGACGATGTTTAATATTTTTAAATAACCTTAAAACAACAAATTATGAAAAAACTGACAATGATTGCCTTGTTTGCTGGATTTCTAGCTGTTTCCCTTACCTCTTGTAGAGATAAAAAGGAAGAAATGACCAAAGAAGAAGAAGTAGTTCAAGAAATGCAGGACAAAGGTGCCGATGTGGAAATTAGCCAAGACGGTGATAAAATAAAAATGGAAACCGAAGACGAAAAGGTAAAAATTAAAACCGACGACGACGGGAATACCAAAATAAAAGAAAAAGAAAAAAATTAGATTAAATTCTTATTTCAGCATAAAAAGCGGTTTCTTTTAGGAATCGCTTTTTTTATTGCCCATACTTTTAATCTGTCCCTTCAGTTCATCCATGGATTGTTGCAATTGCCTCAATAAACTGCTTTCTGAGGGCTCATCAATGGCAAAAGTCAATTTACTGTTTACCATCCACAGTTCCTGAATATCCTTTATTTTTATATCAATAGGCAAATATTCTGCGTTTAATGAAATGAGTCTAATATTTTGTGGAATGTTGGGTACTTTCTGGAGCTTTTTAACCAATACAGAATCCTTAAGCACTACAATGTAGATTTTGCTATCGGTGGCTTCATTAATGCTTGGCACTGCCCTTCCCAAAACCCATTCATTTGGGCGGATATTAGGGAGCATACTGTCCCCTTCCACTTGAAACCCTCTATACGATGCATTTCGGTATTCCGGCAAAGGAATATTAAAAACCGGTAAGGATTGATACCAATCAACATCCTGTATGTTGTGTGGGTAGCCCGCGGCGGCTTTTTGATTTACCAATATAATGGAGTCATCGCCACTGGAATCCAATGTAATAACCCTTGGGCTAACATCACCACTGACCGAATTAAAATATTTTTCAAAGCTTTCGCCAAATAACCAAAGAGGGTTAATATTGAATTGTTTCAATAACTCAACCACTACTTTTCCGGTAATTTTGGTTTTTCCGCGTTCAATATCTGCCGTAGTGGCACCAATATCAAGAATTTCTGCAAAGGACTGTTGCGTATGCCTAAGCTCTTCCCGAATATTTTTAAACCTTTTGGCCTCTATAGATAATTGTTTCTCCATAGGTAAATTTAAAAGTATTTTGGAATATTTCCTAACATAAGTTGGAATTTGTCCTTAAAATTATTTTTCTAATCCCGTAAAAATAATTTATTATAAATAATACTCAATCAAAAAATTAATTACTTTTGCCCACTATTAATCACTAATCTATTTCAACATGAAAAAATTATTTTTATCATTTGCCGCTCTTGCTCTAGTTGCTTCTATCTACTCTTGCAGAGAGACTACTGTAAAGGTTGACGATACAGCTGAAACTACCACTAATGATGTAGAAGAGGCTATGGACAACACAGGAGATGCTATTGAAGAAGCTGCTGAAGATACTGGCGATGCTATTGAAAAAGCTGCTGATGATACTGAAGAAGCTGTAAAAGACGCTACTGACGGTCAATAAGCAATCCTTTTGCTAAAAAATTAAAAGCCTTTCCATTTTGGAAGGGCTTTTTTTATGGCATAAAAAAAATTGAAAGGATCATGAAGCCTGCGTTTTCGTTAAACACTAGTAGTTTCGGAAACATATAAAATAAAAAAAGCTCCTTCAATTAAGAAGAAGCTTTTGTACTGATGGCGGGACTTGAACCCGCACGACCTAATGGTCACAGGATTTTAAGTCCGGCGTGTCTACCAATTCCACCACATCAGCATTCGTAGCTGCCATTTGCAGCTGGGACTTAACAAAAAATGCCGATGTTCATCGGCATCTTCAATTGAGCGAAAAACGGCCCTCGATCCCGAAACTTCGGGACGGGGAACACGCAACCTCTTTAAAGGTCTTCGCAATTGGAGCGAAAAACGGGATTCGAACCCGCGACCTCCACCTTGGCAAGGTGGCGCTCTACCAACTGAGCTATTTTCGCATTGTATTTAAAGAACGTCGCTTATTTATCTAAGCGGGAGCAAATTTAAAACTTTTACTTCAAAAGAAAAGATTTTTTCGGAAAATTATTGGCAAATTTTACTTTTTGAATTTTACCGATGCATTTCGCTGCAACATGCGTCTTATCTCGTTCAGTTTCATCAAGGCTTCCACGGGCGTAAGTGTATCAATATCAATCTCCAAGATTTCCTCGCGCAGTTCTTCAAGCAGCGGATCGTCCAGTTTAAAAAAGCTAAGTTGCATTTCCTCTTTTGAAATTTCCTTCATTTCATCGGTCAATTCTTCCGAAGCATGGCTCTTTTCAAGCCTTTTTAGAATTTTATTTGCGCGATTAAGGACAGCTTGCGGCATTCCAGCCATTTTTGCAACGTGTATCCCAAAACTGTGATGGCTTCCCCCGGGAACCAATTTCCGTAGAAAAAGTACATTGTCCTTTAACTCCTTTACTGAAACATTATAATTTTTAACCCGGGCAAAAGTTTCGGTCATTTCATTGAGTTCGTGATAATGCGTGGCAAAAAGGGTTTTAGCTCGTGAAGGATGTTCGTGCAAATATTCGCTGATTGCCCAGGCAATGGAAATACCATCGTAGGTACTCGTGCCACGGCCAATTTCATCCAGCAAAATCAAACTTCTTTCCGAAAGATTATTTAGAATACTTGCCGTTTCGTTCATTTCTACCATAAAAGTAGATTCGCCCATCGAAATATTATCGCTTGCCCCTACCCGCGTGAAAATCTTGTCCACACAGCCCATCCGCAATGCTGATGCCGGAACAAAACTTCCCATTTGGGCCAATAAAACTATCAAAGCCGTTTGACGAAGAATGGCGGATTTACCACTCATGTTCGGGCCGGTAATCATTATTATTTGTTGATTTTCCCGATCCAGAAAAACGTCGTTTGCAATGTATGGCGAATCCGGCGGTAATTGCTTTTCAATAACCGGATGGCGGCCATCTTTTATGTCAAGATCAAAAGTATCATCCAGTAAAGGGCGGGTGTAATTGGCTTCTTTTGCTTGGGTTGCGAAAGAACACAAACAATCCAGTTGTGCGATTAAAACTGCATTTTGTTGAACTGAATTTATAAACTGAATCATCCAATCCACCAGCTTTGAAAAGATTTCCTGTTCCAAAGCGAGTATCTTTTCTTCAGCACCAAGAATCTTGGTCTCGTATTCTTTCAGTTCTTCGGTTATATAGCGCTCGGCGCTCACCAAAGTTTGCTTACGGATCCATTCTGCCGGAACTTTATCCTTATGGGTGTTCCGCACTTCTATGTAATATCCAAAAACATTATTTGAGGCAATTTTAAGCGAAGAAATTCCCGTTCGCTTGGTTTCGCGTTCCAGCATTCCGTCCAGATATTCCTTGCCATTTGCTGAAATATTCCGAAGTTCATCGAGTGTTTCTGAAAAACCTTCCGCAATGGAATTCCCTTTCAGAATATTTACGGGAGCTTCCTCAAAAAGTGTTTCCTTTATTTTTTCGCGAAGCAGTTCACAATCGTGAAGTTGTTCGCCAATAATTTTGAGCGATTCGTTTTTGGATTGTAAAGCCAAGGTTTTTATAGGAATAACAGCTTCCAAAGAATTTTTAAGCTGAATGACTTCCCGCGGATTCACCTTTCCTGTGGCCACTTTTGAAATAAGCCGTTCCAAATCGCCAATGCGCTTGGTGTATTGTTTGGTTTTTTCCAAAACCACTGGATTGTCGAGCAAAAAACTTACAACTTCATGCCGTCGGGTAATCTTTTCGGCATTTTTTAAAGGAAGCGCCATCCAGCGTTTTAAAAGCCTTCCGCCCATAGGCGAAATGGTTTTGTCAATAACATCCAAAAGCGTAACCGCATTGGGCGAATTTGAATGATAAAGCTCCAGATTACGGATGGTAAATCTATCCATCCACACATATTCATCCTCTGCAATTCGCGCGAGTTTTGTAATGTGCTGAAGCTTGGTATGCCTGGTTTCACTTAAATAATGAAGTGCTGCCCCGGCAGCGATAATACCATCTTCCAAATGGTCAACCCCAAAGCCTTTTAGGTTTTTGGTGTCGAAATGTTTTGTAAGTGTTTCAAAGGAATAATCCGTTTGAAAAATCCAATCTTCAAGGTGGAAAACGTGATATTCATTTCCAAAAGTTTCTGAAAAAAGCTTTCGTTTCTGCTTTGAAAAAAGCACTTCCGAAGGATTGAAATTCTGAAGCAGTTTGTCCACATATTCCGCAGAGCCTTCCGAAACAAGAAATTCGCCTGTGGAAACATCCAAAAATGAAACTCCTAGATTTTTAGTTCCAAAATGAACCGCTGCCAAAAAATTATTCGATTTCGAATTTAAAATATCATCATTAAAAGCCACGCCCGGGGTAATCAATTCGGTGACTCCTCGTTTTACGATTGTTTTGGTCATTTTCGGATCTTCCAACTGATCGCATATAGCAACGCGACAACCGGCCATTACCAATTTGGGCAAATAAGTATTTAGGGAATGGTACGGGAATCCGGCAAGTTCTACATTGTCGCCGCCATTATTTCTCGCAGTGAGGGTAATATTCAAAATGCCCGCGGCACGGATTGCGTCCTCGCCAAAAGTTTCGTAAAAATCGCCCACCCGAAACAGTAACAAAGCATCGGGATACTTAGCCTTAATCGTATTGTACTGTTTCATCAATGGGGTTTCCTTCGTCGCCATAATATTTCCGCGAAAGCGGATATCTTTTCATTAAAAAATCAATTGATAAATGTAACGAAATTGCGCTTTTCTTTAAAATGAAGTAGTTATGAATTATTCAGTTTTATCAACAATTCCCTTCTACTTTAGCCTGCTAACAATTAACTTTGCCTCCTATGAAAAACCGCAAACTAAAAAACAGCGAACTGGACCGCATAAATCCCGAAGAATTCAAAAATTCGGAAAAAACGCCGCTTATTATCATACTCGATAATATCAGAAGTTTGAATAATATTGGTTCTGTTTTCCGTACGGCAGATGCTTTTTTGGTAAACAAAATCTACCTCTGTGGCATAACTGCAAAACCGCCACACAAAGATATTCAAAAGACCGCTTTGGGCGCAACGGACAGCGTGGAATGGGAATATGCCGAAAATACGCTGGAGGTTGTTTCAAAATTGCAGAGTGAAGGCGTTTTCGTGGCCTCTATCGAACAGGCCGAACTTGCGGTTAACCTCAATGATTTTTCACTTCAAAAAGAATTGACCTACGCCATAGTTTTTGGAAATGAAGTAAAAGGAGTGCAGCAAAAAGTAGTTACGGCAAGCGATGCCGTGATTGAAATTCCTCAGTACGGCACCAAACATTCGTTGAACATTTCGGTAAGTGTAGGAGTTGTTGTGTGGGATTTGTTTTGTAAACTAAAAAAGTAAGCATTACCGGTATTCAGTTTACAGTTTTGCAAACTGCCACTGCCAACTGCTAATTTAGTCTACTATCTCTTTCAAAATTTTCAAATAATCCTTTCGGTTTTTTAGAAAATCCATTTCTGAAATGTCGATGATTTTAATATTAGCGGAATGTTGGTTTTTTATAAATTCTAAATAGCCCGTATTTAATTTTTGCAAATAGGAATACTCAATACTCTGTTCATATTTGCGGCCGCGTTTTTTAATATTTTCAAGCAACCTCTCGGTGTTTTGATACAAGAAAACGTATACATCCGGTTTTGGAAGTTCCTTATGCATTACCTGAAAAAGCCTTTTGTAAAGTGCAAACTCAACCTCGGTAAGTGTAATTTGGGCAAAAATAAGCGATTTGTTCACATCGTAATCCGCAACAACGCATTCCTTAAAAAGATCGAACTGCGTAATATCGTCCACCAATTGTTGGTATCTATCTGCGAGAAATGACATTTCCAACGGAAAAGCATAACGCGCGGCATCTTCATAAAATTTAGGAAGGAATGGATTGTCCTTAAAACGTTCCAGAATCAATTTTGCGTTAAAATCATTTGCAATTTTAACGGACAAACTTGTTTTACCGGCACCGATATTTCCTTCAATAGCAATATAATTAAATTTCGAAATATCGTAATCCTTCATTGGGTTTACCAACCATTTTGACTGTTTTGAAAGTACACTTTGGTCAGTTGTTTCCTCCAAAAGTTGGCCAATATTTTTATTTGAAACGGGATGGATTAATTGTAGATTCAGTTCGGCCAACGGTTGTAAAACAAATTTTCGTTTTTCCAGTTCAGGATGTGGAACAGTCAGTTTTGCGGATTCCTTCACCAAATCGTCAATAAATATGATGTCGATGTCAATGGGTCGCGAAACATAGTTTTTTGAAATATTTCGCTTACGGCCCAATTTCATTTCTATTTCCAAAATGGTTTTAAGAATTTGGGAAGGTTTTAAATCTGTTCCCATCCAAACGGCGCAATTAAAAAAAGGTTCGCCCTCAAAACCCATTGCAGGCGTTTCGTAAACCGAGGAAATTTTTACAATGCTCCCAACTTCTTCAAAAAGAGAATTCACTGCATTTTGAAGATATTCAAAACGGTTGCCTATATTGCTGCCGAGCGATAAATAAACGTTATACAAAGGGGAATGTGATTTCAAATTTTAACATTTAAGACGAAATTAAGGAAAAGAAAAACACTACCAAGTAAATTTGTACGCAGATTAACTTTTGAGCGAAAACACTTTTTTAAGAAGTTGTTTTCGAAGTAATTATCAAAAATAAATTTTGAATCTTTTTATGAAAAAAGCGCTAAAAATAATTGGAATTATAGTTGGAATATTTATTTTGCTGCTCCTTGCAGCACCTTTCATTTTTAAGGGGAGCCTTGAAAAGATGCTAAAACGCACCATAAATGAAAATCTGAACGCCACCGTGGCGTGGGAAGATTTGGATTTAAGTCTTTTTAGCCGCTTTCCAAATGCCTCGCTTCAAATCAATAATTTTAGCGTAATCAACAATGCCCCTTTTAAAGGTGACACCCTTGCCAGCGGAAAGACCATAAACTTGGATATGGGCATTATGCAGCTTTTCAAAAAAAGTGACGAGGCCATAAAAGTGGATGCCGTAAAATTGGATGAAGCCTTTATAAATATTAAAATTGATTCCCTTGGTAATGCCAATTATGACGTGGCGATAAAAAACGACGCGCCCGTTACTTCCGAAGGAAAGAAAGCCAGTGGTGGATTTACCTTTGAATTGAAAAACTACGAAATCAACAATTCGCGAATAAATTATTTGGATGAAGCCTCTAAAACCTATTTGATACTAACTGAAGTACAGCACGAGGGCAAGGGGGATTTTTCACAAGAAATAAGCAATCTGGATACGCATACAAAAGCGCTTGCAACCTTAAAAATTGACAGCAACGAATATTTAACCAAAAACCGGGTTTCGCTGGATGCCATTTTTAAGATTGATTTAAAAAACCAGAAATATACCTTTCTTGAAAATGAGGCTAAAATCAACGAACTTCCACTTACCTTCAACGGTTTTGTGCAAGTCAATGAAAATAACAACGAGGTTGACTTGACATTTAAAACGCCTTCATCGGACTTTAAAAATTTCCTTGCTGTAATTCCTGAAACCTATGTGAAACAAATTAACGATGTAAAAACCACAGGAAATTTCACCGTAAACGGAATGCTGAAAGGTATTGTGGACAGTACCCACATCCCGATGATGGATATAAAAGTAGCGAGTGGCAATGCTTCGTTTAAATATCCAGATTTGCCAAAAGCAGTAGATAATATTACCATTGACGCCCAATTGAAAAATGAAACTGGGCTATTGAAAGATACGTATCTCAACATTCCAAACCTTACTTTTAGGATTGACGGCGAACCTTTCAGGATGAACGGAAGCATTAAAAATATGACCGAAAATCCGTTGGTAAATATGGAAATGCAGGGAACCTTGAATTTGGCAAATATTGAAAAAGTACTTCCAGTAAAAATGGAACAAAACCTAAGCGGAATTTTTAAGGCGGATATAGCGGCAAATTTTGATATGGAATCGGTGGACAAGGAACAGTACCAAAAAATCGATGCCCGCGGGACTGCGAGTTTGACGAATTTTAATTACGCAACTGGTTTTAAAAATGAATTAAAAGTGTCTAACGCCAATTTGTCGCTTCAACCGGGAATCATCACTTTAAAGGAACTGAATGCTACAACGGGCCAAACTGACATTAAGGCTTCGGGAAGCATACAAAACCTAATTCCTTTTTTGATGAGCAAGCAGGATTTGAAAGGCCGCTTTGCCATTCAATCGAATACTTTTAACGTGAACGATTTTATGTCTTCGGAAGAAGATACTTCAACAAAAAATTCTTCTAAAAAAGAAAACACTTCACAAACAACCACCACCCCAAAGGCGGTAAAAATTCCGGATTTCTTGGATGCAACTTTAGATTTTACGGCAAATAAACTGGTTTACGACAATTTGGAATTGAAAAATGCCAAGGGAACGGCGACCATTAAAAATGAAACCATTTCCATCAGTAATTTCACTTCAAATATTTTTGGCGGAAATGTGGCACTTTCCGGGAATGTTTCAACCCAAAATGAAATCCCGACCTTTTCAATGAACCTGGATTTGAGCAAGATTGACATTGATCAATCCTTTAAAGAACTTGAAATGTTTCAGTATTTGGTTCCCATTGCAAAAGCGCTGCAAGGAAGCTTAAACACCAAATTTGAATTGAATGGCCAACTAACCAACGATCTTTCCCCTATGCTTTCTACCCTAGCCGGAACTGCCTTGGCGGAAATTATTACTGCCGAAGTAGATCCACAACAAGCGCCATTACTTTCTGCATTGGGACAAAAAGTTTCGTTTTTGAACCTCGACAAACTCAGCCTGCGCGATGTAACTACCAATTTCACTTTTAACAATGGTAAAATACAGGTAAAACCCTTTCACTTTGACATAAAAGGAATTGATGTTGCAGTAGCCGGAACGCACGGATTGGACAAATCTATTGATTACGATATAACCATGGACGTTCCCGCAAAATATTTAGGGGGCGAAGTAAATAAACTACTTCAAAATTTAAATTCGAAAGAGGCGGATGAAATGCACGTTGCATTGCCAATTGGCTTAAAGGGAACTTTTACAAATCCACAAATTTCGCTGAATGCCGAAACTGCCATCAACAAACTTACCCAACAACTTTTGGCAAAACAGAAAGACAAACTGATAAACCAAGGAACTGATATGTTAGGGGGGTTACTGGGCGGCGGAACCAAACAGGATTCCACTAAAACAAATAACAACACCAATAATCAACAGCAGACTACGCAACAACAAAACACTCAAATAATAAAAGATGTTCTAGGCGGCTTATTGGGCGGAAAAAAGAAAACAACGGATACAACAAAAACAAAAACGGGAAATTAACTTCAATTCACGGTAATTGAAACCACATATCCCTCGTTGCCGCGAATGTTGAAAACCGTGTCGTCATCAAAAATGAGGTATTGGCCTTTTATCCCCTTTAGCACCCCTTCGTAAAAGGGATTTTTTTCAAGGTTTAGGGGTTTGGGCTTTAATGGATATTTTAAAACGGGAAATTGCAAATTAGTCTCCGCATTATTTTCCAAATAATATTCGGAAGCTTCGGCCGGGATAAACTGTTTTAGCTGGTTTCGCCACGCTACCAAATCTTCGTCCTTAATCTCATTTTTGAGCATGCTGCGCCAATTTGTTTTGTCGCTTACATGATCTTTTAATGCCACTTCGGTAATTCCCGCTAGGTATCTATTTGGCACTTCTACAATTTCTATAGCTTCGTGCGCGCCTTGGTCTATCCAACGTGTAGGGACTTGGCTTTTACGAGTAACACCCACTTTTACACTACTGCTATTGGCAAGGTAAACTACATGTGGCTGGAGTTGGACACTCTTTTCAAAATCGAGGTCTCGCTCCTCAATTCCTAAATGAGCCTTACTTTTCTCAGGGCTTATCACCCAATCCGCAGCTTGTGGAATCAGATAAAAACAATCATAACAATAGCCTTGGCGGTAAATCTTTTTCTGCAAACCACAATTAAGGCATTGATAGCGAAGAAAATTGATGGAGACTTTTTTGTCCAACAATTGGTTTACATTGAGAAAATCGTTTTCAAAAATGAGATAATACTGAATGGGAGACCCATTTTCAGTCTGCATTTTTGTGAGAACACCTTCGTAATTCATTTAAAAAAAATGTTTATGACGAATAGTTTTTTGAAGTTCAATCGATTAAACAAGACTTCAAAAAAAGGAAATTTCGTAATTATAAAATCGTTATTTTTATAGCATAAAGATAGTTGAAAATATGCCAATCCCCATAGTGAATTCAATTGCCTCGTGGTTTTTGAAAAAACGGTTTCACCAAATAGACCTTTTTTTGAAATACCCCATTGAAGTTCAGGAAGAGCTGCTTTTCAATTTGATCCAAAAAGCGAAAAACACAGAGATAGGCCGGGAATACGATTTCTCAAGTATTAAAACCTATCGAGAATTTACCGAGCGAATTCCCGTTTCAACTTATGAAGAAAACGAACCGAGGATAGAAAGGGCAAGACGGGGTGAAACAAATATATTTTGGCCCACCCCTATAAAGTGGTTTGCCAAATCCAGTGGAACCACCAATGCGAAAAGCAAATTTATACCCGTAACCTTGGATTCTTTGGAAGATTGCCATTACGCGGCCAGTAAGGATTTACTTTGTTTATACCTCAACAATAATCCGAGTTCACAATTATTCTTAGGGAAAAGTTTGCGCCTTGGCGGAAGCAAGCAATTGTATCAAGAAAATGGAACTGTGTTCGGAGATCTTTCCGCAATACTTATAGACAATATGCCTTTTTGGGCCGAATTTAGCAGTACTCCCAGCAACGAAGTTTCGCTGATGGGAGATTGGGAAACCAAGATGCAGGCCATTGTAAACGAAACAATAAGGGAAAACGTAACCAGCTTGGCAGGTGTACCTTCCTGGATGTTGGTTCTGTTGAACAATGTTATGGAAATAACGGGTAAAAACCACTTATTTGAAGTGTGGCCAAACTTGGAAGTATATTTTCACGGAGGGGTAAATTTTGACCCTTACATTGATCAGTACAACAAATTGCTGCCGAAAGAAGATTTCCGATATTATGAAATTTACAATGCCTCGGAAGGATTTTTCGCCATACAGGACAGGAATGACAATAAGGAATTGATGCTCATGCTAGATTACGGAATTTTCTATGAATTTATTCCAATGGAAACCTACGGAAGTAATACTGAAATGGTAATTCCTTTAAGCCAAGTGGAAGAAGGAAAAAATTATGCCGTTATTATAACAACAAATGCGGGGCTTTGGCGCTACAAGATTGGTGATACCGTCCGTTTTACTTCAACAGATCCCTATAGAATTAAAGTTACGGGACGAACCAAGCACCATATAAATGTTTTTGGTGAAGAATTGATAATAGAAAATGCTGAAAGCGCCCTGCGCAAAGTATCACAGCTTACCAATGCCGAGATTGTAGATTATACCGCAGCACCCATTTTTATGAACGGAAGAGAAAAAGGCGCCCATGAATGGATTATCGAATTTAAATCGCCTCCGGATGATCTTGGAGCTTTTTCACAACTATTGGATTCCGCCCTTCAGGAAGTAAATAGCGATTATGAAGCCAAGCGGTTTAACAATACCACCTTGAATGCGCCAAAAATACATCACGCTCGTGAACGATTATTTTATGATTGGCTAAAGGAAAAAAATAAACTTGGCGGGCAGCACAAAGTTCCACGGCTTTCAAATACACGGGATTATTTAGAGGAGCTTTTGAAGTTAAATAAGGTTCTATAAGCTCGGTAAAATCTTTTTACCAAAATGCAATGTGTCATAGGTCGGTTAATTCAAACCCTTTATCGATAGGCTTTCCCAGATTTTGTATTTCAACGATTATCCATTGCGTTTAACTAAAACATTTGAAAGTCCTTTTCAATCGCTGTAAGTTTGCTTCATCAAAATAATTCTAACAATTACAATGAAGAAGTTTTTTTCCCTTTTAGCGATATTAGTTTTTACAGTTTCATTTACCTCTTGCGCTACTGTTCAATCAGTAAAAAAGATGGACAATGAAGTTGCGGGTTATAATCTGAATTGCAAAAAAGACCAAATGCACAATAAAATTCTTAATAACAAAAACAAAACTCTTCTTGCTACTCCATAAAATATTTTAACCAAATATATATTGAAAGACAAAAGCCTCAGGAATTTCCTGAGGCTTTTGTCTTTTTTAAACTGTTGAAGTAAGTTTTAGGAAACCGCTTTTAATTTCTTAAGAGTGGATTTGTTCAACTTCTCCTCTGCATATTCTTTGGTAACGTGAATCGATTTTTCATCAGTTCCCGGAAGGTCAAACATGGCGTCGGTCAATACCGCTTCGCACAATGAGCGAAGCCCACGGGCCCCCAGCTTGTATTCTATGGCTTGTTCAACTATAAAATTCAAAGCTTCTTCGGTTATTACAAAATCTATCCCGTCCATTTCGAACAGTTTTTTATACTGTTTTATAATAGCGTTTTTAGGCTCGGTAAGTATAGAGCGTAAAGTTTCTTTATCCAATGGATTCATATAGGTCAATACAGGAAGGCGACCAATAATTTCGGGAATCAATCCAAAATCCTTTAAATCCTTCGGAATAATGTATCTCAAAATATTATCGCGTTCAATTTGGTTTTCCTTAAGCGAAGCCGTAAAACCGACAGCCTGCATATTTAAACGTTTGGAAATATGTCTGTCAATTCCATCAAAAGCACCACCGGCTATAAAAAGGATATTTTCGGTGTTTACCTCAATAAATTTTTGATCGGGATGCTTTCTTCCTCCTTTGGGCGGCACGTTAACAACGGTACCTTCCAAAAGTTTCAATAAAGCTTGCTGAACTCCTTCCCCGCTTACATCGCGGGTAATGGAAGGGTTATCACTTTTACGTGCAATTTTATCAATTTCATCAATAAACACAATTCCGTTTTCAGCCTTTTCGAGGTTGTAATCGGCGGCTTGCAGTAAACGCGTCAAGATGCTTTCTACGTCTTCACCCACGTATCCTGCTTCCGTTAGAACGGTAGCATCAACAATAGCCAAAGGCACGTTCAGCATTCTTGCTATGGTTTTTGCAATCAAGGTTTTTCCGGTTCCGGTTTGTCCTACAATTATGATATTACTTTTTTGAATTTCAATATCATCGTCGCTTTTTGGTTGAAGCAAACGCTTGTAGTGATTGTAAACAGCTACGGACATTACCTTTTTGGTGAATTCCTGTCCAATTACATATTCATCCAAAAATGCTTTTATAATTTTTGGTTTTTTAAGCATTAGGTCTTTGGACAACTCGGTGTTGCCCGCATGCAAAGCTTCCTCGACAACAATTCCATGCGCCTGTTCAATACAACGGTCGCAAATATGGGCATCCAATCCTGCGATAAGCAAGTTGGTCTCAGATTTTTTGCGGCCGCAAAAGGAACATTCTAAATCTTCTTTCGACATATTATTCTTTTTCTCCAAAGTCTATTGTTTGTTACCGGTTAAAATCTCATCGATCATACCGTATTCCAAGGCTCTATCTGCTTTCATCCAATAATCGCG
>JBBQQN010000004.1:0-59747 GCA_038215845.1 Flavobacteriales bacterium | reverse complement strand
ACGCGCGCGTCTTAAATCCCTGTGGGGTTGGTCGTGCAGGCTTTGGTCTGTAGTGTACGAATGCACTGTGGTTATGTAAGCTTGTTCAATACCGCAAAGCTCATTAATTATTTTAAGCATTGGCGCGGCATTGTTGGTGGTGCAGGAGGCATTGGATATTATGGTGTCTTCGGGCGTGATGATATGGTCATTTACGCCCATAACAACTGTTTTTATGCTATCATCTTCTGGAGGAACTGATAAGATAACTTTTTTGGCTCCATTGGCAATATGTTTTTCAAGATCGTTCCGGGTTTTAAATTTTCCAGTGCTTTCAATTACTACATCCAAATTTCCCCAAGGAATATTTTCAATATTTTTTTCAGAAGAAAACCTTACTTTTTTTCCTGCTACAGTGATTTCCTTTTCTGAGAATGAAATTTCTCTATGAAGTACTCCATGAATACTGTCGTATTTTAAAAGATGGCTCAACGTTTTGGCATCGGCAAGATCATTGACCGCAACTACCTCAATGGTTGGATGGTCCAATAATAACCGAAAAAGATTTCTTCCTATACGCCCAAAACCATTGATCCCCACCGTTATTTTTTGTGCCATTATAAAAAAACTTATTTAGTTTAAATGCTTTTGTGCTTTATAAGAAGAACGAACCAAGGCACCACTTTCTACGTGACGGAAACCCATTTCCAAACCAACGGTTTCATATTTTTTGAACTGTTCCGGAGTAATGAATTCTTTTACTGGCAAATGTTTTTTTGAAGGTTGTAAGTATTGACCGATAGTTAAAATATTCAGCCCCACTTCTCTCAAATCCTGCATAGTCTGTAAAACTTCATCTTCCTTTTCTCCCAAACCGAGCATAATCCCACTTTTTGTCCGTGGCATGCCAGCTTGTTTTAAATAGTTCAAAACCTCAAGGCTTCTTTCGTATTTGGCCTGGATTCTCACTTCGCGGGTAAGGCGTTTTACGGTTTCCATATTATGGGAAACTACTTCGGGCTTTACAGCTATTATTCTATCAATATTGCGGGTATTTCCCTGAAAATCGGGAATTAAGGTTTCCAATGTTATTTCTGGGTTCATCCTACGGATGGCTTTCACGGTTTCGGCCCAGATTATGGAACCCATATCCTTTAAATCGTCCCTATCCACAGAAGTAATAACCGCGTGTTTTATGTTCATGATTTTAATGGAACGCGCCACTTTTTCGGGTTCGTCCCAATCAATTGTTTCGGGCCTTCCGGTTTTTACGCCACAAAAACCACAGGAGCGGGTACAGGTATTCCCTAAAATCATAAAGGTGGCGGTGCCTTCTCCCCAACATTCGCCCATATTTGGGCAACTGCCGGAGGCGCAAATAGTGTGGAGGTTGTACTTGTCAACCAAACCTCTCAACTCGGTATATTTTTTTCCGGTAGGAAGTTTTACTCTTAGCCATTTGGGCTTAGGAGTTGGTTTTTGGGGGGTTAAAGTGTCTGTGCTCATAAGGGAGACAAAAGTACAAAAAATGAAATACGAAATGGGAAATATGCAATGGGAAATATGGAATTTGGTACCTCCACTTTGCTCAGCAACCAAAATCGGTTTTGATTTTGAAATTATCCCTTTTGTGTAATAATCTCGGACAAAAGTTTGCGCGCCCGCAACAATCTCACCTTTACATTGCTTAAAGGCTCTTGGAGGTTTTTGGAAATTTCATTATAGCTCATTTCCTGAAAATAACGCAGATTTATAACTTCTTGGTAATGTGGTTTTAGCTGTTTGATGTACTGCAGCAGTTCCGCTAAATTTTGTTCCTTAATCAGTTTGTCTTCGGGAGTGGGCGAGTGGTCTGCGATTTTTTGGATATGTTCCTTCGAAGCATCCATAGTCTGTGAATAGATGGAAGCGTTCTTCTTTCGGGTTTTATCTATTTGGATATTTTTTGAAATGGCGATGAGCCAGGTTGAAAAGGAATAGTTTTCATCAAAGCTTTCAATTTTGTCGAATGCTTTTGAAAAAGCCTCAATGGTAATGTCCTCGGCTTCGTATTCATCGCGCACACGTTTCAGTTGAAAACCATATACCTCGTTCCAAAAATGGTCCATCAGAAACTTAAAAGCGCTCTGTTTTCCTTTTTTTGCCTTGTCAATTTGCTTGTAAATTTCCTCCGAAGTTATTTCCATTTGGAATTTTTTTCCCCACTGCTAGAAATAAAGATACTCATTTGGGTAATAAGTAAAAAGATTTCATAAAAAGGAATTAGTGGAAGCAGGTCGTTTTCCCTTAGTTTTTTTGCGGCTTTCCCGATGATTATATACTGTAATAGGAAGCGCAGCGCAATCAGTCCTAAACCAATCTGCCAGTATTGTATGAAAAGCACCAAAGGTGTAGCCACCCAAAACAAAAGGTTGGAAACATAATACATCCCCAATAAAAAACGATGTTTTGTCTTGTAAAGTTTTGCTATGGAATAATGGCGCTTTTTTTGAATGAGCCAATTTTTTCGAGTTTTTTTCGGGATTGAATAAGTAAAGGAATCACGATTTATGGAAATGGCAGTATTGGTAGAAGTTGCGGCTTCATTTACAAACAGGTCATCGTCACCGGATGCTACTTTTATATGGCCCATAAAGCCATTGTTTTCATAATAAAGTGTGCTGGTATAAGCTAAATTTCGACCCACACCCATATAAGGTATGCCCGCCTTAGCGTATGAAAAAAATTGAATTGCGGTCATCAAGGTTTCAAACCTGATAAGTCTGTTTAAAAAACCTGGAGCTTTTTCGTATGCCCCGTAGCCCAAAACCAATTGTTTTTCTTCAGAAAAGTTTGAAGCCATCGCAGACAACCACTTAGATGAAGTAGGGTAGCAGTCAGCATCGGTGAAAACCAAGCGGTTGTTTCTTGAGCGCTTTATACCCAAGGTCAGAGCATATTTTTTGTTTGCCCAAAAGGCTTCATTGTTCCTAACGTTAACTATTTGTATACGGGAATCTGTTTCAGCAAAAAACTCCATTACGTCCAGTGTTTCGTCAACGGAAGCGTCATTTATAAGGATGAGTTCAAAATTTGGATATTCCTGTTGGAGCCAAAGGGGTATGTGGCGTTTGAGATTTTCCGCTTCGTTTTTTGCACAGACAATCAGTGAAACCGGAGAGGTTGCTGTCGTTTTTGAATCGGAAATATTTAAAAAGGAAAATTTTGAAAAGAGAAAGAAATAAGCACAGTTAATTAAAACTACCGCGCTAAAAGCGTAAAGTAGCACCATAGACAGTTATGATTTTAGATTGCAGATTTACGATTGGGTATTAGACCCTTTTATGTTGGAGGTTTCACCGGCGCAGGTATCAAATTGGTCCGGAGTTTTTCCGCAAAAACCGCAGGCTTGTCCTTCTTTATTTAAAAAAGGGCTTTGGCTTGCGCAGGTTCCTGCAAATTTTCCATCCTTTTTTCCCCAAATTTTTATGGCAATTCCTGCAACGGCAAGTAATAATAGGGCAATTGTAATTAATAAAAGTTTCATTGTTTAATTTTGACCACAAAAATACAATGTTTCTTGGTGTTGTGCCCGTATTTTAAGTATTTTTGGCCTCAATTTTAAATATTTTAACGATGTATAAAACTTGCACTTTTTTATTGATATCCCTTTTCACACTTTTTATTGTTTCATGTAAAAATGAAGTGAAGGATCAAGAAAACACCTCTACGGAAAAAACCGAAATTACGGAAGTAAAAAAGGCTGAGAAAAAGGAACTTACTGCTGACGATGTTGAGAGAATCAATAGCGTAATGTCCCGTTTAATGGCTACCCCGGAATTAAAAAAATACACAAGCTTTGTTGTAACCGCAGGTTTGACCGAAGTGCTCGCCCAACAAAAGGGGCCTTATACAGTATTGGCTCCTTCCAATGCAGCGTTTGATTCATTGGATGTTGAAAAGACAAATTTTTATCTCAACCCAAAAAATAAGGAAAAATTAGTAAATCTATTAAAATCGCATATTGTGGAAGGCAATATCGATTCAGCTGTAATGCTTCAGGATATAAAAAAACACAGTGGCAGATTAATGATGAAAACATTAAGCGGTGGTTCTCTAACGGCTTCTACCAAACAAATGGATATTGTGATTACTGATGAAAAAGGAAATAAGGCGCTAATAGTTAAAAGTGATATCAACGGCTCGAACGGAGTGATACATGTGTTGAACGCAGTACTGAATGTTGACTAAAAAACGTTTACTTCCGGTTCAATAAAAATTCCTGTGGTTTCCTTTATTTTTTTTTGGATGTCCATGGCCAATTGCCAAATCTCGGCTCCAGTGGCATTACCATAATTTACGAGTACAAGGGCTTGGTTTTTATGGACGCCAGCATCACCAAATCGCTTTCCTTTGAAACCGGCATTTTCAATCAACCAACCTGCGGGAATTTTGAATTCCGCTGGTGAAATTTCATAAAAAGGGGCTTCGGGAAATTTTCTTCTGAACTCTTTAAAAGTTTCTCCATCAACCACTGGGTTTTTAAAAAAACTTCCGCTGTTGCCCAACACCTTTGGATCGGGTAATTTTGACTGACGAATGGAGATTACAGCTTCAGAAATATCTTTAATACTGGGCTTTTCAATATTTCTTTCCTTTAAATTTTTTTGGATATCGCCATAGGAAATATTTTGAACGTGATCTTTTTTGGACAATTTGAAAATAACGCTGCTAATAATATATTTACCTTTCGCCTCATTTTTAAAGATTGAATTGCGATAATCAAATTGGCATTCCGCTTTTGAAAATTCCCTTTCAATTAAGGTTTCAATCTCGAGGGTTTTACAGCTTACAAAAGTGTCCTTCAATTCTACTCCGTAGGCGCCAATATTCTGTATAGGCGAAGTGCCCACATTGCCCGGAATCAATGACAGATTTTCGAGTCCGCCAAAATTATTTTCAATGGCGTATTGAACAAATTCATGCCAATTTTCGCCGGCATTTGCTTCAACAAATACCTCCTTATCGTTTTGGTAAATTATTTTTATTCCCTTTAAATCGAGGTGGATTACAAAAGCATCAATATCTGATATAAGAAGCATGTTGCTTCCCCCTCCAAGAAGAAATAGATTTTCCGAAGGTTTGTGTAAAAGGGCATTCTTAAGTTCCTCGACTGTTTTTACAGAAACAAAATAGCGGGCATTACAGTCTATTCCGAAGGTGTTGTAATTTTTAAGCGATTTGTTTTCCTCAATTCGCATTAATCTTTATATTTTTTTAGCGCTATTTCCAAAATTTCCACGGCACGCACCAAGCTTTCCTTTTTAAGCACATAGGCAATACGCACTTGGTTTTTGCCAACCCCGGGAGTGGAGTAAAAGCCAGCTGCCGGAGCTACCATGATGGTTTCGCCGTTGTCATCAAAATCTTCCAAAAGCCATTGCGCAAAATTATCGCTGTTTTTTACGGGAAGTTCCACAATGCAATAAAAAGCACCTTTTGGCTCACCAACTTTTACACCGGGAATTGCTTTTAAAGACGCGACCAAAGTATTGCGCCTGTCTTGATATTCCTTATTTACCGCATCAAAATAACTTTGGGGCGTTTGAAGGGCGGCTTCGCTTGCAATTTGCGCAAAAGTTGGCGGACTTAAACGTGCTTGTGCAAATTTAAGCGAGGTAGCTATTAGTTCTTTGTTTTTTGAAACCAAAAAACCAATGCGCGCGCCGCACATGCTGTATCTTTTGGAAACAGAATCAATGATTATCCCATATTGGTCCAAGCTTTCTTCTTCAAGTATCGAATAATGTTTGGAGCCATCATAAGTAAATTCTCGATATACTTCATCAGCCACCAAAAATAAATCGTGCTTTTTTACAATGGAAGCCAACTTTTGGATTTCTTCCTTGGAATAAAGATAACCAGTGGGGTTTCCCGGATTGCAGATAAGTATTGCCTTGGTTTTTGGGGTAATGAGTTTTTCAAATTCTGAAATGGGCGGAAGCGCAAAGTTGTCTTCAATTTTAGAAATTACCGGTACAATCTTGATCCCAGATTCAGTGGCAAAGCCATTGTAATTGGCGTAAAAGGGTTCGGGGATAATTATTTCGTCACCTTCATCGGCAATGCTTCCCATTGCGAAAAGCAACGCTTCACTTCCTCCGGTAGTAACAATTATGTCTTCAGCTTCTACTGGAATATTGTTTTTTTTATAATATCCAGCTATTTTTTCGCGGTACTCCTGTGAACCTTCTGAACGGGTATAGGCAAGAATTTCCAAATTATGGTTTGCTACGGCTTCCATAGCAATCTCAGGCGATTTTATGTCGGGCTGGCCTATGTTGAGGTGATAAACAACTTTGTTTGCTTTATAGGCTTTTTCAGCATAGGGAACCAGCTTTCTAATTGGCGATTCCGGCATGTTTTTTCCTTTGTGTGAGACGCGAGGCATATTGAGATTATTTGAAGCAAAGTTGCAAAATATATTTTATTATTCAATGGCCTATTCCCTTCACATTCACCTTTTTTTTATATCTTCAAGTACATTGAAAAAAAATCTAAAAATATTGAATGGACGATTGCTTTTTTGCTTAATTGTTTGTTTTTCCATGTCTACATTGGCGCAAACTGGTTTTTCTTTGCCAGGGAATAAAAAGAAGGATAAAATTCCTTTCAAACTGGTAAACAACCTGCCGGTTGTGCCCGTGGAAATAAATGGGACCAAACTTTCTTTTATATTGGACACAGGTGTAAAATCTACCATTCTCTTCAGTTTGGAAGACGCAGATAGCCTTGAGTTGCGAAATACTACTCCCATCCAACTTCAAGGTTTGGGAGAAGGGGGCTCTGTTGAGGCACTAAAAAGCAGAAACAATAAAGTAAAGATAGGCGATGCTTTGGATACGGACCATACCGTATTTATAATTTTTGACAAAGCCCTGAATTTTTCCCCGCGAATGGGTATCCCAATACATGGAATTTTGGGGAATGATTTTTTTCAAAATTTTATTGTTAAAATAAATTATGTCTCTGAAAAAATTATAATATATAATCCCGAAAAATATCCCTTAAAAAAATGCAGGAAATGCGAAGACCTGGACATAACCTTTGTAAACAGCAAACCTTACATTTCATTAAAAACAGTATTGAATAATGAGCCCAATGACGTAACCCTTTTGGTGGACTCTGGTTCTAGTGATGTTTTCTGGTTGTTTGATGATGACGGTTTTATTAAAGAAGATCCTAAAAACTATTTTCATGATTTTTTAGGTTTGGGGCTTAGTGGCGATATATTTGGCAAACGGACAAAGCTTCCCGAGGTATTGTTGGGCAATATTCGTCTGAAAAGTGTAAATGCGGCATTTCCGGATGATGAAGCTATAAAAAAAGCACGTTATTATAAAGAAAGGGACGGGAGTTTGGGTGGCGGTTTTTTGAGTCGGTTTACAATAACCTTTGATTACGGTAACAAAAAAATGCGCTTTAAGAAAAATGGCAAGTTCAATGATCCTTTCAATTACAATATGAGCGGCTTGACCATTGAACATGAAGGGATGGAATTGGTCAAAAAAGAGAAACAGGCAAGGGTAAATTCAGATAGGCTTACGTCTGATCAGGAAAGCTCCTCTTTAAATATTACCTCTATCTCTGTCACCACAGAGTATGAATTTTCTTTGGTCCCTCGTTATATTGTTGTTGACGTCCGTGAAAATTCACCCGCGGCCCAAGCTGGAATTGAAAAAGGGGATGAAATTTTAAAGGTCAACAGTAGGCCTGTTTATCAATATCAACTTTATGAACTTATTGAAATGTTTTCCAGCGATGAAGGAAAAAAGATAACTATCGAATTAAAAAGGGGAACCAACATTAATAGGGTGAAATTTTACTTAAAAAGTTTGATATAAAAAAACAGGGTGCAATTTGGCACCCTGTTTCAAAGTATTTAAAGTAAAGATTTATTTGCTTTTTTCCAGCACACTATTGCTGTCGCTCATTACTTCACCCTTAATTTTTAAAGCTACTATTGGTTCGCTTGCGTTAGAATAAACGGTTACCGTTTTTCTAATAGGACCTACGCGGTTAGTATCATATTTTACTTGTATGGTACTGCTTGCTCCAGGAGCTATAGGTCCATCTGGTTTTTTAGGAACTGTACATCCGCAACTGGATTTTACATCACTTATAATAAGAGGTGCATCTCCTGTATTGGTGAATTCGAAAACGCGAACGCCATCGCTACCTTTGGCTATGTTACCGTAATCTACAGTGTCATTTTTAAAACTAATTTTTGCTTGTTGTGCCTGTGCGGTGAAACCTACAAAAGCTACAAGCACTAAAAGAGCTAATTTTTTCATGATTTTTGGGTTTTAATAAATGCTAAAGTATGTAACTTTTAATGAACGTGCAAAATAACTTATTCACTTTCGTAATCTTGCAGATATAGTTACTTTTGCACTTGATTCTCCAAAAATCGCACCAAAAATGGCCTTAGATGCAAAATACAATGCTCAACAAACTGAAAACAAGTGGTATAGCTACTGGATGGAAAACAATTATTTCCATTCTGAAGTAAATGAAAAAGAACCCTATACCATTGTAATCCCTCCGCCAAACGTAACAGGAGTTTTGCATATGGGCCACATGCTCAATAATACGTTGCAGGATGTATTGATTCGTCGCGCGCGCTTGCAAGGTTTTAATGCATGTTGGGTGCCCGGAACGGATCACGCTTCCATTGCAACGGAAGCCAAGGTTGTGGCCAAATTAAAAGCAGATGGAATTGATAAGGCAACCCTCTCTCGCGAGGAATTTTTGGAACACGCTTGGGAATGGACCCACAAACATGGTGGAATAATCCTAGAACAGCTTAAAAAACTGGGAGCTTCCTGTGATTGGGAACGGACAAAATTCACCATGGACCCAGAAATGTCCGCTTCCGTAATAAAGGTTTTTGTTGATTTATATAGAAAAGGAAATATCTACAGAGGCTACCGAATGGTAAACTGGGATCCCGAGGCCAAAACTACTCTTTCCGATGAAGAGGTTATTTATGAAGAAAAACAGGGCAATCTCTATTATCTAAAGTATAAAATTGAAGGTAGCGACGATACCCTTACCATTGCAACCACGCGTCCGGAAACTATTTTGGGCGATACTGCCATCTGTATAAACCCTAATGACGAACGCTTTTCTCATCTTCGAGGAAAGAAAGCAATCGTTCCTGTATGCAATCGAGTCATTCCTATTATTGAAGACGAATATGTAGATATTGAATTCGGTACAGGTTGTTTAAAAGTAACCCCAGCACACGACGAGAATGACAAAATGCTGGGCGATAAGCACCATCTTGAAATTATCGATATTTTGAATGATAATGGAACCTTAAACAGTTTTGGTCTTCATTATGAAGGAAAAGATCGTTTTGTGGTTCGCAAAGAAATAGTAAAGGAACTTGAAGAAATGGGTGTGGTTTCAAAAATTGAAACCCATATGCATAAAGTTGGTACAAGCGAGCGTACCGGAGCCGTTATAGAACCAAAATTGAGCGATCAATGGTTTCTTAAAATGAAAGAACTTGCACAGCCCGCCTTGGATGCTGTGCTCGATAAAGAAGTAAACTTGGTTCCTGAAAAATTCGTAAACACCTACCGTTATTGGATGGAAAATGTACGCGATTGGAACATTTCCCGACAACTTTGGTGGGGCCAGCAAATTCCGGCCTATTTCTATGGCGATGGAAAGGAAGACTTTGTAGTTGCAGAAAATATTGAAGAAGCTATAAAGCTTGCAAGGGAAAAAACCAACAACCAACAACTATCAGCCAGCAACTTAAAGCAGGATCCGGATGCACTGGATACCTGGTTTTCTTCGTGGCTTTGGCCCATGAGTGTTTTCAACGGGATTTTAGAACCGGACAATAATGAAATAAATTATTATTACCCAACAAACGAGTTGGTTACCGCTCCAGAGATTCTTTTCTTTTGGGTAGCTCGGATGATTATTGCAGGTTATGAATACCGAAACGAAAAACCCTTTAATAATGTATATTTAACGGGTATCGTTCGGGATAAGCAGCGCAGGAAAATGAGCAAATCTTTGGGCAATTCACCAGATCCAATAGATTTGATGAACACTTATGGCGCAGATGGGGTTCGCGTGGGGATGCTTTTGAGTTCGCCCGCTGGAAATGATTTAATGTTTGATGAAGATTTGTGTAAACAGGGGAGTGCCTTTGTAAATAAAATATGGAATGCCTACCGTTTGATATACGGCTGGGAAGTTTCACTTACAAAAGAGCAATCGCCAAGTGATGCCATTGCATTAAAATGGTACCGAAGTAAATTTCAGAAAACCTTGGCGGAAATTGAGGATCATTACAGTAAATATCGCATCAGTGATGCCTTGATGTCTACCTATAAGTTGGTTTGGGACGATTTCTGTTCTTGGTTGCTTGAGATGGTAAAACCACCATTCGGTGAAAAAATTTCAGAAAAAACCTATATAGAAGTTATTGCTATTTTAGAAGATAACTTGAAGATACTTCATCCTTTTGTTCCCTTTATTTCTGAAGAAATCTGGCAGCACATTACAGAGCGGGATATTTCTGAAGCCTTGATAATTTCGGAATGGCCAAAAATGGAATCCTTTGATGAAAAGATTATTAAAGATTTCGAATTTACTTCTGAAGTAATCTCTGGAATTAGAACCATTCGTAAAGAAAAGAACATTTCATTTAAAGATACCATCGAGCTTTCTGTGCTGAATAACGACAATGCTTCTAAAGAGTTTGATGCTGTAATTGCAAAACTCGGCAATATTTCAGAATTGAATTATATTTCTGAGAAATTGGATGGCGCACTTACTTTCCGTGTAAAATCCAATGAATATTTTATCCCGGTTTCCGGAGCAATAAATATTGAAGAAGAAATGGCAAAGTTGCAGGAAGAGCTGAAATATACTGAAGGTTTTCTGAAAAGTGTTCGCGGCAAATTGAAAAATGAACGTTTTGTAAGCGGTGCCCCAGAACAAGTGGTTGCTTTGGAAAAGCAAAAGGAAGCAGATGCTTTGGCTAAAATTGAAACTTTAAAATCCAGCCTTTCGGGTTTGCAATAATAGCCAAGCCCGTTAAAAATTCTTAAATTCTTTTAATCAAAGGTTAATTTGTGTCGTTGTAATTGGATTTGCCCGTATCTTCATAAAAATAGAAAATCATGGACCAATCAAAATATAACGAAATGGAAGCGATGCTTCATAAACTTGAAGACATCAAAAACAGTCAAAAAAGTATTATTGACAAAATTAACCACGTAATCACGGATCTGTTTCAGCATCCCGACAAAGATTTGGAAAAAGCAATGGAAGAAGCTCACGAAAAGGCATCTTCAAATGTTGATAAAATAAGTGAGGCTATTGATGATTACGAGATAAAATTCAACAAGGCACAACAGGAATAGATTATTTTCTATATAGAAAATAATAATCTACCGCATCTACATAAAGTTGTTTTGCCTCATCGGGTGTTAAGCCTTTGGTTTGGAAGAGCGCATTGGTTTTAAATGCACTGATTAGAGGGTTATTGCTATTGGGCAAATCCTGATCGTTTGTGGCTCTTTTGTAATATGCGTAAAGGCGCAACAGAAAATCTGCCGGAAATGGCTCTGTGTGTTCGTTTATGCTTTTAACAGCATTTCTAAATGCGATTTCTAATTTTTCTGAATTCATTATTTTTCAGCAATTATAGATATCCCACCTTTAACTGTTTGGTTTAGGGCTACTTTTATATTTGTGTCTAGTGGTAGAAATATATCAACACGTGAACCAAATTTTATAAATCCACTATCAGAGGCTTGCTCAACTGTTTGTCCTATTTCGGCATAATTCACAATACGCTTTGCCATAGCTCCGGCCACCTGTCTGTATAGGACTTCTCCAAAACTATCATTTTTAACAACCACAGAGGTGCGTTCATTTTCTTCAGAAGATTTTGGATGCCAGGCAACCAAGTATTTTCCGGGATGGTATTTACTGTAAACAATTTTTCCGCCCACAGGATAACGTGTAACGTGAACGTTAACGGGCGACATAAACACAGAAACCTGAATCCTTTTATCATTGAAGTATTCCTTTTCAAAAACATCTTCAATAACAACCACTTTTCCATCTACTGGGGAAAGAACATATTCGGGGTGGATCAGAAAATTTCTTTTGGGATTTCTGAAAAATTGCAATACAAGCAATAATAGAATTATAAGGGAGATGATCACTCCGCCACGGATCATCGAATTATCAACAAAATAGTCTGCCAATAAACTAAGGGCGATAACAATTACTAGCGCCGTAAAAATTATTTTATAACCTTCTCTATGAAACATTGTCTACAATTAATAAAAAAGCATACATAAATGGACTGGCATAGACTATACTGTCCAGCCGGTCATAGAGTCCACCATGTCCTGGCATTATAATTCCACTATCCTTTACGCCGGCTTGGCGTTTGAATTTAGATTGGATCAAATCGCCAATAGTTCCGAAAATTGCGGCAATTATTCCAAGTACCAACCATTCCCAAAGACTATAGTGGTCCATATATTTAAAGATAACAAATCCTGCGAGAAGGGACCCGACCAAACCGCCTAAAAATCCTTCTACTGTTTTTTTTGGTGAAATGCGTTCGAGGAGTTTTGTTCTTCCGAAATTTTTTCCAATTAAATAAGCAAATGTATCGTTGCTCCAAATTAAAATGAATATTCCAATGATGATCTTTGGCATAAATTGATCATTAATCATAGGTATAAGGGTTAAAAAAACGAAACCACTTATAATGTAGAATATAACGGTAATGTATTTTTTCTTTTCGAACATGGGGATTTTGCTTACCCAAAGAACATCTTTCAATAAAAAAAGATTTACAAAACCGCTTAAAATAAGCAACAGGTAAACCGCATTTATATCGAAAATGCTATAACTCAAAAAATAAAAGGCAGCGGCAAGAAGGGCGTAGGCAAGATAGCTGGTAAGATGAACCAATTTTAAAAATTCACTCATCGTTATTATGGCGAGAACAAGAAAAAGTCCCATAAACCATTCGCGCGAAGTGAACATAGAAAAAATGACAATCGAAATGTATAAAACACCCGAAAGGGTCCGCACGATAATTTCCTTCATATTATAAGTCTTCCAACAGCAGCAAATATAGGTTTTTTGTAATACTTCCGTAGTTCATAAAATCCTTTTCTTTTTCTGTTTCGAAGTCTTGGATAGTGGTAATGTTGCTGGGTATGTAATTTTCACTTTGATTTTTTATTATCCGTAAGCCCTCACTGATTGTTTCCACAATTTGGCTAGTGGTAGCAAAAATCACAAAATTTGAAGGAAGCTCTTTTAGCCTTTTTTCTTTTATCTGGTTAGAAGACAGTAAGATGGAACCGTTGTTTGAAACTAAAGACTCACAAGTGGAAAGAAAAAAAGTGGCATCTGTATTTTTTGTAAAATTAAGATTGAAGCCATCAAATTTTTGGGTCAGCTGTTCCTTAATGCAAAAAACATCTCTTTCGTACCAGTCATTTTCCAAAAGAATATTGTCAAAAGCTTCTAGCAATTCTTCTGAGTTTTCACAATAGATAAATTTTCCGCCATTATTTTTAAAATTATAGGTGAATTTTTCATCTATGGGAAGTTTTTGCTCTGGGAAATAGCTGCTGTGGTCGGCTTTGTCGTCCGATTTATAATTAGGGTTTAAAAGTCTTTTAAATAGACTCATTCAAAGTATATTGAGGAGTTCTTATTACGTTTATCTTCAAATATATAAAATCTATATTGAAGTTGTATTACCAAAAATTCAAAGTTTTATTAAATAAGTGAAATTGGTAATCTATGTTGTCAGTCTTGTTGCCTCTTCCGGTTTTGCAAAAGGGCGTTCCCCAAATATTTTTTGGAGATTGTCCTTAAAGATAACTTCTTTTACCAACAATACATTCGCAAGTTCAGTAAGTTTGTCCTTGTTTTCTTCTAAAAGATTTATGGCTCGTTGATATTGTTCCTCGATAAGTGCAGAAATCTCCTTATCGATCAATTCAGCAGTTTTTTCGCTATAAGGTTTTGAGAAATTATATTCAGATTGTCCGCTGGAATCGTAATAGGTTAAATTTCCTATTTTATCATTTAGACCATAAATGGTTACCATGGCACGCGCCTGTTTGGTAACTTTTTCAAGATCGCTTAAGGCACCAGTGGAGATACGGTTAAAGATAACTTTTTCCGCAGCACGCCCGCCTAGGGCTGCACACATTTCGTCCAGCATTTGTTCTGGGTGAATAATCAATCTTTCTTCCGGCAAGTACCAAGCGGCCCCTAAGGATTGTCCACGGGGAACAATAGTTACTTTTACCAAGGGTGCGGCATGTTCAAGCATCCAGCTTACCGTGGCATGGCCTGCTTCGTGAAAAGCGATGGCTCGTTTTTCGTCCATGGTCATAATCTTGTTTTTCTTTTCAAGACCTCCCACAATTCTATCCACAGCATCCAAGAAATCTTGTCTGCCCACTGCTTTCTTTTCACCCCTTGCAGCTATTAATGCCGCTTCATTACAAACATTTGCAATATCAGCTCCAGAAAAACCTGGGGTTTGTTTTGCCAGAAAATCTGTATCTAGCGTATCATCTTTTTTAATAGGGCGTAAATGCACTTCAAATATTTCTTTTCGCTCCCTAACATCTGGAAGGTCCACATATATCTGTCGGTCAAAACGGCCTGCGCGCATAAGTGCTTTATCGAGCACGTCGGCACGGTTGGTTGCGGCAATAACAATAACGTTTGTATTGGTGCCAAAACCATCCATCTCGGTTAAAAGTTGGTTTAATGTGTTTTCCCTTTCGTCATTGGAGCCTGAAAAATTATTTTTTCCACGGGCGCGACCAATGGCGTCAATTTCATCTATAAAGATAATTGCAGGTGATTTTTCTTTTGCCTGTTTGAAGAGGTCACGAACACGTGATGCTCCCACACCAACAAACATTTCAACGAAATCTGAACCTGAAAGTGAGAAAAATGGAACCTTGGCTTCACCAGCAACGGCTTTTGCCAATAAGGTTTTACCGGTTCCGGGAGGCCCTACCAACAAAGCTCCTTTTGGAATTTTACCTCCCAAGGAAGTGTATTTGTCTGGGCTTTTTAGGAAATCAACAATTTCTTGCACTTCTTCCTTGGCTCCTTCAAGGCCAGCCACATCTTTAAAGGAAGTCTTTACATCCGTTTTTTCATCAAAAAGCTTGGCTTTGGATTTTCCAATATTGAAAAGTTGGCCTCCTGCACCGCCGCCACCGCCGGCAGACATGCGTCGCATAATGAAAATCCAAATACCTATAATTAAAATGAAGGGCAATATGCCGATCAAAATATCGCCCCAAACGTTGGACTCGGTGGTCCATTCCATTTTGGTGGGAAGGTTGTTTTCTTGTTTTATGGTTTGGAAACTATTTTCAAAATTTTGAAGATCACCAAACTCAAATTGGTAGTTAGGATCATTTGGGCCGGGCTCCAAAAATGAATTGTTCTTCTTTTTGGCGTGTATTTCCTTTTCTTTTGCCTCTGGGGTGAGGTATACTTGCGCTATTTTTTTATTTACTACTTCTACTTTTTCAACATCGCCGTCCCTTAAAAATTCTTCAAACTGCGCTTGTGATGTTTTGGCAGGTTGTGACCAACTGCTGCCTCCAAAAAACTGAATCCCAAAAAATAACAGGATTATAGCAATGTATATCCAGTAATTGTTAAATTTCGGTTTCTTTATATCGTTCTTTTTATTTTTATTTTCTTCGGCCATAGGGCAGTGTCTTTTTTTTAGTTTGTAGTTTCTATTTTAACCGATTTTGCATCGCCCCATAGTCCTTCTATATCATAAAATTCACGGATATGTTTTTGAAAAACATGCACAACTACATGAACGTAGTCCATAAGGATCCATTCGGAATTTTCGCTGCCCTCAACATGCCAAGGTTTTTCCTTTAATGTTTTGCTAACGGATTTTTGAATGGAATTTACAATGGCATTTACTTGTGTGTTTGATGTACCATTGCAGATGATAAAATAGTCACAAACAGTGTTTTCAATATCTCTTAGGTCCAGAATTTCAACGTCTTTACCTTTTACTTCTTCAATCCCTCGTATTATTTGGGTAATAAGTTGATCTGTTCCTGCTTCTTTTTTCGACATTAATTAATTTAATTTGCGCAAAGTTATTACTTTTTTGTTTCTTGAAAGCCTTTAAGGCTGTAATACTAAAACAATTTATTCCATTGAATATAATCAAACTTAATGCCATTGATTCCACCAATACCTACCTGAAGGATTTGGCCAAAGATAGCTTGCCCAAAAATGGAACCATAGTAGTGGCCAAAAAACAACTTTTAGGGAGAGGACAAATGAATGCCGGCTGGTATTCCAGAGAGGGACAAAGCCTTACCTTCAGTATGTTCAATCTTTTTAATAAGCTGGATGCATCCGTTCAATTTGCCATTTCCATGGCGGTGTCTTTGGGGGTGAAACAGGCCCTAATGCAGTTGAATATTCCACAGGTATCCATAAAGTGGCCAAACGACATATTGTCAGCCAAAAAAAAAGTATGTGGTATTTTGATTGAAAACGTACTTGAACGAAGCCTGATACGGTATTCCATAATTGGGGTAGGCATCAATGTAAACGAAACAGAGTTTTTGGATTTGCCTCAGGCCAGTTCCCTTTTGCTGGAAGGAGGAACTCCGTTTAACATTGATGAGGTCTTGGCAGTTGTATCGAAATCTATTTCTGAAAACCTTAAAAACCTTGAAAATGCAAATTTTGAGGAGCTGAAAAATGAATACGAAAAAAACTTATTCAGAAAGGATACAGTTTCGGTTTTTGAAAGTCCAGAGGGAATCCGCTTCAATGCAATAATTAAAGGAGTCACCGAAATGGGTGAATTATTGGCAGAAACTGACGATGCTGTTTTAAAGAAATTTCAGCTAAAGGAATTGAAAATGATTTTTTAAAAAAAACTACAATTGTTCCAAGCTTGAAGCCAAGGTTTCAATGAATTTTGATATTGGACCTTTTACCATCATGGCCATCATACTGTTGAACTTCCCTTCAAACAACAGTTCCACTGTGGAAACGTTTTCAGAAATAGGCTCAATATTTCCGGTAAGTGAAAATGGAATTTTATCACTCATTGCTCCCAAAACAACTTTTTGGGGTCTGTCTATTTCTTTTACTTCCAGTGCTATTTCTGGCATTCCCTTTAGGGCAAAAACAAATGCACTGTCGTTCAAAACTTCAAACTTACTAATGTTTTCGGGCATTAGGCTTTCAAAATTCTTCACATCTGCTAAATAATCACAAAGGTCATTTGCGGATTTTTGAACGGTAACTTTTTTACTATTTAATTTCATCTTTTTTTAATTGAAAATTGAAAATTGGATATTTTTATCTTCCCCAGGTTTCAGGCTCCTTGCGCCACTGCATTAAAAGGTTGGCTTCTTCGGAATTTATATATCTTGATTTTTCTGCTTGTTCCAACAGTATTTCATAATTGCTGAGGGTATTTAGGGTAATATTTGCTTTTTCAAAATTTTCCTCTGCAACCTGAAAGCCATAAGTAAAAATTGCTACCATTCCCTTCACATTTACATTGGCTTCTTTCAAGGCTTCCACGGCAAGCAAACTACTTTTTCCGGTGCTTATTAGATCTTCAACCACTATTACATTTGTATGGGGATCAAGATGGCCTTCAATTTTATTTTGACGTCCGTGGCCCTTTGCCTCGGGTCTTACATAGCAAAAAGGCACATTTAAGTAATCGGCAACCAACGCGCCAATACCGATAGCTCCGGTGGCAACACCAGCAATCATTTCAGGCTTTCCGTAGAGATCTTCAATCTGTTTGGCAAGGCTCTCCCTTAAAAAATTTCGGATCATGGGGTACGAAAGTGTTACCCTATTATCACAATAAATTGGAGACTTCCATCCTGAGGCCCATGTAAAAGGTTTTTGTGGTTGCAATTTAATTGCATTAATTTGCAAAAGCAATTCCGCGGTTTTTTGTGCCGTCTCTTTATTCAATATCATGGTACAAATGTATAAAGTTTTTGTAAAAGAAATTCCCATTATCCTCTCTACTGAAGAAAATATTGGTGAGCATTACACAACCATCCCCTTAAAGGATGCGCATTTTAAAAAATTGGTAAAAAAAATAAACAATGGGGAACTCTTATATGTAAACCTTTACCATAAAAATGCCGAAAAATTGGAGCGTTTTCTTCGGAAAAAAATAAAGGTGGTAGAAGCTGCCGGTGGAATGGTTTACAACAGTAAAAAAGAAATTCTTTTTATCCGGCGAAATAAAAAATGGGATCTTCCAAAGGGAAAAATTGAAAAAGGCGAAACACATGAAGAAGCAGCTATACGCGAAGTGGTGGAAGAAACCGGCGTAAAGGATCTTGAAATTCGCAACTTTATGATGAAGACCTACCACGTTTTTACCCGTAATGACAAGTTTCGTTTAAAAATAACCTATTGGTATGAAATGTTTAGCGACTATGAAGGGCCGTTAATTCCAGAGCCTACCGAAGGTATAAAAAAGGTAAAGTGGAAAAACTTTGAAAAATCCCAAAAAGCGCTCCTGGATTCCTATGAAAATATAAAGCTTCTTTTTCCTAAAGAATATTTAACCACCCACCCTAACGATAGGATAACGAAGGTGTGATTTTTCATAATAGAGAGATTGCTTGTGTATCCAATCCAATTGGGCGTACCAATTTTCCGCAAATTGCGGTTCCTTGGCTTTTTTATCTTCAAATTCTTTTATGATTGCTGGATTGTCATTCAGAAACTTTTCAGCCATATCTTCCCAAACATAGGGCGAAAATCCTTCTTTTTGTTGAAGGATAGGGTCGAAAAAATTCCAATTGAAAAAGGAATCTGTGGCAGAAGGCTCCAAAGTTTCCAATAAATAGCGCAACCCGGCTTGATGTGTTTTTACAACGATATCCCCTTTTTTTACTGAAACATTTTCGGTCGTTTTTGTAATTTGGGTATTATAATGAGGATAATGCCCCTCAAAAGGACTTTTTACGGTTTCAAAACTTTTTATTTTATAAACTTCGGCCTTTAGCGTTGAATCATTCCTTACTTCGGAATATTCAATCTGGTTCAATTTTAAAAGTTCGAGCACATTCCAATAACCTTGAGGAATTATATATGCCGAAGGTATTTTTACTGAATCTACGGGTTTGAAATAATTATTATAAATAACGTCTTTTGTGAAAGGTTTACTCCTGTCATATTGAAGTCTCTCGGCTCCTGTAATTTTGCTAGGAATCATTTTTCCTTCAAAACCTTTAAAATGCAGCGTTGAAAATTTAGTAGTATCAACTTCCCAGGAAATAGGGTAGTAGGTTCCGATTTTATATTTACTTAAACCATTTTCACGAAGTTTTTTTATTTTTTCGGCATCTTTTTCAGCAATGGAAATAAATGTCTTCATCAGCTCGTAAGTACCTTCAACTCTTTGTTTATATGGTTTTAGCATATGCGTTTCCACCATCATTCCCAGAGTGTTGAACAGGGTAGTATAGCCCGTGGAATACCGAGGAGAATCAAAAAATTGTGAAAAACCCATTTCGGGTATTTCGTTAAAAACGTTTACATACGGAGTGATATCCCATTTTTTATTGTGAAGTGAATCCTGAAGTTGTGGCATCAAGGAAGTATGTAAATAATTGCCCAACGCGCCTCCCAATTTATTGTGTTGTGTAAAAAGATGGGTAAGAACATATTGATAGTCGGCGCCATTGCTTACGTGAGTATCGATAAATAAATCTGGGTTTAACAGATGAAAAATTTCAGCAAAGGAACGGGCGTTTTTGGAATCGGCTTTTACAAAATCGCGATTAAGGTCATAGTTTCTGGAATTTCCGCGAAATCCATATTCTTCTGGACCATTTTGATTGGTACGTGTGGTACTATTTCTGTTAAGCGCTCCGCCAATATTATAAATGGGAATGGTTGCAATTATGGTATTCACAGGAAGAGGAATTTTATTTTCTGCCAGATCGCGGAACAAAATCATTGTGGCATCAATTCCATCGCTTTCTCCCGGATGGATTCCGTTGTTTATAAGTAATAGGTTTTTGCCATTTTTGGAAAATGCCGTCATTTTTTTATTTCCTTCTTTGTTTTGAGGATCAAAAATTATCAAATTAAGGGGATAACCGCTATCCGTCTGTCCCATTTCAAAAACGGAAATGGTTGGAAACATTTTTTCCAGATTTAAATAGAAATCTATTGTTTCTAGGTAAGTCGCTGTTTTTGTTCCATTGGAATTTTCAAAAACCGTAGGGAGGTTTTGTGCCTGAAGCAGACTGGAAGAAATTAACAATAAAAACCATCTAAAAATTTTCATAAGTAAAAAAGGCTAGCCACAAATTTACTTTTTTGGCGGGTTTTCGCACTAATATGGAAATAACAATTTTTAAAAAATGTTAAATTAATTTTTTTTATAATCCATAACTATTTTGTGTCTAATGGTTTAGGGTATTTATTTAAACAAAATTCAAGGATCGCCCTAAAATTGGTAGTTTTTTTATCATATGATCAGTAGCTTTGGTCAACTTTAATTAATAATTTAAAATATTATCACATGAAAAAAATTACATTAATTTTTGTAGCTTTTTTATCGGCTACAGCTTTAAGCGCACAAAGTGGAATTACCGTGAGTGATGCCAGTATTGGCTTGTCACAATCTGTTCCTGGAGGGGAAGTTCAATCTCAAATGGCAGCTTGCAGTCAAGGTCAAGATGGTTTTGATATTAACGGTGCTGCAGGTACAAACGTAAATAATGGATATGTTAGTGCTGTGGATATTCTTATTCCTGCTGGAGAGTTTTTTACATTAGAAAGTGTTTCTAATGTTAATATGCTAACATTTCCACCCTATCTTCCAACAACGGCTACAGTAACTTATTTTGAAGACGCAGGAGATGGTTTTCCAAGTAATGTTGAAATTGGAAGTGAAAGTGATATTCCTTTAACCATAAATTCTACCGCTCCTTGGGTAAATCCTGCGGCAAATGTTCATAACGTAGAATTTGACGTAACACCAATAACATTTACTGGTGGTGCAACCGATTCTAAAGTTTGGGTAGGTATTCAGTTTGATAATGATGATCCTGCTCAAAGTGCTACTTTTTTTGAAATTCGTTTCGATGATGCAGGTGGTACAGATGCTGCTTTAGTAGGAGAACCAATAGTTCAACGTGATCCTGCTACGATGGCGTGGAATTATATTGATTTTGGTGCTGGTGCAGGCCCTGAAACTACAAGTGAAGGTTTTTATACATTAAATGGTGATTGTGATGTGTTGTCGGTAAATGAGAATCTTCTTTCTCAAATTTCTGTTTTTCCAAATCCAACTTCTGGAATTCTGAATTTGAAAATGCCAGCAAGCGTTGAAGTTATAAGCACTACAATGTTTGATATTTTAGGAAAAAAGGTAAATGTTGCTTACAGCAATGGAACAATCAACACTTCAAGCCTTTCTCAAGGTGTTTATTTATTGAAAGTTGAAACTTCAGCTGGAACTCTTACCCAAAAAGTTGTTAAACAATAATAACTCTTATTAAATTTTATGACCCCGACCAATTGGTCGGGGTTTTTTTATGCCCTAATTTTTTGAATAATCATTTAATAAAATGGGTTTTGTAGTGTCTTTTTTTGAAGCGAGCTGAAATATAAGTTTGTTGAGTAGGATTATTACACCCATTACTGGCGTAGCAACCTCCTTAGGCCATTTCTATGGAATCTCTACAGGTTCTCACAAAACAAACTGAAGCATGCTGAAACAAGCCTAAATCGTTAAAAGTTAATATTAAAATTTTACTTCGGGTAATTAAATAAAAAAAGTCCCAAAGCTAAACCTTGGGACTTTTTTATTAATATGAAAATGAAAGCTATTCCTTATCCGTTCATTGAGATAAGAAATTCTTCGTTATTTCGTGTTTTCTTGATTCTATCGTTAATAAATTCCATCGCCTCCACAGGGTTCATGTCGGCTAGGTATTTACGCAGTACCCACATTCTTTGAAGCGTGGTTTCATCAAGCAGTAAATCGTCGCGTCTTGTACTGGAAGAGGTAAGGTCAATAGCAGGGAAAATTCTTCTGTTGGATATTTTTCTATCAAGTTGAAGTTCCATGTTACCGGTTCCCTTAAATTCCTCAAAGATAACTTCGTCCATTTTCGAACCAGTTTCAGTAAGCGCTGTTGCAATGATACTCAATGAACCACCATTTTCAATATTACGGGCGGCACCGAAGAAACGTTTTGGTTTATGAAGAGCGTTAGCATCTACACCACCACTCAATATTTTACCACTAGCGGGTTGTACAGTGTTATAAGCACGCGCCAAACGGGTAATGGAATCAAGCAGTATCACAACGTCATGACCACATTCTACCAATCTTTTTGCTTTGTCAATTACTAGGTTTGCTACGCGAACGTGTTCGGTAGCTTCCTTGTCAAAAGTTGAAGCTACAACTTCACCGCGCACATTTCTTTGCATATCGGTAACTTCTTCGGGACGTTCATCAATCAATAAAATGATTTGATAAACTTCAGGATGGTTGGCGGCAATGGCATTTGCAATGTCTTTCAACAACATTGTTTTCCCCGTTTTGGGTTGCGAAACAATCATTCCCCTTTGTCCTTTTCCGATCGGGGCAAAAAGATCGATAATTCGTGTTGAAATGGTACTTTGCTTATCGGCAAGGTTGAATTTTTCCTGCGGGAACAAAGGTGTTAAATGCTCAAAGGAAACACGATCTCTAACCACATTTGGGTTAAGGCCGTTTATTTTGTTCACTTTTATAAGTGGGAAATATTTTTCTCCTTCTTTGGGCGGTCTTACTTCACCAAGAACCGTGTCTCCAGTTTTTAGGCCGAAAAGACGTATTTGCGATTGCGATACATAAATATCATCGGGCGATGAAAGATAGTTGTAGTCACTGGAGCGAAGAAAGCCATAGCCGTCCTGCATAATATCCAGTACGCCTTCACTTTCTATAATGCCGTCAAATTCAAAATCCGGCTCGCGGTAACGGTTGCGTGAATCTTTATTGCCGTTTTTGTTATCGTGCACATTTCCGTCACGATTGTTTTTATTGTCCTTTTGGTGTTTCTGCCTATTGTCCGAGTTGTTGTTGTCTCGCGAATTTTTATTGCGAGTATCGTTACTACTGTTCCCAGTGTTGGCTTTTGGATGACTTTGACTTGGCTTGGAATCAGATTCCTTATTGCCATCTCTACCGCGTTTATTGTCCTCAGGTTCTTTTTTGTCTTGAGGTTTAGGTGTGTGAGTTTTAACTTTTCGAACATCGTTTCGAGGCGGACGTGCTTTTGGATTTTTATCCTTTTCATCCTTTGCCTCAGGTTTACTGTCTTCTTTTGCTGGAGCAGAAGTCGATTCCGATTTTTGGGTTTTTGAAGGTGCTTCCCGTTTTGGGTTATCCGAAGATGTTTCCCTTTTTTTGGCGGGCGTAGCTACTTCTTTTTTTTGAGGGGGAGAAGATTTTTCTTCCTCTTTTATTATGGCTTTAACGGCTTTTGGATTTGCCGCTTGGTAATCAAGAATTTGATACACCAAATCCAATTTTTTCTGAGTGCGGTATTTTGGCACATCAAGTTCTTTAGCTATCTCCTGAAGTTCGGGAAGCTTTTTATCTTTTAATTCTGAAATTTCAAACATTTAAAAAAATCCTATAAGTTTATGTTGATACTGTTGTTCCTTTGAAAAGGTAAGTAAGTTGAAAAAAATATCGAAGATTAAGTAACCTTGGTTGAGTTGGTTACATACTGATTGTGCAATAATACAACAATAAATTAAAATTACTGTTCATTTTTTTTAAAAAGAAAGAGTATTTTTGCCAAGGATTTCATAAATTTTCAAATGATACAACGCATCCAAACAATATATCTATTCGTTTCTGCCATCATTATTGGGGCTTTCTATATGTGGTTTCCCATTGTGTTGGATCCAAATGGAGTAATAGTTTTGGACCGAAATGAACCACTTGTGTTTGGCCTTATCTTTGTTTCTATTGCTTTGGCAATTATTTCTATTTTGAGTTTTAAAAAACGGCAGCTTCAATTTGTGCTTAACCGTATTAATATCATATCAAACTTTGTATTACTGGGGGTTTTTGTTTACAGGTCGCTTACATTATCCGGAGAAACCTTGGTTTCAGAGAAGGGTATTGGGGCACTTCTTCCCATCATTTCTATCGTGTTTTTAGTGCTGGCCAATAAGGCCATAAAAAGGGATGAAGACCTTGTAAAATCTGTTGACCGTTTACGTTAAACCGATCTTGGTATATTAGTGCAAGAACCCCCGGAGGATGCCACCTCTGGGGGTTTTTTTGTCTTCGGTTCCGCTCAGACAACCATCTTCAGTTTCGCACGCACGCTGCCTTCCGGTCATTGAGCGAAGCTGAAATGACAACCGTAGGTAACAACTTCTTAAATTCCTAATCCCCAATCTCTAATTCCTAAATTCACTTTTCAAATTCAATTACTTCCAGATTTTGGATTTTTTCCCCATCAATTTCAAACCGTAGCATGGTCCTAACTTTTTGAAAGCCGTGTTTTCCCGCAGCGCCTGGATTCATGTGCAAAAGACCGGTGGTTTTGTCGTGCATTACTTTTAGAATATGGGAATGCCCACAGATAAATATTTTCGGAGGATTTGAAAAGATTTCTTGCCGGATTGAAGGATTGTATTTTCCCGGATAGCCACCAATATGGGTTATCCAAACATCCACCTTTTCACACATAAAACGGTTGTGCAATGGAAATTCCATCCGTGCCTCGGTATTATCGATGTTTCCATAAACAGCTCGTAACGGTTTCAGTTTTTTTATGGTATCGGTAACCGAAAGCACACCAATATCGCCCGCATGCCAAACCTCATCGGCCTGTTTTACATATTTCAATATTTTATCGTCAATATAACTATGGGTGTCGCTAAGAAGGAGGATTTTTTTCAAGATAGATGTTCATTTAATAGGCTGCGAAGTTATTAAGTTTTTTCTTTTTTTAAGGTCAAATGCTGCTTGGTAAATTGTAATTTTGTCAATTCCGAAAATAAACAGCAATTGCGATATTTTATTGAAATAGCCTATAAGGGGAAAAACTATTTTGGATGGCAACGCCAGCCCAATGATATTAGTGTTCAACAAGTTTTGGAAGAAACACTTTCCACGTTGCTACGGAATGAAATAAAAATAACGGGGGCAGGCAGAACCGATACCGGCGTACACGCCAAACAACTTTTTGCACATTTCGATTTTGATAAAATAGAAAACAGCGATGAATTGGTTTACAGATTGAATTCTTTTCTTCCGAAGGATATTTCAGCAACAAATATTTTTGGGGTAAAAGAAGATGCACATGCGCGTTTTGATGCTGTTGAAAGGGAATATGAATATATTATTTCTCTTAAAAAAGATCCATTTTCTGAGGATTTTGCTTTTCAAATAAAAAACAAACCCAATTTAGATTTGATGAACCAAGCCGCAGAAAAGCTATTGCACCATAAAGATTTTCAATGTTTTTCACGTTCAAAAACTGATGTTAAAACGTACTATTGTACTATAGCAAAAGCTACTTGGAAAGAAAAAAATAATAAGCTTATTTTTACAATCTCGGCGGACCGATTTTTGAGAAATATGGTTCGTGCAATTGTCGGCACTTTATTGAATGTTGGCTACGGCAAAGTAACTTTGGAAGAATTTCAAAAAATATTGGACAGTAAAAGTAGGGAACAGGCGGGCGCTTCGGCACCGGCACACGGATTGTATTTAACCAAAGTGGTTTATCCGGAAAGTATTTTTCTGAAAAAGTAAAGAAATAAACAAACGGATTTACGAATTCACAAACTCACTAATTCACATTAAAAGTGGCAGAAAACACGGGTAACGCATTCGATTTTAAGCTTTTTAAGCGGTTGTTGGCTTATACAAAGCCCTATAAACTTATATTTTATTTTGTGGCTTTTGCCGCAATTATAATGTCAGTGCTGGCGGTTTTACGTCCCTATCTTTTAAAATTGGCCATTGATGAATCCATTGTACCCAAGGATGGTCAGGGCTTTATGAAGTACATCATTTTAATGGTTGTTGTACTGTTGCTGGAAGTTATTTTTCAGTTTGCCTTTATTTTTTACACAAACTGGCTTGGGCAAAGCGTAATCCGCGATATGCGTCAACGGCTTTTCCGGCTGATGATGAGTTTCAAAATGCAATATTTTGACAAAAGCGCAGTGGGAAGATTGACAACCCGCGCGGTAAATGATGTTGAAACCATTTCCAGTATTTTCAGCGAAGGGCTCTTTATGATTATAAGCGATCTACTTAAAATGCTTGTAATTGCTGGATTTATGCTTACGCAAAGTTGGAGGCTGTCCTTGATTGTTTTTATTGTTTTACCTTTTATTCTGTACGCAACCCGCGTTTTCCAAAAAGCAATGAAAGTAGCTTTTGAAGACGTTCGGAATCAAGTAGCAAACCTAAATACCTTTGTACAGGAACGTATCACCGGAATGAAAATAGTGCAAATTTTCACCCGTGAAAAAACGGAATATGACCGCTTTAAGGAAATAAATACCGACCATAGAAAAGCGTGGATAAAAACCGTGTGGTATAACTCTATTTTCTTTCCCATTGCGGAGATGACGGGAGCCGTGGCTACCGGATTGGTGGTTTGGTACGGTGGGCTCAACGTTGTGGGTGGCGGTTTGGTTACACTCGGTATTATTACTGCTTTTATTCAATATGCTGAAATGCTTTTCAGACCGCTTCGGCAGATTGCCGATAAGTTTAATACGTTGCAAATGGGGATGGTTGCCGCCAATAGGGTTTTTGGTATTCTTGATACTGAATCGCACATTGCTGACACAGGAACCGTGGATTATACAAGTACTAATGGTGAAATTGAATTTAAGAATGTTCACTTTGGGTATAATGAAAATGAAGAAGTAATAAAAGGCATTTCCTTTAAAGTGAAGCCGGGAGAAACCATTGCAATTGTGGGTGCTACGGGTGCTGGGAAAAGTACTATTATCAATCTTTTAAACCGTTTTTACGAAATCAATAGTGGTGAAATTTTGATTGATGGCATTTCGTTGAAGGAGTATAAACTTTCAACCCTACGAAACCAAATTGCTGTTGTTCTGCAGGATGTATTCCTTTTTGCAGATTCAATTTTGACCAATATTACCTTGGGCCATCCAGATATTACGGAAGAAGAAGTGATTGCGGCCGCTAAAGAAATTGGAGTCCACAAATTTATTGCATCCCTCCCAGATGGCTATCATTATAATGTAAAGGAACGTGGCAGTATGCTTTCTTCCGGGCAACGGCAGTTGATTGCATTTCTTCGTGCATACGTAAGCAAACCGAGTATTTTGGTATTGGATGAGGCTACTTCATCGGTTGATACCTATTCAGAGGAAATGATTCAAACAGCTACCGATAAAATTACGAAGGGGCGCACCTCAATTGTAATTGCACATAGATTGGCAACCATCAAAAAAGCCGATAAAATTATCGTTATGGATGCGGGAAAAATTATGGAAGAAGGAACGCACAAAGAGCTTTTAAAACTACAAAACGGTTTCTACAAAAATCTTTATGAAGTGCAGTTTATGGCTGAGGAGGCAATTTAATTTAGCTTAAATCCTTTTTCAAAATCTTTAAAAGTTCATCCGTGCTTTCAAAAAGCACAAAATCACCATCTTTTAAATAGGAAATCTGTCCGTTTTCTTCGGAAACTACCAAGCATAATGCATCTGTTTTTTCTGTAATGCCAACAGCGGCACGGTGTCGTAGCCCAAAGCGTAACGGTATTTTTCTGTCGTTTGAAACTGGCAAAATAACCCGGGTAGCCGTAATTCGGTTTTCTTCAATAATCATTGCTCCATCGTGCAGGGGACTATTCTTAAAGAAAACACTTTCGATAATGGGTTGGTTTACCTCGAGGTTCATTTCGTCCCCGGTGTTTTTCACAAAGTCTAAACTATTGTTACGTTGAAGCACGATCAAAGCACCAGTATTTGTTGCCGACATTCTTTTGCAGGCAGTGATAATACCCTCAAGATTGGTTTTGGGGCCGGAATCCCTGCCCAACATTTTAAATTGCTTGAAAAAACGTCGCCGGGCATTAAAATTTGTGGAGCCTAACATTAATAAAAACTTCCTAATTTCTTGTTGAAAAACAACAATCAACGCAAACATTCCTACTCCAAGAAACCCACCCAGAATCTTGCTTAACAGTTCCATTTCCAAAAGTTGGGTAACTATGAAGATAGCATAAACAATAATAATTCCTACCAAAATATTGATGGCCACCGTGCCCTTTACCAAATTATAGAGATAGTAAAGCAGGAATGCCACTAGCACAATATCTACAATATCTATAATCCGAATGTCGAGAAAATCCAAGTGCGTGCGTTTTTTGTAAAAGTACTTTAAAAATTGATTCTATTGAAACTGTTGACTCTATTGATTATTTTGAAATTTTTCATATTGTTGAAACGAGATTTTCTCCCACAACTTAACACATTCCACAGCTTCTTTAACATCGTGCACGCGGAGTATTGACGCACCTTTTAGAAGTGCAATTGTATTAAGCGAAGTCGTTCCATTCAAAGCGTTTTGTGCTGAAGTCTCCAAGGTTTTATAGATCATTGATTTTCGAGAAACTCCCACTAAAATGGGTACACCCAAATTTTGAAAAAATTCCAGATTGCTTAAAACCTCAAAGCTTTGTTTGCGGGTTTTGGCAAAACCAAAACCTGGATCGGCAATTATATCGTTAATTCCTACAGCCCGGGCCCGCGCAATTTTTTCGGATAAATCCTTTAAAACTTCTATTGAAACATTTTTGTAATCGTTAAGTTTCGCCATTGTCTGTGGGGTGCCGCGCATGTGCATCACAATATATGGCACTTTAAGTCTGGCAACAGTTGAGTACATTTCAGTATCCAGGGTTCCCCCGGAAACATCATTTACAATTGCAGCACCTGCTTCAACCGCTTTCTGTGCAACTTCACTTCGGAAAGTATCCACGGAAATCAAAGCTTCAGGGAATTTTTTCAAAATAATCTCAATTGCCTCAACGACTCTTCTAATTTCTTCTTTTTCTGAAATTTCATCCGCATTGGGGCGCGTACTATAACCGCCAATGTCCAAAAATGAAGCGCCTTCAGAGAGCATTTTCTCCGCTTGTTCCAGAATTTCATTTTCTGAAAAAGTTTTTCCGCCGTCATAAAAAGAATCCGGCGTCACGTTAATGATGCCCATTATTTTTGGAACGGAAAGGTCAATGAGGTTGCCGTGGCAATTAAGGGTCTGCAATTTTTTAAATTGATTTATTTAAGCGAAATTTACGCAAAATCTTAGACATCACTCATGGCGGACACCTCTAATCAATACAACGACCAGATTGAAAAATGCAGGGCGCTGTTTATCAATAAAATGCACGATTACGGAAGTGCGTGGCGCATTCTTCGGATTCCTTCGTTGACCGATCAAATTTTCATAAAAGCACAACGCATTCGTGGTTTGCAACAGAATGCGGAACGAAAAATTGAAGAAGATGAAACCAGCGAGTTTATCGGAATCGTTAATTATTCCATTATGGCATTGATCCAATTGGAGAAAGGCGTAGTCGAGCAACCCGATCTTCCCTTAGAAGAAGCCACCCAACTTTACGATGAACAAGTAGCGCTGACAAAGCAACTGATGATGGACAAAAATCACGACTACGGCGAGGCGTGGCGCGATATGCGGGTGAGCTCACTGACTGATTTAATACTTCAAAAATTACTAAGGGTAAAACAAATTGAAAACAATAGCGGAAAAACATTGGTTTCGGAAGGGATTGACGCCAATTATCATGATATGATTAATTATGCAGTTTTTGCGTTAATTCATTTGGAAGAAATTAAAGAAAAAAAAGAATAAAGAACCAAGAATAAGGATGCACACTCCTGCAAGGTTTTCAAAACCTTGTAGGTATTAAAATATAAATTGATAATACCTACAAGGTAGCCTAGGGCTATACTTTGTAGGATAGAAACAATGTCTATGAAAATATTAGTTGGAATATCACGAATAATAGTTGGAATCCTCTTCATCATTAGTGGACTGATAAAGTTGAACGACCCCGTTGGTTTTTCTTTTAAGCTGAAGGAATATTTTGCACCCGAGGTTTTAGACCTTGGGTTTTTAGTTCCCTACGCACTTTTAATAGCCATTTTCTTGGTAATATTTGAAGTCCTGCTTGGGGTTGCGCTACTTTTGGGCTACCTAAAAAAATTCACTTCTTGGTGTCTTTTATTGATGATTTTGTTTTTTACATTCCTCACATTTTATTCCGCGTATTTCAACAAAGTAACAGACTGCGGTTGTTTTGGAGATGCCATAAAATTGACGCCTTGGGAATCCTTCACCAAGGATATAATACTGTTGGTTTTGATTTTAATTCTCTTCTTTGGCAGAAAATATATTCAGCCTTTCTTTTCTAAAAATGTTCGTAGTCTTGCTATTTTTGCAGCATTTGTGGTTTGTTTGGGTATAACATATTATGTACTTCTTCATCTTCCAATTATCGATTTTCGTCCCTATAAAATTGGTGCAAATATTACCGAGGGAATGACAATTCCTGAAAATGCTCCAGCTCCTATTTATGAGTATGAGTGGACTTTTAAAGTAAATGGCGAAGAAAAAATTATAAAAACTAACGGCGAATATCCACAGGTAGAAGGTGAATTGATTGACACCCAAACTAAAATGATCCAAGAGGGGTACACCCCGCCCATTCATGATTTTACAATGGAACGCGATGGGGAAGATTATACAACTCAATTCCTAAGCGAAGAAAACTTAGTTGTTGTAATTGCCTATAGTTTAGGGAATACTGAAAAAGACGGTTTTACCCCAATTAAAGAAATTACGGATAAGGCTCTACAAAATGGATATAATGTAATAGGCCTTTCGGCTTCTTCCGAAGAAATGACCGCTGCCCTTGCAGAGGAATACAAACTGAATTTCAAATTTTATTTTTGTGATGAAACCACTTTGAAAACAATAGTGCGAAGCAATCCAGGAATTTTGGAACTGGACAAAGGCACAATCAAACAGAAACTTCACTGGAACGATGCTAAGAAACTCCAGCTTCCAGTAGTTGAAAACGCAAAGCCATCATTGAATTTGGATATGAAGCAACGCTTGGATAGCATTGCTGTTTTGGATCAAAAATATAGAACACTAATGCGTGCCCAAACGCCCGAGGCGCGTGCTGAACTTGGAAAGAAAATGAATCTTTCAGAAGCGGAATATTCTGGAGATCTACAGCAGATGCAACAAGTAATTGACAGTGCCAATATGCTTTACGTAGAACGTATTTTCAGTAACGAAGGCTATCCCGGAAAATCGAAAGTAGGGGAGCCAACTAATACAGTTGCTTGGGAAGTACTTCAACATAACCCCGATAAAATTGAAAAATATTTGCCATTGGTAAAAAAAGCTGGAGAAGCCGGAGAAATCCCGATGACTATGGCTGCAACCATGGAAGACCAATATCTAATGAACGAAGGAAAACCTCAAATTTATGGTACACAGGCTAGGGTGGAAGACAATGGCGAAAAATATATTTGGCCCATCGAAAATGCGGAAAAAGTAAATGAGCGCAGAAAAAAAGCAGGTTTCGATAAAACTGTACAAGCATATGCAAAAGAACTCTTCGGGAATGATTTTCAGTACCAAGCCCGACAGATGAATGAAATAAACAAAGGTTAGTGCTACGATATACACTTCAAAAACTGGGTTATGCACTGCTTACTTTATTTGGAGTGGTTACGGTTATTTTTTTGTTATTTACCTTGTTGCCTGGTGATCCCGCGCGGATGATGCTGGGGCAAAACGAAACTGCCGAACAGCTTGCAGTAGTAAAAAAGAAATACGGTTTTGACCAACCTGTTTCAGTACAATATATTAGGTATTTGAACGATCTATCGCTGGTTTCATTTCACAGTAAAAACCAAGCAGATTACACATATCTTTCTGAAGGAAAATATAGTGCTACACAATTATTTTCTATAGGAAATACAAATGTAGTTTTGAAGTTTCCATACCTGCGCGAATCCTTTCAGAAAAATGGAAAGGAAGTAAGTGAAGTCATTGCGGAAACCTTACCCAATACATTTATACTTGCGGTTTCGGCAATTGTTATTGCCATGTTCATTGGAGTTTTATTGGGGATTATTTCGGTGTTTTTTAAGGATGAGTTTATTGATAAACTGATACAATTGGTGAGCACTTTAGGGATGAGTGTTCCTTCATTTTTCAGTGCTATAATATTTGCTTGGATTTTCGGGTTTGTCCTTCACAAATACACCCATTTAAATATGACGGGCAGCCTTTATGAAGTGGACGATTTCGGAAACGGAAAACATATTCAATGGAAAAACATAATACTTCCCGCAATAGTTTTGGGGATTCGCCCGTTGGCGGTAGTTAGCCAATTGATGCGGAATTCCTTGTTGGAAGTTTTAAACCAAGATTATATACGAACAGCAAAAGCCAAAGGACTTTCCTTTTCGCAGATAATAATAAAACACGCATTGAAAAATTCATTAAACCCTGTGGTTACGGCCATTTCAGGTTGGTTTGCTTCCATGCTTGCAGGGGCGGTTTTTGTAGAATATATTTTTGGTTGGAACGGGCTTGGAAAAGAAATTGTAAACGCATTGAACACACTTGATTTACCAATAATTATGGGAGCCGTGTTGGTAATTGCCACTTTGTTCATTATTATCAATATTTTTGTGGACATTATTTATGGATGGCTGGACCCGAAAATCAGTCGGCAGTAATCAGTGTTCAGTATTTAAAATAAATATCATTTAAAAACATTATATATAATTATGAAAACGGTAATCCTATTTTTATTTTTTATCACCATCGCACAAGCGCAGGAAACTTCTTTTACAAAAGAAGCGCTGAACGATGTTTTTCTTTCTGAAAATGGGAAGGAAATCACTTTATCGGAAACCTTGAAACAATACCAAGGCAAAACAGTTTTTATAGATGTGTGGGCCAGTTGGTGTAAAGACTGCATTGCCGGAATGCCAAAAGTTCAAAAGCTTCGCAAAGAAAACCCCGATATTGTTTTTCTATTTCTTTCCTTGGACAAAGAGACCGATAGCTGGAAGCATGGAATTGAAAAATACGGCGTTATTGGCGAAAACTATTTTATCACTTCGGGCTGGAAAGGTGCTTTGTGTTCCTCTATTGATTTGGATTGGATTCCCCGGTATATGATAGTAAACCCCGACGGTAAAATAAGTTTGTACAAAGCCATCAAAACAGATGATGCCAACCTTTTAAAAGCATTAAAATGAGAAAAAATATAGTAGCAGGAAACTGGAAAATGAATAACGATCTGGCAGAAACTGAAACGTTTTTGGTTCAATTGAAAAAACAGGTTTTTCCCGAAAATGTTGTGGTAATGATAGCCCCAGCCTTCACGAACTTGAACCATGCTTTTAATTCGTTAAGGGAACATCCCGTAGAACTTGCGGCCCAGAATATGCACCAACGCAATGAAGGAGCCTTTACTGGCGAAATTTCTGCGAAAATGTTGAAAAGCGTCGGGGTAAATACAGTTATTATTGGTCACAGCGAGCGACGGGCATATTTTAATGAGAGCAATGCCATCCTTGCAGAAAAAGTGGATACAGCCCTTAAAAATGAAATGACCGTAATTTTTTGTGTGGGGGAACAGTCAAAGGATAGACAGCTGGGCGATCATTTTGAAGTTATAAAAAAACAATTGAACGAGGGCATTTTTCACGTTTCGGAAAATGCTTGGGAGAATATCGTCATTGCTTATGAACCCGTTTGGGCCATCGGTACCGGCGAAACAGCCAGCCCTGAGCAGGCGCAGGAAGTACATAATTTTATTAGAAAAACGATTGCCGAAAGTTATTCCGACTCTGTAGCCGAAAATGTTTCCATCCTTTACGGAGGGAGCGTAAAACCAGAAAATGCCGAGGAGATTTTTGGGCAAGCTGATGTTGATGGAGGTCTTATCGGTGGTGCTGCTTTAGAGGTTGAAAGTTTTATGAAAATTATAAACGCATTTTAATGTCACAAATTTATATTGAATATCAATTTACAGTCAATCCACTTCAGCCCTGGGCAGAAATTTTAATAGCAGAACTGGGTTATGCAGGTTTTGAAAGCTTTGTGGAAACTGAGGAAGGTATTACTGCATATATTCAAAAAGATGAATGGAATTCCAATATTTTGGAAGGAATAAACAGTTTGGACAATCCTGATGTAACCATTGACTTTACTTTTTCGGAAATTGAACAGGTAAACTGGAATGCAGAGTGGGAAAAGAATTTTGAACCTATTGAAGTAGATGGTATGTGCACCATCCGTGCGCCATTTCATCCCAAAAGGAATTTTGAGTATGAAATTGTAATAGAACCCAAAATGTCCTTTGGCACGGGCCATCACGAAACTACTTTTATGATGCTTCAGTTTATTCTCGAAAATGATTTTAAAGGTAAAACAGTTTTGGATATGGGTTGCGGGACAGCGGTACTGGCAATTTTGGCCAAAATGCGCGGCGCTTCAAAAATAGATGCTATTGATATTGATGAGTGGTGTTTTGAAAATTCAATGGAAAATATTCAACGGAACGGTTGTGACGATATTTCAATTTTTTTGGGTGATGCTTCCCTGCTCCCTGGAAAAAAATATGACGTGATCATAGCGAATATTAATCGGAACATACTCCTGAATGATATGGAGGTATACCGCAATAGTTTGAACGAAAAAGGGGAGCTTTATTTAAGCGGGTTTTATAACGAGGATTTGCCTATAATTACTGAATGTTGCAATAAAGTAGGGCTTCGTTTCGTTGAAAACAAAGAGAAAAATATATGGGTTGCTGCTAAATTTGCATCTTAAATAATTATCTTTATATATTATGATTTTTTACACATTCCCAGTTTATAGGGAAAGATTTTTTAGAATTTGTTGATATGAGTACAAAGGAGAAAATAAAGGAAGATGTATCCATCGCCGAAAAGGAGAGCAATCAAAACGAAATAGTTCTATACAATGATGAGGTAAATACTTTTGACCACGTAATAAACATGCTAATGCACGTTTGTGAGCATACCCCTGAACAGGCCGAACAATGCTCGATAATTGTTCATTACAAAGGGAAATGTACAGTAAAAACAGGTGAATTTAATGAACTAAAGCCGCGCTGTACGATGCTTTTAGAAGCTGGACTAAGTGCCGAAATTGTTTAAAGCCATTCAAAATACAGGGCCGAAACACCCACTGCAATAACTAAAATAATTAGCACGACTATTATAAAACCTGCACCAAAGCGGGTTTTTTATTGTCTTGAAGGATATAATCCTTCTCTTGTTTATCGTCTGAATCCTTAACTATTTTTGTCATTCCGCTAATTTTGGAAGCTAATTTAAATAAAAAAAGATTAGGACTGCCTTATAAAATTTTTTCTAAAAGATATTTTCCCACTCAAAGTTTATTGTCCATTGGTCTAAACTCTTTCCTCGTTAAGTCTTATATTTATAGGATTAAGATTATACCCGTTGAGTTTTTAACTTTGTTTTTAAAAACAATAATCTGTTTCTGTGGGTATTGGCAAAAAAATAATTAATGATCAAAATTCAAAATCACAAAAAGCCTTCATTTTGGACCAGAGTCAATTCTGGTTTTTATAGAGGTAGTGAGTCCTGAAGATCTTTCCTTTCATGAAGCTGAAATTATCCTGAATACCTTACAGCAGAAAATAAAAGAAAAATGTGAAAAGATTTTAGAAGTGTATTTTCAATTTCCACATAGAAATAAGGACTTAACTAATTTCTAAACCATCCAACCATCCAACCATCCAACCATCCAATTATCTAACAATCCAATTTTATTGTAGGCGTATTTTTAGATATCTTAAAGTGCTCCCTATCAGTAGCAAGCGCCTACCCACGAAGAATTTTGGTTAATATTGTTTTTAGTTATAAAAGGCAAGGTGTATTTTCGTGCTTCAATTTTAAAAATTATACTATGAAAGACTTAATCGAAAAGATCAACGCGGAATTCGAATCCTTCAAGACAGAGGCCGATTCGCTTACAGAAAAAGGAGTTAAAGCTGCAGGGGCAAGAGCGAGAAAATCAACGCTTGAATTGGAAAAATTATTAAAACAATTTAGAAAAGTTTCTATCGAAGAATCAAAAAAATAATAATAGTAAATCGATTTTTTTACTTCTAAACAAACACTTTATAACTATCAGAATATCTATGCTGATGTTATATAGCTGTTAAAAAGGCCGGTGTTTAAAACACCGGCCTTTTGTTTTCTTTAGATTGCCATTTATTAAATGGGTGCGTATTAATTTTACTATTTCAGCTACCCTTTTATATTTAATTATTGGAGCCAATATACATCAACAGATAAGTAACAAACGGCGCTCTCCAGCTTTCTCCTTGGGGGCACGGTGCACAGAAGGAAGCACTTTACTTTCAGGATGATCCACCGCCAAACGCCATAAGTTGCCAATCCCTAAATTGATGGACAGTGCATTGGGCTTTGATACATAATGTAAGTCAAAAAAATATTCACTTAAAAAGTGTTCGAAACCTGTGTCTTCTTCTCCTTTATAGAGTTTTTTAAGTTCAGCACGTATTTCGGGAACAAGTATTTTTTGAATGGCTTGTGCATTTGGTATAATTTCACTTGCTGCGCCATAATAGGTGCATAAAAAGGTATCCGTTGGTACGGGAGACCGATCTACATGAAACGAATAAACATCAGTAGGGAATAACGGAAAGTCCTCATCACGTTCATAATTATTGATTACATTTAGAATGGGCGCTGCGCCATGAGATTCCAATAATTTCAAGTCCTTTAGCAGTAGCTCACGAGCTTGGTTTCCTTGTTCACTCAATTGAAGTTCCTGCAGTTCCAATGGGTTAATTGTTGCCATATTTCCATTGCAGGCCAACTTGTTAGCAATCTCCGAAAAATCACCTTTCAATGTTCGATCCCAACACATTGCATTAATGTCTCCTTGAAAAGGGGTAGCGACTAGGTCTTGAAAACTCATGACATGTTGAATTTGAGCTGGAACCGCGGACAACTTTTTCATAATTGTAACTAAAAGAATATACTCAAAAGTACAGATAAAGCTTCCATTTATTATATTGAGCTACCATTTAAGACCAAATTAAATAAATCCATTAAAATCACAAAACCACGAAAATCAAAGGATTTGCGTGGTTTTGATAAAGCTTTTCGTGACCTTGCCAGGATTCAAACCTGGAACCTCCTGAGCCGTAATCAGGTGCGCTATTCAGTTGCGCCACAAGGCCATTTGTAATTTCGCCTAAGCGGGTGCAAATATATTTCTTTTTAATTTGCAAGACAAATTATAACTTCAAAAAATAAATTTATCTTTTGGTCCCTTCAAATTAGGACAAATAGTTTAACTTTTTTGAAATACTTTTTCTTTTAAATAATTCTATCTTAGAATTCCATAAAATATTGCGATGAAAAAACAAGAACAGAAAAGGCAGAACAACAGGGGACTGGACGAAAAAATAAATTCTGAAGAAGAAGAAAAAACACCCAAAAAGGATAAAAACTGGGATCCGGACAATAAGTCCCATAAAAATGACGGTAAGAAATAAAGATGCAGGAAATTAAAAAATATATACGGGGAATAGAAGATTTTCCAAAAGCAGGAATCCATTTTAAGGATATAACCCCGTTGTTGGGAAATAAAGATGCTTATGAACTGTGTTTGCAAAAACTTATCGAAATGGTAGGCGATGAGAAAATCGATAAGGTAGTAGGCATTGAATCGCGAGGTTTTTTTTTCGGGATGCTGTTGGCCCAAAAGTTGAATGCCGGTTTTGTCCCAATACGCAAGCCGGGCAAACTTCCCTTTAATACTGTTAAAGAACCGTATTTATTGGAATACGGAATGGATTCGCTGGAAATACATGAGGACGCAATATTGAAAGGGGAGCGGGTTTTGCTACACGACGATGTGTTGGCTACTGGCGGAACAGCAAGGGCTGCGTGCAATTTAATTGAAAGTTTGGGGGGAAAAATTATACAATGCAATTTTTTGATTGAACTGAAATTTTTAAACGGAAGTCAAAAATTGAAAAACCGTCCACTGAAATCTTTGCTGAAATATTAATCAAGTGAATTTTTGGTCACCCATAATTTATACGCAAAAATGGCCATTTGTAATTTGGAAGCCTTTGCCAAATCTACTTTTTCCTTTGTGAAATTGGGCAGAATTTTTTTGTTTACTTTTCCTAAAAATTGAAAGAATTTCTTTTTCATAAACTTAAAGATAGTTGAAAATTCCTTTAAGCATTTATTATCTTCGCAATCTTTAGAAAATTTTATGGATTATATATACGTTTTTTTAGGATTGGTTTTATTGGTTGTGGGAGGGGAATTTTTGGTTCGTTCTTCTGTAGCGCTTTCTTTTAAACTTCATCTTTCAAAAATGATAATTGGGCTTACGGTGGTCTCTTTCGCCACTTCCGCTCCCGAACTTTTAGTGAGTTTACAAGCCGCCCTTAACGGATTTTCTGATATTGCCTTGGGAAACGTAATAGGTTCCAACATCGCCAATATTGGTTTGGTCCTGGGTATAACTGCAATAATTTCGCCCTTGGCAATAGACAGGGATTTCTACAAGCTCAACTGGCCAATAATGATGCTTCTTTCCATTGGCCTTTATTTTATTCTTAAAAGTGGAATGGTAATAAGCCGGACAGAAGGGGTGGCTTTACTCCTTATGCTAGTGGTTTATTTATGGGTATTAATAAAGAAAGCAAAAAAAGAGCGGGAAACAAAACCTCTTGATGACGATATTGATGAGGGTTTGTCCAAGGCTTCAAATTTTAAGGTTGTTGTTTGGTTGCTCATAGGTGCAGTTTCGCTCTATGCCGGTAGTGAATTCTTGGTTGGTGGGGCTGTGGCCTTGGCAGAGGATTTTGGAGTAACGGAAAGAGTGATTGCCATTACGATGATTGCCGTTGGGACAAGCATTCCAGAACTCGCAGCTTCGGTAATTGCTGCACTTAAAAAGGAAAAGGCCATTTCGCTGGGAAACCTTATAGGCTCCAATATATTTAATATTTCCTCAGTATTGGGTATTACGGCCATTATTCAACCCATTGCTGTTAAAAGTAAAGAGGTGCTTTCCAATGACATTTTTTGGATGATAGGTTTTTCTTTGGTTCTTATTCCATTGGCATTTCTTCCCAAGCAGTATCAATTGGGAAGAAAAAGAGGCATCGTACTGGTTGTGGCGTACGCAATATTTATAGGGTTCACTATATTGAAATAATTATTTATTTAAATACACCCCCAAAATTAATAGGGGTGTGTTAATAAATTTAATCTTATTTTGATAAATTTAATACAAAAAATAAGGGGTGTATTGCTGAATTATATACTTTTGCGCTGTCGAACCATAAAATAATAATTATGCCCACTTTACGATTTCATGCCATTAAGGAAACCTATAAGAGGATTCCGGTTCCAGTAGACGAACCATTAAGACGTTCCGAAATATTCGGAAAAAATGTTTTCAATGAAGGCGCTATGAGACAGTACCTTACTAAGGACTCTTTTAAAAGTGTTATGGATGCCATTGAAAATGGTTCCAAAATTGAACGCCACATTGCTGACCATATTTCCACTGGGATGAAAGAATGGGCCATAGCCAAGGGAGCAACACACTACACACACTGGTTTCAGCCATTAACTGGCGCTACTGCGGAAAAGCACGATGCTTTTTTTGAAACAATGGAGAATGGGCAGGCTATTGAAAAATTTGGAGGAGGCCAATTGGTGCAGCAGGAACCGGATGCGTCAAGTTTCCCGAATGGTGGAATTAGAAATACTTTTGAAGCACGTGGATATACCGCTTGGGATCCTACTTCGCCCGCCTATGTATATGGCACCACGCTTTGTATACCTACAGTATTTGTGGCCTATACCGGCGAAGCACTGGATTATAAAACCCCTTTGTTGCGGGCTCTCCAATCTATAGACAACGCAGCGACGGCAGTAGCAAAATATTTTGATAAAAATGTAACCAAGGTAAGTGCTACACTTGGATGGGAGCAGGAATACTTTCTTATAGACAGTGCCTTGGCAGCTTCACGACCCGATATTGCGTTGTCTGGAAGGACTTTATTAGGGCATTCTTCGGCAAAAGGACAGCAATTGGATGACCATTATTTTGGATCTATTCCTGCGCGTGTCCTTAATTTTATGCGTCATTTGGAAACCGAATGTATGTTATTAGGAATTCCTGTAAAGACAAGGCATAATGAAGTGGCGCCAAACCAATTTGAACTGGCCCCAATTTTTGAGGAAACAAACCTTGCCGTGGACCACAATTCATTATTGATGGATTTGATGGACAAAGTTGCACTAAAACACAATTTTAAGGTATTGTTCCATGAAAAACCTTTTGCGGGTGTAAATGGGAGTGGGAAACACAACAATTGGTCTTTGGCTACAAATACGGGTGTAAACCTTTTGGGTCCGGGAAGTACTCCGATGAAAAACCTACAGTTTTTAACTTTCTTCATCAATACATTAAAAGCGGTTAATGATTATGAGGATTTGCTTCGTGCCTCGATTGCAAGTGCAAGTAATGATCATCGTTTGGGCGCAAACGAAGCCCCACCGGCAATCATTTCGGCATTTATTGGTTCACAATTGACACAAGTTTTGGATGAGCTTGAAAAGGTTACTAACGGAAAACTTTCACCCCAGGAAAAAACAGATCTTAAACTGAATGTGGTAGGCAAAATTCCTGAAATTTTGTTGGATAATACAGACCGTAACCGAACTTCTCCTTTTGCCTTTACTGGTAATAAATTTGAATTTCGAGCTGTGGGCTCCTCCGCAAATTGTGCCAACCCGATGACAGTTTTGAATGCAATTGTGGCAAAACAATTGATTGATTTTAAAGTGAAAGTTGACGCCCTCATCAAAGATAAGAAGATGAAGAAGGATGATGCCATCTTTAATGTTCTTAGGGAATATATAAAAGATAGTAAACGCATACGTTTTGAAGGTGATGGTTATGGGGACGCTTGGGAAAAAGAAGCGAAAAAACGTGGACTCAGCAATCATAAAACAACACCGGAAGCTCTAAAGGCAAAAGTTTCAAAAAAGGCAATCGCTCTTTTTGAGGAATTGGGAATTATGAGCAAAGTGGAGCTGGAAGCCCGCCATGAAATTGAAGTGGAGGATTATGCCCTTCGTATCCAGATTGAAGGCCGAATTCTTGGTGATATTGCCCGCAACCATGTTATTCCTACGGCAATACGTTACCAAAATATTTTAATTGAAAATGTTCAAGGCTTAAAGAATATTTATGGATCTGGTTTCAAAAAACTTTCCGGGGAACAGATGCTCCTTATTGAGCAAATAAGCGAGCACATTGCTAAAATAAACAAGGGAATAACAGATATGATAGATGCGCGAAAGAAAGCAAATAAAATAGAAGATGCAGAAACAAAAGCTTTTGCCTATTGTGATGACGTGAAACCTTTTTTTGAGATAATCCGTTACCATTGCGATAAACTTGAGCTACTGGTGGACGACGAGCTTTGGCCCCTTACTAAATACCGGGAACTCTTGTTCACAAAATAATCAAACTTAATTGTTAAGTAATTAAAAGACCGGTAACTTATGTTATCGGTTTTTTTTTGATGTTTGGAATAAGTAATATAAATTTCAGCATTAGAACTAGAATTTTATAATATCCTTAGGGATTCTTTTTTAATAAGAGTAGCAAATGTTTTTCAACAAAAATTAACATTTTGAATTTTTATCCTTTTTATCTTTTTTTTGACCGATTTATTTTAATTAAAACCTTAATTAATTTTTTTTCTAGTAGGATAAACTCACCCTAAATAGTTGACAGCCATTAATAAATTTTACTCTGAGCAACGCCGATTAATATTATCATGATATTTAATATGTAATAATGGAAACAAAAAAACATCAATTGTTATTTACTCACCAATAGTGAAAAGTTCAGATCATTTTTTGATATGGACAGTCAGGAATAATTTACAATTCTCCCCACATTTTTTTAAAAGGTTTAAAAAAGGAATTGTGACGGCAGGTTTAGGATAACGAATGCAATATGTAGTCAGATACATGTATAACTTATTAATTTTTAGACGTATAATTACTTTTTTGCTAAACCCCTAAATTTCCTACCTTTTAAAATATTAACAAAATTTTAACATTCAAGGCTTTAGTCAGTTTTAATGTCCTTTGACCGATTTATTTTTTATTACATCGTTAATAACAAAAACTTTAGTAGGATAAAACTTACGACATTGTCTTGCCTACCACCTTGTTATCTTACAAGTAGTTTTTTTTACTAATTTTTTTGCGATATTTGAATTGTAATAATTGAGAGAAAAGAATTTCAATTATTACTTACTCCTCAATATATAATAGACTTACAAACCTATTCCCCATTTTACAAAGTCCAAATCATTTTGATATGGTTAAGTAAAATAATTTACAATTTTCCCCACCCATTTTTTGAAAGATTCCTGATAAAGGAATTATTAATGCGAGTTTAAGATTCGTTTTTAAAATTGAATATTTTTTAACCAAATATATTAATCTTTAAAATTTTTAAATTATGAGAAAATTAATGCTCAGCGCAGCAGCGCTAATGTGTGGGACTTTAATGTTTGCACAAAACTCAAGTACAGTTGGTCAAGTAGGTAGCGGCAACGTTTCAACTGTTGATCAATATGGAATTTTGAACGATTCTGATTTAGGTCAGAATGGTAACAATAATGATGCTACCGTAGATCAGTCAGGTCTTGCTAACGATTCGGATATTACACAAGATGGGAATCGTAACGACTATTTAACTACCCAAAATGGAATCGGTAACACCTCTTATGTTCTTCAAGAGGGTAATAATAACCAGGGTGGTGGTGATTTTCTAATATGGGGAACCCGTCAAATAGGTTCTTTGAACTCGTCTAGTACTACTTCTATAGGTAACAATAACAATACCGGAACAAGTCAGGAAGGTCTTGGCAACTCCGCTGTTATTGAGCAGATAGGTAATGGAAACGTTACAAATGGAGGAGTTTGGGGTATACGCCAAGATGGTATAAGCAATGACGCAATGGTTCAACAATATGGAAATAGAAACTACGACCACACCGAACAATTTGGTTTTGACAACCAATTTAAGACTACTCAAGAAGGTAACAATAACTCGGCAGACTCTTATCAAGATGGTAACCGTAACTTAGGTGGTGGTACATCTTTAACTTGGGGTATTCGTCAGTTTGGAGATAATAACACTGCGACCAGTAGATCTTTAGGCGATGATAACAATGCAGGATCTGGCCAATATGGTAATGGCAACACAGCTTCTATAGATCAAGTTGGTGACCGCAACATGGCAAATGGAGGATATTTCGGCAACTACCAAGTTGGTAACCGTAACAATGCATCTATAGATCAAAATGGTGATGACAACTACGCTCACAATGAGCAAGTAGGTGATAGAAATGATGCTACTTCTAATCAAATAGGGGATTGGAACGATAGTGATACTTATCAAACTGGAAACAGAAACAATTCTGATGTGGTTCAATGTGGAAATTACAATGATTCTGATGTAGATCAAAGAGGTAACAGTAACACAAATACTGTTAGTCAATTTGGTAATAGTCATGAGAGTATTGTTTTAACTATTGGAAATAACAACACGAGTATGGTTGATCAAAGTGGATTTAATCATGCAAGCGATGTATACCAATTGGGTAACGGTAATACAGCGACCGTAACTCAGAATAACTAATATTAGTAATAAATATTTTAGGTCTCGTATCTCTATGATGCGAGACCTAATTTATAAACTACATAATTATATCTACTATAGAAATCATTTTGAAACAATTAATAATATGCGCAATTGCACTTTTGTGTGCATCTGCAATGATGGGGCAAATATGTGACAACAATTTAAATATAAAGTTGTAAATTTATTGGTATTAAAATACTTAAACATGAAAGCGAAGATTCTTCTATTGGGTTTAACAATTGCAATCGCAACATCAGTTAGCTCCCAAACATATATTTCTGAAAATTCAGAAACTATTTTGAAAGGGTTTCAAAAAAAAGGTGTAGAAAACAGTTTTCTTCTTCAACAGAACACTTTCAAAAATAGTGTTTCAAATGAGAATGCTGTATTTATTACCCAGTTAGGTGAAAACAATGTATCTGTGGTAAATACAAAATCAAATCAAAGTAAACTTTCACTTGTCCAAAAAGGAGATAATAATGATATTTATTTAAATATCACTGCTAACACTATTGACGAAAAAGTAATACAAAACGGAAACAATCATAGTTTTACTGATTTCAGTAATTCAGCCAATCAACATAATATAGAGTTACTTCAAAATGGAAATAACCAAAATTTAATTTGGTATGGAGGAAATTCCATTACCGAAGATTTAAAAGTTACAATGCAAGGGCAAACACAATCTGTGATCATCAGGGCCTTTAATTAATATTAAAATTTACTCTTTACGCCAAAATTAATGTGTGAATTATAGGAAATTCCATTAAATTATACAGCCTACATATCTTTAATTACAAATTGAAAATGCAGATGGAAAAAATAAAAAAATCAATAATTTTTTTCACTTTGCTGTCTCTCCCTTTTTTAACTACAGCCCAAATATACAATGCTCAAATTGAGGCCAAAATAGCTTTGGAATCAAAAGGTGAATTTATGGAAATTACAGGCTTTGCCACCAACAAAACGGAAAGCAATGCCTCCTTATATTACGAGTTTTCTGTTATAAAAAATAATCCAAACACTTCCAATATCAGTAATAACCAACAAGATGGACGCTTCGTTTTGGAACCCTCCCAAAAATCAACCCTTTCTAAAATCACTATCAATGCCGAAGATAAAGACCGCATAATTATTTTGTTACTTATTTATGATACAAATGATAATATTGTGGGAAAGGATAGAATTGTGCTAAATGATCTTGAAGGCGATGAACTTAAAGAAAACAATAATTTAATAAAAGAAACAATCCTTGAGAAAAACGAAATTTCAGAAGATGCAACCCATAGTGGTGCCGATGGTGTTTTTTTAAAAGGACTTGTAGTAGAAAATACAAAGACAAAGCCCGGTAGGGATTTTTATAGATCATATACACAGCGCTATAATAATGACAATATTAACGGTGAAAAAATTGTTGAAATAAATGAGGCCATTGCCCTTGGCAACAGTACTAGAATAGAGGTTAAGGTTGAGAATGATGTAATATTTCAATTTATTCTAAATCCTCGTTCAGATTATATTGAACAAATGGTAGATTTGGCAATAAAACAAACGAGTATTTATTTTCAGCAGTTAAGGAATAATAGAAATTACGTTAAAAAGTATTAAATTTGAAATATGAAATGGATAATAATTATAACTGTAACTTTATTCTCATTTGTTTCTTTTGGTCAACAAATGGTTTATAAGCCGGTAAATCCCAACTTTGGTGGGGATACTTTTAATTACCAACAACTTTTGAGTTCCGCAAATGCGCAAAACTCCTTCAAAGATCCAAGCTTAACTTCAGACTCTTCTGGATTAGAACAGTTTTCAGAAAATTTAAACAGGCAAATTTTAGGACAGCTCTCCAGGATACTTTTTTCACAACAGTTAGGAGATGGTCTAACTCCTGGAACCTATAATTTTGGAACATTATCTTTGGAGATTTTTGATTCTGCCGAAGGTTTGGTAATCAATATTTTAGACACTTCAACTGGAGAGGAAACACAAATAATAGTCCCAAACCCCTAACCCTATAGAATGATTTCTATTAAAAAACCATGCGCTGCTATTGCTCTATGCTTACTTTTAACAGGTTGTGGCACCTACTTTAACCAACCAGTTCATCAACAAGAAGCCAGGACTGGTGAAGTTACCCCGAGAAGCAAAATTTTAAAAAACTTTCCATTACCCATAGAACCAGTGGTAGTTGGGGTATACAATTTTAAAGACCAGACTGGGCAGTATAAAAGTGTTGAAAACGGAAGTTCTTTCAGTACAGCGGTCTCACAGGGTGCCACCACTATACTTATAAAAGCTTTGGAAGACTCAAAATGGTTCACTCCCATTGAACGAGAAAATATTGGCAATCTGCTCAATGAAAGAAATATAATTCGCACTACTCGGGAGGAATACAGAAAAAACAATAACCCGAACGAGCCCGCACTTCCCCCCCTATTGTATGCCGGTATACTTTTAGAAGGGGGGGTAATTTCATACGATTCCAATATTATAACTGGGGGTCTCGGCGCGCGTTATTTTGGGATAGGAGGATCTACTCAATATAGAGAAGACCGTATCACAGTTTATTTAAGGGCAGTTTCCACTTCAAATGGGAAAGTGCTTAAAACTGTGTATGTATCAAAAACAATCTTATCACAGGCTGTCGATGCTAGTTTGTTTCGTTATGTTAATTTTCAAAGGCTTCTTGAAGTTGAAACGGGTTTCACCAAAAATGAACCGGTGCAATTGGCAATGAAAGACGCCATAGAAAAGGCCGTAGAGTCATTGATAATTGAAGGTATTAAAGATAAATTGTGGAGCACCAAAGATGGCGAGCAAACCAATAAAGAGTTGGTTGAAGAATATCTTGAAGAAAAGAGGGCGGATGAATCCACGCTTCTTTATAATAGGGAGCAGGTACCACAGGACTTTACGAATGTTTTCTCTATAATGGGAGGTGTTCCCCTACTAAACGGTGATTATTCAAAAAAACGCTTTGGCTATGGCCTTGGCCTTGGATATTCCCGAAAATTAACGGATAACTTGAAATTATCCATAGATGGATCCTATTTGGATCTTGAAGGAGGGAAAACATTCACAAAACAATTTTTTGCCACCTCCATAAATGCCGAAATCTTTATTCTTCCTTATGAAAAATTTACCCCATATTTATATGGTGGAGCAGGTTATTTATTCGACCTAGACGAAAGGAAAAATGCAACAAAAAAAATAAATCCTGTATTAAAATTCCAGGGAGGGGTTGGGCTTTTGTATCTTGTATCTAATAGAATAGGCATAAAGGCCTTCGCCGAAAGTAATTTCACATTCAGTGATGAACTGGATTTACAAATTACGGGAAAACGGGATGATTATTTTTATAATTTTGGAATTGGCCTCAACTATTACTTCGGACGGAAGGCAAGTGAAGAAATTATTACCAAACCTGAAATAATTGAGGAGTAATGAACCTCCTAAGGTTAATTTTAAATTGCGCGAAAGATTTTTTTTTATGAAGATTCCCTTGTTTTGGAAACGAAAATTATAAACACATGAAAAATATTATAACTATATTATTGTGCAGCATTGTTTTATCAATGACGATATCCTGTTCGGAGGATGGAATTGATGAGACCGGTTTTGGCACTTTAAAAGGAACCGTGGTTAGTTCTGGAGACAATAAACCGCTATCCAATGTAAAAATAACTACTGCTCCGGCTTCAACTACTGTTTTTACAAATGAAAATGGTGAATTTGTAATTCAACAGATCAGTGTGGGTGAATATTCAGTTCAAGCAGAATTGAATGATTATCAGGCTGCCTTTGAGGCTACTAGTGTTATTAACGGAAACACTTCCAACGTGGTTTTTGAATTGAAAAAAGCATCGTTTAATAACAAACCCCCTACCACACCAATATTAATTTCACCGGAGGACAACGGCACGGTGGATAGCACGTCAGTTACTTTTGTTTGGAGTGCATCAGACCCTGATGGGGACGATCTAACCTATAGTCTTGAACTGCGAAATGATAAAAATCAGGACGTAGAATTGTTTGAAAATATTACGGATACAACCTATACTTTTTCTCCTTTAATACTTGGAACGAAATACTTTTGGCAAGTAACCGCGGATGATGATGTAAATGAACCGGTATTGAGTTCGGTAAAGACATTTAGCGTTATAGCTTCCCCTACCGGAAACCGCTATCTTTTTGTGAGAAATATTAATGGTAATAACGTCATTTTTTCTTCTGATGAAGAAGGAAATGAATTTCAGCTTACCCTTGAATCCACTAACAGTTTTAGGCCGAGAAGAAATGTTGCCGCCAATAAAATAGCATATTTGCAAACAACCGGTGCGCAGGTGGATATTTTCACCATGAATCTTGACGGAACAGAAAAGAAGAAAGTAACATCTTCCATTAACCCTAATGGGTTTAATTTTAACGAAATTAATATTTCTTGGCCGGAGGGGTCAGACCTAATTTATTTCCCAAGATTTGATAAGTTATACAGTATAAGAACTACGGGGCAAGGTATTAAACAAGTTTACCAAACATTGGACGGTTCTCTTATTTCTGAAGTTGATGTAAATGGCAATCTTATTGCTTTAAAAACCAATGATATTAGCGGTTATAATGTGTCAATTTATACTATTAATTTCTCGGGGGTAGTTCAAAATACAGTTTTGACTGGTGCAATGGGTGCTGCAAGCGGTTTAAATCTGTCTGTTACAAATCAGAAGTTGATTTATTCATACGATACTGATGAATTTCAGAGTTCATCTTACAGAAGATTGAACAGTAAAATATTTTTATATGATTTGGTTTCAAACACCTCAAGAGAGATTTCTGGAGACAAAGCACCAGGGACCAATGATCTTGAACCTATTTTTTCGCCCAATGAGGCCTCTGTAATATTTACAAATACTTCAAATGACGGTAATTCACAAAGGAATGTATTATCCTTAATAATCGACGAGCAGCAGGATACAAGGGAAGAATTGTTCTCTAATGCCTTTATGCCTGACTTTGAATAAAAAACATAAATTTATAAATAACTAAAAAGCCCACCTTTGTGGGCTTTTTTTTAATCCGTACTTTTGTTGCCAAATATAAACCCATGAGTAAGGAAATTTCTAAAAGATATGCGCAGAGAGGCGTTTCAGCTGGTAAAGAAGATGTGCATAACGCCATTAAAAATGTGGACAAAGGATTGTTTCCAAAGGCCTTTTGTAAAATTGTTCCAGATTACCTTACTGGGGATGACGAATTCTGTTTGGTAATGCATGCGGATGGCGCCGGCACAAAATCTTCACTTGCTTACATGTATTGGAAAGAAACTGGAGATTTATCAGTTTGGAGAGGGATAGCGCAGGATGCGCTGATAATGAATATTGATGATCTGCTGTGTGTGGGTGCTGTAGATAATATAATGCTTTCCTCCACTATTGGCCGTAATAAAAATCTTATTCCGGGCGAAGTCATTTCGGCAATAATTAATGGCACGGAAGAATTGATTGAAGACTTAAAAAAACATAATGTTGAAATACATTCCACTGGAGGAGAAACCGCTGATGTGGGCGATTTGGTAAGAACAATAATTGTGGATTCTACGGTCACTGCTCGAATTAAGCGAAGCAAGGTTATAGACAATGCAAACATAAAAGCAGGAGATGTAATTGTTGGCTTGGCTTCCTTTGGACAATCAGTGTATGAAAATGAATACAATGGAGGCATGGGAAGTAATGGTCTTACATCTGCCCGGCATGATGTTTTTGAAAAATACTTGACAAAAAAATATCCCGAAAGTTTTGATGCATTAGTACCCGGGGAACTTGTTTATGCGGGTTCGAAAAAACTTTTGGACGCTGTGGAAAATAGCCCAATAAATGCTGGAAAGTTAGTGCTTTCACCAACCCGTACCTATGCGCCCATAATTAAGGAAATTCTTTCAAAATACACCAATGAAGAAATTCATGGAATGGTACACTGCAGTGGAGGTGGTCAAACAAAGATTCTACATTTTGTTGAAAATCTTCACATCATTAAAGATAATATGTTCGGGTTGCCGCCACTTTTTAATCTCATTCAGGAAGAAAGTCAAACCGATTGGAAGGAAATGTACCAAGTGTTCAATATGGGGCACCGTATGGAACTCTACTTACCGCAGGAAATTGCGGATGAAATTATAAAAATTTCAAAATCCTTTAAGGTGGATGCAAAAATAGTGGGTAGGGTGGAAGCTTCAGAAAACAAAAAACTTACCATCAAATCAGAGTTTGGGGAATTCAATTATTAATTCTTTTTGAATCCTGTCTTCCCAGATTTTATTTCGTCTAAAAATTGTAAATTTGCACCCATTATTAAACCTATATGTTAGAAAGACTTCAAATAATAAAACAACGTTTTGACGAAGTAAGCGATCTTATAATCCAACCGGATATAATGAGCGATCAAAAGCGTTATATACAGTTAAACAAAGAGTATAAAGATCTTCGTATTTTGATGGAAAAGCGTTTCGAATACTTAGAGCTCACAGACAATATAAACGAATCCGAAGAAATAATTTCTGACGGAAGCGATGCCGAAATGGTAGAAATGGCAAAACTACAGATGGAAGAGGCCAAAGAACGTCTGCCAAAATTGGAAGATGAAATAAAATTCCTACTAATACCCAAAGACCCGGAGGACACCAAGAATGCCGTTATGGAAATTCGTGCGGGAACAGGTGGGGATGAAGCGAGTATTTTTGCCGGAGATTTATTTCGTATGTACACCAAATACTGTGAGGGAAAAGGCTGGAAAACCAATGTGATAGATTTTAATGAAGGCACCAGTGGTGGTTTTAAGGAAATACAGATTGAAATAGAAGGCGAAGATGTTTATGGCACCCTAAAATTTGAAGCTGGTGTACACCGCGTACAGCGTGTTCCGCAAACCGAAACCCAGGGAAGGGTTCATACAAGCGCCGCAACGGTAATGGTTTTTCCGGAAGCGGAAGAATTTGATATTGAAATAAACCCAAAAGAAGTGAGGGTAGATTTCTTTTGTTCCTCAGGCCCCGGCGGACAATCTGTAAACACCACCTATTCTGCGGTGCGTTTAACGCACATACCCACAGGACTCGTGGCGCAATGTCAGGATCAAAAATCGCAACATAAGAATAAGGAAAAAGCATTCAAAGTACTTAGATCACGCCTTTACGATCTTGAATTAGCAAAAAAACAAGCCGAAGATGCACTCAAACGTGGATCTATGGTAACCAGTGGTGACCGTAGTGCTAAAATTAGAACTTATAACTATTCCCAAGGGCGGGTTACAGACCATCGAATAAACCTTACGCTTTATAATCTTGGAAATATAATGAATGGCGATATTCAGGAAATTATTGACGAATTGCAATTGGTTAGTAATACAGAAAAACTGAAAGCCACCGGGGAAAGTTTTTAAAAATTAATAATGGAAACAAGTCAGCTCATTTCAGAAATACGTAAAAAGAAATCCTTTCTGTGTGTTGGATTGGACGTTGATTTGGAAAAAATTCCTTCACACTTATTGCACGAAGAAGATCCCATCTTTGCCTTTAATAAATCTATTATAGACGCAACCCACCAGTATGCGGTTGCCTATAAACCCAATACAGCCTTTTATGAAGCTTATGGAATAAAAGGATGGATAGCTTTGGAAAAAACCATTCAATATTTAAATAACCATTATCCTGAAATTTTCACCATTGCTGATGCGAAACGTGGCGATATTGGAAATACTTCAGCAATGTATGCAAAAGCCTTCTTTGAGGATTTGGCCTTTGATGCGGTTACCGTGGCTCCCTATATGGGAAAAGATTCCGTAGAACCATTTTTAAAATTTGAAAACAAGCATGCCATTCTGTTGGCCTTAACATCTAACGAAGGTGCTTTCGATTTTCAAATAAAAAAAATTGAAAATCAGGAAATGTATCAAGTGGTGTTGAATACTTCCAAGTCATGGGAAAATAGTAACAGATTGATGTATGTGGTAGGAGCAACCAAGGCAGAATTTTTAAAGGAAATCCGAAAAATTGTCCCAAATAGCTTTCTTTTGATTCCGGGAGTGGGAGCTCAGGGTGGGAACTTAGAGGAGGTATGCAAATATGGCATTACAAAAGATGTGGGATTGCTCATTAATTCTTCCCGAGGAATTATTTATACCTCTAATGGCAAAGACTTTGCGGAAGCTGCTTCGCAACAAGCAAAAAATATGCAGCAGCAGATGAAAGAAATACTAAATGGAATTTAAGGATCAATTACAGAGAACCCTAAATCTTTCCCAGACCCCTTCCCGTATTGTATCACTTGTGCCATCCCAAACCGAACTTTTGGTAGCTCTTGGCTTACATGAAAATTTAGTAGGAATTACCAAATTTTGCGTTCACCCCAAAAAATTACGTAAAGAGAAAACTGTTGTTGGTGGTACCAAAACAGTACATTACGATAAAATTGAACAGTTAAACCCCGATATTATAATTTGTAATAAAGAAGAAAATACACCTGAGATGGTGGAACAATTATCTTCCATAGCTCCCGTGTGGGTAAGTGGCGTAAATTCTATAGAGCAAAGTATTATTATGATCGGGAGCTTGGGCGAAATTTTTAAAGTAACCGACCGAGCTTTTGAAATAATTTCAGAAATTAATCTCGCCAAGCATAATTTTTTGAAATTTATGGAAGGGAAAAAATATAAAAAAGTAATTTATCTTATTTGGAAGAATCCTTATATGGCTGCTGGTAAAGACACTTTTATTAATTCCTTGCTTACTTTAAACCATTTCGAAAATACTGTGTTTGATGTTGATTCCCGTTATCCAGAAATAAGTTTAGAAAAAATTTCTGAAGCTGAATTGATTTTGCTTTCAACTGAACCATTTCCCTTCAAATTGGAAAATGCAAAAAAGTTAAGTGATAAAATAAATAAAGAGGTAAAATTGGTGGATGGGGAATATTTTAGCTGGTACGGCTCACGGTTGAAGGATGCATTTGCTTATTTTAAAACCCTTCATTAATAATGCTGCATTATTCGTAACCGTGCTGCATTGAAAGATACTGGATTTCTTCGAATAGCTTATTGGCTTGACTATGTACTTTTTCACTTTTTTCAGGATCGCTAAGCGCAATATCATAGGATTTTTTCATCAAATATGTATAGCGTTCCTGTAGCCTTTCAACCTTTGTTTTTTTTCTGAATAAATTAATCATTTCCTAATTCTTTACTGAGGCAAAAATACTAGGAAAACAAAAATAGTAGTATTAACGCTTGGTTAATACTATCATAAAAAAAATTAAATTAGGTAGTAAATTTGCTAAAAGTTTGGCAAATGTTTAGTCCTGTAAGGCAAAAACTTGTTTTAATAAAGGAGTAGTACGCGCTGAAATTTTATTTCGGATATCCTTTTCTTCCACACTTATCATTTTATATACTCCGCTCAATGCTTCTTGGGTCACATAGTCTGTTAGATCTGGATTCACTTTTGTTACAAATGGAACAGAATTATATTTGTTGATTATGGTATTCCAAATTTGGTCTGCACCAACTTTTGAAAATGAATTTTTTATAACAGGGTTAAATTTAGAATATAATGCGTTTGTGGTACGCTGTTCCAAATAATTGGTGGCGGAGTTGTCTGGACCCAGCAATATGTTCTTTGCATCTGAAAATGTAATATCTTTCACCGCAGCTACAAATATGGGGGTAGCTTCTTTCACGGCATCTTCGGCCGCACGATTAAGCATTTTTAAACCTTCATCGGCCAAGCTTCCCAGTCCAATATCACGTAAGGTTTGGTCAACCTTCTGTAATTCTTGTGGCAGTAATATTTTAACCAATGAATTTTTATAAAATCCATCCTGTTGGGTAAGCTTTGAAACTTGTTTGTCTATGCCCATATCCAACGCTTGACGCAGTCCGCTAGCAATTGTGTTTTGGTCCATGCCAATTCCAGTTTGGTTTGGGAGGGTGTTCACTACTTGTTGCAGCTCGGCACAAGAGAAAAAAATGAAGAAGGAACAAATGAGTGCAATTTTTCTTAAGAGCATAGCAGTGGATTTTAATTGAAAAATCAAAGATAAAAAAAAGACCCTTCAACTTGAAGGGTCTTTAACAAAAGGTATTTAAAAAACCTTATTTAATTACTTGAATTGTTTTAGTAGCGTTTCCAATTGCAACTTTTACAAGGTATGCACCAGAAGCAAAACTACTCATGTTAATAGTTGGAGACATTGTACCTGGCTGAGCAGAATATACAACTTTACCAAGGATATCATAAACAGTGATAGCGTCTACAGAAGCTTTTGAGCTAATGTTTAAAACGTCTTTCACTGGATTTGGATATACACTGAAAGCATCAGCTGAAAAATCATTTACACCAGCAGAATTGTCAACAAAAGCAACATCATCTACGTAATATTCATTGTTAGCGTCAAAAGAATAAAAATCAATTCCTCCAACAACGTTTTCAGCGTCCATTGGTTGTGCAGGAATTTCACTTCCATTTATTGTCATTGTCCAAAGACCTCCATCTATATCATAAACAATAGATACTGGAAACCATTGATCTTCTGGATATCCCCAAGTATACTCAGCAGTAGCAGAATCCACGTTCAAGTAAGCTCCACCAAGACCTGGTGCGCCACTTGCACTTAGAACGTTATTGAAAACTAAGTTTGGAGAATTAAAAATACCTGCATCAGGAGTACCAAAAGCACTTCCATCAGCATCTGTAGTTCCTTGGAAATTATAATATCCAGATTTTCCTGCTGGAATGTACATTTGGAAGCTTAAAGTATAACTTCCTGTTGTTTTGTTGCCTAATAATAAAAGACAATCTTGTGTTGTGCTACCTGCAATTTGACCAGATTGACCACCAGAAAAAGCATATTCATCAGAAACGATTACATCTTCTGGACCTGCCATTCCACTCCAGCTAGACCATGGACCTTCATGTAGTGTACCTAATGGATGACTTTCAAAATCATCGCTAAATTGAGCGTTTGCAGAAAAAACAAATGCTCCCAGAGCAAGTGCTAATAAGTAAGTTTTTTTCATAATGTTAAATTTTTAATTGTTTAATATTGATGATGCAATATACAAAATTATTAAAAAAACGCAACTATTTTTTGAAATATTTAAGATAGGAGTTGTTGACTAAGGCGTTGTGTTCATTATGTTTTCACTAAATTTGCGAACCATTATATCTGTATATATCTACTTATGAAAGAAATAAAACCGTATAAGCCTCATAATAAGGTTCGAATCGTAACAGCAGCATCCCTTTTTGATGGCCATGATGCCGCTATTAACATTATGCGACGTATTATTCAGTCAACTGGCGTTGAAGTTATTCATTTGGGCCATGACCGAAGCGTAGAGGAAGTTGTCAATACCGCCATACAAGAAGACGCCAATGCTATAGCTCTTACTTCCTATCAAGGAGGACACAATGAGTATTTTAAATATATGTATGATTTGCTTAAAGAACGCGGCGCGGAGCACATTAAAATTTTTGGCGGCGGGGGCGGCGTTATTCTTCCCTCTGAAATAAAAGAGTTGATGGATTACGGGATTACCCGCATTTACACCCCAGATGATGGTCGGAAAATGGGCCTCCAAGGAATGATCAACGATTTGGTTGAACAGTCAGATTACCCTATTGGCAATGCGCTTAACGGAGAATTGGAGAAGTTGAAAACCAAAACCCCAGGAGCAATTGGCCGTATAATTTCCTCTGCTGAGAATTTCCCAGACATAGCAGAAGATGTTCTGAAGAAAATCCATACAAGTAATAAAAATAATACCATTCCCGTATTGGGTATTACAGGTACGGGAGGTTCTGGTAAATCTTCTTTGGTCGATGAACTTGTAAGAAGATTTTTAATTGATTACCCCGAAAAAACGCTTGGGATTATTTCTGTTGATCCTTCCAAAAGAAAAACAGGAGGTGCATTGCTTGGCGATAGAATACGTATGAATGCCATCAATTCCCCCCGGGTTTATATGCGAAGCTTGGCAACAAGACAAAGTAATCTTGCCCTTTCCAAATATGTTGCGGAAGCCATTCAAGTTTTAAAGGCCGCCGCTTACGATCTTATTATTCTCGAAACTTCCGGAATCGGGCAGAGCGATACGGAAATTCTAGACCACAGTAGCGTTTCTCTATATGTTATGACACCTGAGTTTGGTGCAGCAACCCAACTTGAAAAAATTGATATGCTGGATTTTGCAGACCTTGTAGCCATCAACAAATTCGATAAACGTGGTTCCTTGGATGCGCTGAGGGATGTGAAAAAACAATATGTGCGTAATCATATGCTTTGGGAAACTCCACAGGACGAGCTTCCGGTTTATGGAACAATTGCCTCCCAATTCAATGATCCGGGAATGAACAAGTTGTACAAAGCCGTGATGGATGAAATTGTGGAAAAAACAGGAGCAGATCTTAAAAGTGATTTTAAGATTTCCGAAGAAATGGAAGAGAAGGTTTTCGTAATTCCCCCGGCTCGTACTCGCTATCTTTCTGAAATTTCTGAAAATAATAGGTCATATGATAAAAAAGCGATAGAGCAAGCAGAAGTTGCCCAAAAGTTATATGGAATCTTTAAGACCTTGGAATCAATTACCACATATTTGCCCGAACTGGACAAAGCTGGAATAGTTTCTGAATCTTTAAAAACCAATGATGAAAACTGTGATTTGGTTAGACTTTTATTAGCTGAATTTGATAGGGTAAAATTGAACTTGGACCCTTACAATTGGGAGGTAATTACAGGTTGGGATGAAAAAGTGAATCGATATAAATCCCCGGTTTACACCTTCAAGGTTCGTGGAAAGGAAATAAAAATAGATACACATACCGAATCCCTTTCCCATACACAGATTCCAAAAGTTGCACTTCCAAAATACCAAGCATGGGGCGATATTCTTCGCTGGGTACTTCAGGAAAATGTACCGGGTGAATTTCCTTTCACTGCTGGCCTATATCCCTTTAAAAGGACAGGGGAGGACCCTGCCCGTATGTTTGCAGGTGAAGGTGGCCCCGAACGTACCAATCGTCGTTTTCATTACGTAAGTATGGGATTGCCCGCTAAAAGGCTTTCCACCGCATTTGATAGTGTAACGCTTTATGGGCACGATCCAGATCATCGCCCAGATATTTATGGAAAAATAGGGAATGCGGGGGTTTCAATCTGTTGCCTTGATGATGCCAAAAAGCTCTACTCTGGTTTTGATTTAAGCCACGCCCTAACCTCGGTGAGTATGACTATTAATGGTCCAGCCCCTATGCTTTTGGGCTTTTTTATGAATGCCGCCATAGATCAAAATTGTGAAAAATATATAAAGGAAAACAATCTTGAAAAGGATACCGAGAAAAAAATTGCTGCTATCTATAAAGAAGTAGGAGTTGAACGTCCAAAATACCATGGCAAACTACCGAAAACCAATAATGGATTGGGCTTGATGCTTTTGGGAGTTACGGGTAACCAAGTTTTACCTGCCGATGTCTACAATAAAATAAAATTTGAAACTCTACAACAGGTTCGCGGAACGGTGCAAGCAGATATTCTGAAAGAAGATCAGGCTCAAAATACCTGTATTTTTTCTACGGAGTTTGCCCTACGCTTAATGGGCGATGTTCAGGAATATTTTATTGAGAAAAAAGTAAGAAACTTTTATTCGGTTTCCATTAGTGGATACCATATTGCCGAAGCGGGTGCCAATCCTATTACCCAATTGGCATTTACACTTTCCAATGGCTTCACTTATGTGGAGTATTATTTAAGCAGGGGAATGGACATTAACGAGTTCGGTCCAAACCTTTCCTTCTTCTTCAGTAATGGAATCGACCCAGAATATTCGGTGATTGGCCGGGTTGCACGTAAAATTTGGTCAAAAGCACTTAAAGAAAAATACGGTGCCAATTCCAGAGCACAAATGCTGAAATATCACATCCAGACTTCGGGACGTTCCCTGCATGCACAGGAAATCGATTTTAATGATATTCGTACCACCCTTCAAGCATTGTATGCTATTTACGATAACTGTAATTCACTTCACACCAATGCTTATGATGAAGCCATTACAACCCCGACCGAAGAAAGCGTTCGCAGGGCAATGGCAATTCAATTGATTATCAATAAAGAATTGGGTCTTGCGAAAAATGAAAACCCAATTCAGGGTTCATTTATTATTGAAGAATTGACCGATTTGGTAGAGGAAGCTGTTTTGAAAGAATTTGACAGCATTACCGAACGGGGTGGTGTTTTGGGCGCCATGGAAACTATGTACCAGCGCAGTAAAATCCAAGAGGAAAGCTTATACTACGAAACTCTGAAGCACAATGGTGAATTTCCAATTATTGGTGTAAATACGTTTTTGAGCAGCCAAGGCTCGCCAACAGTTTTACCTGCGGAAGTTATTCGTGCTACCGAAGAGGAAAAAATGGTGCAGATAGATACTCTTGCCAACTTGCAGAAAGTTTATTCAAAAGAAGCTTCCGTTGCCCTTGATAAAGTAAAATATGCCGCAATCCACAACGAAAATATGTTCGAACAGTTAATGGAGGCAACCAAGGTTTGTTCCTTGGGCCAAATTACCGATTCGTTGTTTGAGGTGGGAGGACAGTACCGAAGAAATATGTAAAATACAATTCTGGCTCCGGAATATTTATTTAGAAGATTGTGAAAATTATTTCAAAATTTATAATAGATGTTCCGGTAGTGGGATAAATAAAGTAAGGTCTATAGGGTCAGCATCCAAGTACGCTGAAGCTTTCTGAATTTTTTAATTTCTTTCCGAAGTAGTTGAAGAAATTCCTTTCCATTGGTATTTGCATGCTCTAAACGTTCACAATTTTTATAAAGCAAATTGGAAAGCCGCACAACGGAAGCCGCATATCTGTGTTTTTCTTCGGAAAAGGATTGACTTTCTGCTTTTAAAATTTGAGGCGCCAAAGAAACAGATTGCTGCACAATATCTCCAGTGAAATAAATGTGAGGGTTTTCTTTTCCATTCCTTTGCAAATTAGCCAAATCATAAGCTAAATAAGTAGAAATTTGTCGGGAAAGATCAAAAATTTCCTGTGCCTTGTTATAAATGGCAGAAGAAGGAGTATGACTTTGACGGGATGGCAACATTTTTTGACCTTTAATTTTTAATTACTCAAATGTAATCACAAGCAATTACTTTTAGATATAGATATTAAAGCAAAATCATATATTTGCTTTAATAATAATCTATTTTATTAAAATTACTTTAAAGATGAGTATCGATTTGTTAAATTGGAAAATTTTAAAATGCCTTCAAAAAAATGCACGCCAGCCTAATACTGAAATTGGAAGACAGGTAGGCATCAGTTCCCCAGCGGTTTCCGAAAGAATAAAAAAAATGGAGGACGGGGGAATCATTAGCGGCTATATTACTTTGGTTTCACCATATGAGGTAGGTTATCAATTTAAAGCCATTATTACACTTCGGGCCTTTATGGGAAAATTAAAACCCTTTCTTGAAATAGTGAAAACCTACGATGAGGTCTTAAACTGTTACCGAATTACGGGAAATGAAAATATTGTCATGGAAGTGGTACTTAAAAACCAAAAGCATTTGGAGGCCTTTATAGACCAGTTAATAGTTTATGGGGAAAGTAAAACTCAAATTGTTCTCTCACATGTTGTAAAGAACAACGAATTAAAACCATTGAAATAACATTGTTAAAAATGTGACAATTAAATTTATTTTAAGACTTCTA
>JBBQQN010000003.1:0-62735 GCA_038215845.1 Flavobacteriales bacterium | reverse complement strand
TGTAGTAGTATATACACGCGTACAAACACCACGACGTTGTGGGCACGAATCCAAAGCAACCGATTTACTCTTCTTGGTTATTTTGGTCCTTCCTTTACGTACTAATTGTGAAATTGTTGGCATATAAAATATGTATTATTAGTGTTTAAAAATAAAACACCCCTATTTTTAGGGGATGCAAATGTAGAAATATTTTTTCATTAATCAAACCATACTGAATTAATTTTCAACCTACTTTCATTATTTTTTCATTTTAAATATGAAATGGCAAGTTGAAGCGTTAGGTTTACACAGCTAATTTTTGCACTATTTGAAATATTCCCTCTACATTTTTCTATACCTTAATATATACAGTTGTTTTTTCTTCGGAATAAAAGCACAGGAACTTACCCTTTCAATTAAGGCGGAAAAGCCTCTTTCAGAAACTTTTATGGATTCCCTGAAAATTCAGACTGGGTTTAAGGATTTTCTTTCTTTAAAAAAAGAAACGGACACCGTACTACTAACCCTGCAGCGAATGGGCTATATAGAAAGTGAGTTGCTCCAGCTTCAAAAAGAAAACGACAGTAGTTATGTGGCAGATTTTTTACTCGGAAAAAAATACAATGAAATAAAAGTGTATTATTCCGAAACCAATTTTACCAAAAAAGAACTGCAACGGGTATCCTCGGAAATAACCAACGACTATTTTATTCTTCCCTTTGAAACAATACCCATTTCCCTTAGAAAACTTACCGCACTCAAAACCCAAAACGGAAATGCGTTTGCCCGAATAAGGCTCACCGATATTGAAAAAGACGAAAAAGAAGCGCTCACCGCCACCTTGTTTTTGGACAGTGGCTCCCAACGCACTATAGACTCTATTGTAGTTAAGGGCTACGAAAAATTTCCGCGTTCATTTCTAAAATATTATGCCGGAGTAAAAAAAGGAAAACTTTTCAACCAAAAAAAATTGGTGGAGCAAAGTGAAAATGTAAACAGCCTAGGGTTTGCCTCAGCCATTAAACCACCCGAAGCACTTTTTAGGCAAGATTCCACAACGGTATATTTCTATTTGGAAAAACAAAACAACAATCTCTTCGACGGCATCCTGGGCTTCGCAACAGATGAGAATACGCAAAAACTTGAATTTAATGGATATTTAAATCTAGAACTCAACAACAACTTAAATTACGGCGAGCAATTGCTCATCAATTATAAGGCCGATGGGCAGGAACAGGTAAATTTTAGGGTAAAGGCAACCCTTCCTTATTTGTTTGCCACCCCTTTTGGGTTGAGCGGGGAATTGAAAATCTTCAAACGCGACAGTACTTTTATAACCACGGAACAACAAATTAGGGCGACCTACCAAATAAACCCCACTTCCACTACCTATATAGGGTATAAAAGTTATGATTCCAGCAACCTACTTGACGTGGCTATTGCTGGTATACCGATTGAAGATTTTACCTCGAAATTTTTCATTGCTGGGGCAACATTTATAAAACCACAAAACAGAAAGCTCTTCCCTATAAAAACTTTCGCCTCCTTGGACGCAGGAATTGGCACTCGAAATAAGATAGACAGTTCAGATAATCAAATGCGTTTTGAAACAGCATTGAACCATATATTTAATTTGAATTTTAAAAACTCTCTTTTCTTTCAAAACACAACCAGTGTATTGTTTAGTGATACGTATTTGGTAAATGAGCTGTTCCGCTTTGGGGGCATTAACAGTATTCGTGGATTTAACGAGAATAGTATCGAAGCCTCCTTATTCTCGGTCTTGAATACCGAATACAGATATCAGTTCAACGAAGGAGTCTATATGCATAGCATTATTGACTTGGGATATTTTGAAAACGAAACCCTTTCGCTTAAACAAAAACTTTATAGTTTTGGATTGGGACTAGGGCTTCAGACTAAGGCAGGGATTTTTAAATTCAATGTCGCCAATGGAAACATCCAAGGCCAGCGATTTAATTTTTCAAATACTAAAATTCATATCAGTGTTTCTTCTAAATTTTAACAATACGTGCCAAAAACGCCCAATAGTGCTAAATAAAACATAAAGTTTGTCTGTAAATACTTGCGTAATTAACTTTTTATTAGGATTTTTGCCGTTGGCTAATTCAAATAATTTATAAAATGAGAACAAAGTTTAGTGGAATTTTAACGCTTATATTAGCGTTAGTTGTGCAGCTTACCTTCGCGCAGCAAAAAACTATTACAGGTACGGTGACGGACGACACAGGTCTGCCATTGCCTGGTGCAAACGTTATAATCAAGGGGACCAGTAATGGAACACAGTCAGATTTTGATGGAAATTATTCCATATCTGCCAATGTGGGCCAGACGCTTACCTATAGTTATGTAGGTTTTGACACCAAGGAAGTGAAAGTAGGAGCCCAGAACAGTATTAACGTTACTTTGAATCCAGGCTCAGCTCTGGAAGAAGTAGTTGTAACGGGTTATTCTACACGAAACCAAACCGTACAAACTTCTGCAGTTGTATCTATTTCAGCCTCAGAGCTTGCCCAAATGGCCCCTACCACCAGTATAGACAATATGCTGCAAGGTAAGGCTGCAGGGGTTCAGGTGACCGCTGCAAATGGTAAACCAGGACAGGGAGCTTTTGTTCGTATCCGTGGTACGGGATCTTTAGTTGCCGGTGCATCATCACCACTATATATTGTGGATGGCGCTCCAATTAGGGAACAAGATCTTGCCAATATCCCAAATGAGGATATTGAAAACATTACCATCCTAAAGGATGCCGCTACAACAGCTCGATATGGTTCACGTGGAGCCAACGGGGTAGTTGTAATTACTACTAAAAATGGTAACAGAAACAAAGATGCAATAGTGCGTTTTAGTTCACGTTATGGTACAGTTTCACGAATTGAACCAAACTTTACTATGATGAACGCGGCTCAAAAAATCCGTTACGAAGAAGAAATGTACGCATTGGGTACTACAGATGCTGTAAACCTTCCAGGCGTGGCTACATTGCCAGGTTCTCCGGAGCGTCAAGTATTTTTAGATAATCAAACTGACTGGCAAGACCTTGTCTTGAAAGAAGGTATAATCCAAAATAACAGCGTTGCTATTTCTGGTGGTGCTGACAAAGTAGATTATTATTTTTCTGTATCCAATGACCGAAATACAGGTATTATTGATAAGATTAATGGTTTTGAAAGACTAGGTACTCGTTTGAATGTCAATTTTGACGCTAAAGAATGGTTATCATTAGGAGTGAATGTAGGATATTCAAGATCTACCAGTGACGAGCCAAGAGATAGAAACAACTCTCAAAACCCGTTCCGTCATATGCTTGATGTTAACGAATATGAAACTGAATTTTTATATGATGATGACGGAGTACTTGTGGTTGATGAAAATGGTGACCCAGTATACAATCCAACATCTACAGGTTTTCCTGTAAGACAAGCACTTGTAACTGAAAAAAGCACCGATATTGACAATACTACTTTAGCGGGCGTAGATGCTGTGATAAAATTCAATAAGCACTGGAGTTACGCATTTAATACTTCGGTAAACCATACGCTTATAAGAAGAGAAAGTTACTCACTTCCAGGTGGGGTTCTTGATGTAATCCTTAATGGTTCCCCAACTGGGAATAAATTTGATGACCAACAAGATAGACTTGACCTTACAATAAGTAACCGTTTAAATTATAACTTGAATACAAACAATCATAATTTAAATGTGTTGGGGCTATATGAATTTAACACTAATCAGTTTTATAGAACTTTTGTTCGTAGTACTGGTTTTCCATCACCCCTATTATCTACCCAAACAAATGCTAGTACTCTGGACGATGGTTTCACCAACAGATCGAGGCTAACCTTGGTGTCTTACGGTTTATTCGCTGATTATGATTACAAAGAAAAATACCTTGCTTCTGCGTCAGTTAGACGTGATGGGTCTTCCAACTTTGGTAAAGATGAGCAGTTCGGTACTTTCTATAGTGGTAGTGTTGGATGGAACATCGCAAAAGAAGACTTTTTTAGCGTTGATGCCATTAATGATCTTAAAATTAGAGCAGCTTATGGTTCTGTAGGAAATAGAAATGGTATTACAAGATATGCGTCTCAAGGAACTGTCGGTTTCGATGCGTATCCTGGAGGCTCAGCGACAATTCCTGCCAATGTGGCTAACCCAAATTTGAAATGGGAAACTACAACTACTGCCAACGTAGGATTAGAATTTAACTTGTTCAATAAACGCGTTAGAGGTGTATCCGACTATTTCATTCGAAATACAAAGGATCTACTTTTCACAATCCCTACAGCGTGGGAGGCAGGTATAATTGGTTTGCTACCTAACGAAGACAGAGGTGTCGCCGGAAACCTTGGTGAAATTGAAAACAAAGGACTTGAAATCTCTTTACAGGCTGATATATTCCGTTCACCAGATTTTACTTGGACATTGGGAGGGAATATTATTTTCTTAGATACAAAGATTGTAGAGTTACCTGATGGAGAAGATGTAACTCCAAATGCTTTTAATATTCGCTATAGTGAAGGAAGAAAAATTAACGAACATTATTTAATACCATATCTTGGAATTGATCCTGCTACAGGAAAATCACTTTTCCGTGGTGCTGACGGTGGAACTTATTTCGCTTCAGATTTGCCAGAAGGTGAAAACCGAGTTTTTCAAGGTAAATCAACTATTGCCGATAAAGAAGGAGGATTCTTCTCAAATATTAATTATAAAGGATTTGGTCTGCGTACTGACTTTGTATTTAAGGCAGGAAATTATATAAATAACTTTGTTCGTTCTGATCGCGAATCAAATGGGCTAAACATTACTTCCAATCAGGCAGTTGGTGCTTTTGATTACTGGCAACAACCTGGGGACAATGCCCATTTGGCAAGCCCTATTTACGCAACTGAGGAAACTGCTACTATTGATATATCAGATAGATGGTTGGAAAAAGGGGATTATATCCGTATGCGTAATGTAACCCTATCCTATACTTTCCCAAGTGCACTACTGGAAAAAAGCCCAATAAGTTCGCTTAGGCTTTATGCACAGGGACAAAACCTGTTGACATTTTCAAAATTCTGGGGAGATCCTGAAGTTGGACTTTCATCTGGTGAGACTATTGCTTTTGCCGATGCAGTTGCACCAGGAGAAGCTACATTATATAGCTACCCAAATGTTAAGTCATTCCAAATAGGTCTTGACGTTAGTTTCTAATATTTAAAAAACATTGATACAATGAAAAAATTAATTTATAAAATAGCTGTTTTGGCTCTTATCGTGGGAGGTTTCTCTTCATGTGATAGTGAACTAGATCAAATTCCATTTGATGAGTTTGCAAATGAAAGCGCGTATACAAGCGTTGCCGATTTTGAAAACGCTGCCCGTGGTATATATCAAACCTTAACTAAGGGACCTCTTTACGGAGGATCTGATGCTGGTGGAATGTTAGATGCGCCAGACGTTTTGTCTGATAACGTAACCTTCGCTCAAAAAGGGCGTGGAACACGTAGAACAATGCACAATTGGCAATATGCAGCTTCTACCGATGGTAATATGGGTGGATTATATGAACGTGCATACCAAATGATTTACAGAGCCAATTTGTTAATTACAAACGCTGAAACCTTTGAAGGTGCAAATAAAACAAATGTAGTTGCAGAAGCTAAAGCTCTAAGAGCATTAGGCCATTTGGATCTTGCTACATTCTTTGCAAAGATTCCAACACAATCTGGAGATGCTAATGGTAGCCTTGGTATTGCTTATGTTACTGAACCAGATCCTTTAATTGAACCATCAAGGGAAACAGTTGGGGCAGTTTACGAAAAAATTGTACAAGATTTATTGGATGCTAGAGCTGACATTAACGCTGATAATGGGGAGGGTCGTTTTGATACCGAAACCGTAAATTTATTACTGTCTCGTGTATATTTATATATGGGTCAATGGCAAAATGCAATCAATGCAGCCAATCAAGTAACAACTCCAGTTGCTGCACGTAATAATGTAGTAGGTGTTTGGGAAGATACTAGTAAGGATGGAGTATTATTTAATATCCCATTTTCTGAAAATCCTCCTTTGAATTTTTCCATAGGAGTTACTTGGAGCCAGTTTGGCGTTACCAGTTTAGTTCCTGAATATGTTGTATCCTACCAACTTTTTACTTTATATGCCGATGATGATATCCGTAAGGATGCATACACTTTCCAGGCATCTAATGGATCTGGTTCAAGTAGATTGGAATTCAACGCAATTAAAAAGCTTTTTGCTAAACCGGGAGGAGCCCCAGGCCGTGTGGATATAAAATTATTCCGTGCTGCTGAAGCAAAGCTAAATATAGCAGAAGCACAATTTAATTTAGGAAATGAAGGTGCAGCACGTACCGCATTGGATTTAGTTAGAACAAAAAGATATACTACTCCACCGAGTGGCGAAACTGGCACAGCACTTCGCGATGCCATCCGTCTTGAGAGAAGATTGGAATTTGCTTTCGAATCTCAAAGGTTCTTTGATATTAAACGTTGGGGACTTTCAATTGAACGTGGAGGTTTTGGTGATTTGGCCGATGGAAGCGGAACACCTTCAGATGCACAATCGTTGTCTGCAGGCAGTCCAAAATTCCAACTACCTATATCCCAAACAGCATTGGATTTAAATCCTAACTTAGTACAAAATCCAGGGTATTAATAATCTTAATAATTATCAAAATGAAAAAAGTTAATATACTAATTGCTCTTTTAGCCATTGCCATTTTTACAGTATCCTGTGAAAGTTATGATGACTACAACACAGACCGTAAAAATGTAGTAGGTTTTATTACTAAAGAAAGAGCTATAAACAATATCCCTGAAGGAGGAACAAAAAGCGCTACGGTAGATCTTTTTATGACCGACCTTTCTAATGTGGATAGAACATTCAATATTATAGACGTTCCGGCCTTAAGTGAGCCAGCAACAGCCAGAGAAAACTATACTTTTGATGCCACTGTAACATTTCTTGCCAATACACGAGAAGCTTCAATTACCGTAACCGGTATTGATAATTCAATAGAAGGGGAAGAATATTTTGCCCTTGCCGTTGAAGGAGAAGGCGATGTAGTATCTGGTGGTATTGTTTCTGTAAGAGTTAGAAATTAATTCATTACTTCTAAAAGTTAGAATTCAATTTATTGAAAAACACTCCTTAAATTTTAAGGGGTGTTTTTTATTTAAATAATAATTTTAAAGAAACAGTCTGTAATGCAATATCTTTACAAACTAAATTAATATTTAAAACAATTCATTTTTCACACAATGAACGCAAAAGAAAATACCATTTTTGGAATATATCCCATAAAAGAAGCTTTGGCATCTAATATCATCTTTGATAAAGTTTTTATTCAAAAGGGAATCGATAGTGATAAAATTGAAGGTCTAAAAAAAGAACTGGAAAATAAAAACGTAACCATAAATATTGTTCCATTTGAAAAACTGGATCGTTTAACTCGCGGCAACCATCAAGGCATTGTAGCCCTTACATCACCGGTGGCTTTTCATTCCTTGGAGTCTATGGTTGAAAAAGCTCTTGCCTCTGAAAAAGTTCCTCTTTTTCTTATTTTGGATCAAATTACAGACGTTAGAAATTTTGGAGCAATATTGAGGACTGCAGAATGTACTGGAGTTGATGCAGTGATTATCCAAAAATCTGGGGGAGCCCCGGTAACTGGTGATACTGTTAAAACATCGGCTGGTGCCATCTTTAATATACCCATTTGCAAAGTGGACCATATAAAAGATGCAATCTTTTACTTACAAGGCTCCGGCATTATCACAGTTGCCGCAACTGAAAAAACACCAGATACCATTTATTCTTTGGACCTCACTGTCCCTTTGGCCTTGATAATGGGCTCCGAAGGAAAAGGAGTTTCCAATTCAGTACTTGCATTGGTTGACAAAAAAGCTTCCCTCCCGGTATTGGGCGAAATAAACTCGCTAAATGTTTCGGTGGCCTGTGGCGCTTTTCTGTATGAAAGTGTGCGTCAACGAACTTTATAGTACTACTCTCTATTCTCGTTCTGCCTTTTCACGGTGTAGACAATTTTTATTCTGCTCGGCCCTTCTTTCGGGGCCTCTTTCTCCGCGGGCAATTCTTTTTTGATTTCAATAAAATTGCCGTTTTCATCAAATTGTTTTAAAAAAGCATCCTCTTCGGGCTTAAAATCTTCCCGCTCCCAGTCATACTTTTTATTTTCAACTGTATGTCCTTTAAAAACCAGGGAAAAGAAAAATCCAACAAAAAATCCCGACAGATGTCCTTCCCAAGAAATATCAGGGTTTACGGGGAAAACATACCACAATAATCCGCCATAAAGAAAAACAACTATTAAGGAAATAGCTGTCAGTTGATATTGTTTTGAAAAAATACCTTTAAAGAACAAAAAAGCAGCCAACATATACACTATCCCACTAGCACCAATGTGAAAGGAGGGCCGTCCAATAAACCAGGTGAGTATGCCAGTTAGCAACAAACCATAGAGCATAACTTTCCACCGGATGGGGCGATAAAAATAGAATAGAGCCGTACTCAACACAAACAAGGGAACAGAGTTATTGAAGATGTGTTTTAAGCTTCCGTGAATTAAAGGCCCAAAAAGGATACCCCGTAAACCTTCTACCTTCCGGGGATATATTCCGAAGGAATTAAAATTAAGGCTAAAACGGGATTCTATCCAAAAAACAATCCAGATGGCCATTACAAAAAGTAATGGATACCCAATAACGGAAGGTTTAAAATTTAAGGATTGCGAATCAGACATATTAATGTTTTACAAAAAACAACCCAAAATTGAATTTATGATAAATTGTCAGTGAAAACGTTTTTTTTAAATTGTAATTTTGCCTTCCATGAACGCACCCCTTGCAGAAAGAATTCGTCCCAAAACACTTGAAGGATATTTAAGCCAACAGCATTTGGTGGGGCCTAATGGCACCCTTACCTCACAACTGAAAACCGGCATGATTTCCTCGATGATATTTTGGGGTCCACCGGGAACGGGCAAAACCACACTTGCCAATATTATTGCTTCAGAAAGTGGGCGGCCTTTTTACACCTTGAGTGCTGTTGATAGTGGCGTTGCTGCAGTGCGTGAGGTAATAGAAAGGGCTAAAAAAACCGATATTTTTACTACCAAAAATCCCATCCTTTTTATTGATGAAATACATCGCTTTAGCAAATCGCAGCAGGATTCCCTGTTAGGTGCCGTTGAAAAAGGCTGGATTACACTAATTGGCGCCACAACCGAAAACCCAAGTTTTGAAGTTATTCCTGCATTATTGTCCCGCTGTCAGGTTTATGTGTTGAAGGCTTTTAATAGGGAAGACTTGGAAAATCTATTGACAACTGCTATCAAAGACGATCAGATTTTATCTAAAAAGAAAGTCGATTTAAAGGAAACCGAAGCCCTTATCCGTCTTTCCGGAGGCGATGCCAGAAAACTTTTGAATATCTTGGAATTGGTCATTCTTTCCGAAAAAAAGGATTCGGTAACTATTACGAACGATCTTGTCATGCAAAAAGTCCAGCAAAATACGGTACTGTATGACAAATCGGGAGAACAGCACTACGATATTGTTTCGGCATTTATAAAGTCTATGCGCGGTAGCGATCCAAATGCCGCAGTGTATTGGCTGGCCCGAATGATAGAAGGCGGAGAAGACATCAAATTTATTGCGCGGCGGATGGTTATTCTCGCTTCGGAAGATATTGGGATTGCCAATCCCACTGCCTTGGTGCTAGCTAACAGCACATTTCAGGCCGTGACTACTATTGGTTATCCAGAGGCGCGAATAATTCTAAGCCAATGCGCCATCTATTTGGCTACTTCACCCAAAAGCAATGCTTCCTATAAAGCAATAGGCGAAGCCCAAAGAGTTGTTAGGCAAATGGGTGATCTATCGGTGCCATTATCCATTAGAAACGCTCCCACCAAACTTATGAAAGAACTTGGTTACGGCAAGGAATACGAATATGCACACGATTATGAAGGAAATTTTGTGCCGCATGAATTTTTACCAGAGGAAATTAAAGGCACTACTTTTTATAAACCCGGAAACAATCCCAAGGAAAACTCATTAAAGAATTATTTAAAACAACTTTGGAAGGATAAGTATCAATTTTAATTTTCCGCTTGGAAAATCATTGTTGAAGTTTCATTCTTGAGGGTCAAATTTGAAGAAGCATCAAAGGTAGCATCATATACCTTTCCAGTAGTATCCATATATTTTGCCAAATTGTCAATCACCATCACTTTCCCCTTTAAAAGAAGTCCGTCCGGAGCAGCAGCAGATTCTTCATATAATGAATAACCCCCTTGTGTTTTTCTGAGTAAAAAAGTTTTACCTCCATTGGAATAATTTGAAAATTTCTCAATTGGAAAATTATTCGATGTGCCAGATATTTTGGTTTGACTGCTCTGAACAATTACCGAATTCTGTCCCTTGTCTTCAAGCCATTCCTTTACAGGTTTTGTGGCAACGGAAGTATCTTCCAAAAGCACAACCTCTTTTTGATTAACGTGAAGCCTTTCAACACTTTTAAATGCTTTTCGAAGCGCATCTTGATAGGTTTTGTCATATTCCTTATACTTGCTCTTACCTTCCTCGCTTCTATAAATTTCTTCTCCGTAGCAATCCCTCAAAACTACCTGCAACTTAGTGCCAAAGATGGCCCCAAGTTCTTCAACATCGGCATATAGCCCATCACAACGATTGGCCTTTGGTGCATTATCAGTAAAATAGGCATTAAAACCACTTTTCTCAAAATAAAATTTCGCCATGGAATTCATTTGATACTGGTCCTTCGATTTTAAAAATTCGAATTGTTCCGGCACTACCACAAAGTTGTAATCGCTCAAGGAAGTTTGCGAAAAGGTAGCTGAGGATATAAAGAGAAATATAAATAGAATACGCATCATTCTTCGTCAATTATTATGTTAAAGCCTAACTGTAAAGATAAGCTTTTTGCCTTGGCGAGATTGGCGTACCATAAAAGATTATCAGCAGCCACGTACATATTGAGTTTTCCTACATTGGCAGATATCCCCAACCCAATATTTGATGAAGAATAATCATCCACGGTGTAGGTAACTTTGGCCGAAAGATTATCTGTAATTAGGCGATGATAGAATAAAGTTCCCGCCATTTGAAGCCCTTTGGGCCTCACAATGCCGTAAAACTGTAGTCCCAAACCATCACGATCCGAGCCATTTCCATCCATATTCCGGCAATCACAGTCACGGGAACCGCCAAATTTCTCAAAATTATAAGTAAGACCAACATTTATTTTGGCAGGACGGTATTGTTTATAGGCATTGTATAAAGTATCCCGCGGCAATTCCCGCTCAATCTCATCTTGAAGATCTTGATAATAGGGAAAGGTGGCTTCCCCGTCGCTGAGGGGAGGGAAAATAAGTTCAATTCCCTCCAGGTTGTAATCGCCGTGAACTCTATACGTTTCAACATCTTTTGAATGAAAAATTACTCCAAAATCCAGTACGCTTCCACTTAAAACAAATGCATTGTTTATTTTATATGTGAAACCTACGTCGGCGCCAACACCAATATTTCCACCAAATAATGCCCTGCCCAAAATTTCACCCCCTACGGCGTCCGCATCACGGATAGATGAATAGCCCGAGGTTTCTACAGTAATATCGGCATTTCTTACAGTATGGTCGTATATATTTTCAGAATTTTCATCTCCTAAAGTGGTCACAAATGTGCCGCTATTATTTACGCTTCTATAACTGGCAATACTGGAATATATTTTTAGACGCAATCCTACAGTCAATTTTTTTGAAATTTCCCTATTTACACCAAAATGATAGACCGTCAAAAGATCGCCAGTAGTGCTAATTTCACCCAAATCAAATTCGTAGTCCAAATAATCACGATTTCCTTCCCAGGCAAGAATGGCCAAATCGCGGGGAAAATAGGTTATAAAATCAAATTCTTGATAAATCCCTCCAGAAAAATAAGTGTCGTTTTTATATCGCCAACCTATGTTAATGATTTCAAGTTGTTCAGTGGCGGTAAAATAGTCCGTATTTTTTAGTTCATGTATTTTATTCCGGATGCGGGTATTAATATCCACATCACTTTTACCAAAAATATCATAAGCCGAAACTCCGGAGGAGCCTCCATTAAAATGTATCTGGGACAAAAATGGAATTCCGTAATGTGCCTTTTGTGAAACGATTGAGCCAGGATTCAGCAAGAGCGATTGCGGCACTTCGTCCATGCCATAGAGAACTTGTTTATTTTGGGCTATAGCAATAAATGCAGATAACAAAAATATACAGGTTAGGATATTTTTCATTGAACAACTTTAAAATAATAGGTTGTCTTTGATTTTAGGTTAAGATTTCCCTGTAAATTTTCATTGGAATCTGGGATGGTAACAGATACCACCACTTTATTTGCTAGTGTTAGGTTTAGAATATCTTCTCCTTCCACGTTTTCTATAAACTCAGTAATTTTGGCATTTGAAGGCGCTCCCTGAAGCACGGCTGTTTGGGTGGTGTAGGTAGTATCGTTCAATTCACTTAAAAACTGAAAATCTACCTGAAAATTTCTGGGGATGGTATTTGTGAATTTAAAATAAAATTCTGCACGCTCCAAGTTGTCCTGCACGCCGCCGTCATCAAAAAAATCAATGATGGTAGTATCTCGTACCGTTAAAATTTGGTTTGAAGTTGTAGGGTCATAAAATCTATTGGCATCTAAATCAAAATGAATGAGATTAACCTCAAAGACAGGCATGGCAACAATATTTTCAGTCTGGTCGAAATCTGTGTCTTTTATACATGAAGTAAAGAGGAAACAAAAAAATATCAGAAAGACAAACCAAGATTGATGGTTATTCATACAATGGGGATTTATTCTGTTATTAACGCATTAACTTAGACTTTTATTACTATAAATGGATCTTAATTTCGGATAACTTATTAATTGACAAGTAAGAACCTTCAACCAATTCATTTTTATAATTAAAGAAAAGAGTATGCATACCTACTTTTTCTGCGCCCAAAATATCTGCTTCAAAACTATCCCCAATCATAATGCTTTGGTGAGGAATGGCAGCCGCTTTTTGTAGGGCAGTTTTAAATATAACAGGATTGGGCTTTTTTACCCCAGCCTCCTCTGAACTGGTAACGGTCATAAAATAATTTTGTATTCCGCTATTCCGAAGTTTTAAGTGCTGCACTTCTTCAAAACCATTGGTTATAATATGTAGCTTATAATTGTCTTTAAGGTATTCAAGGATTTCAACGGTATCTTCAAAAAGATGATTGTCCACTGGCAATTCTTCAATATAGGAAATAGCCAGATCATCTATCACACTTAAGGGATATTTAAGTTCAAAGACCTCAAAAACATCTGTAAGCCTTCCTCTTCGAAGTTCTTCTTTTGTGACTTGTTCCTCTCTATACTTTTTCCAATATTGAAGATTTATGGGCTCGTATACCTTTATGAAATCTGCAAGGGGCACTTCAATTTTATATTTTTCAAAAACCCTTTTAAAAGCAAGGGATGAATTTTTGTCAAAATCCCAAAGCGTGTGGTCAAGATCAAAAAAAATATGTGTTATACCATTATTTGTCATGCTGCTGAAGTTTTTCCGAGAAAATGTTCCGCCAGATTTTGTTGTTTTCAGAAAATGAAAAATCCTTATTTGTAAAATTGATGGTAAAAGTACCGTTTACTTTTTTAACCATGGCTAGCATATTACCTATGGTTTTTTCAATGTCCGAAGCATATTTTTTCTGAAATGCGGACGTGGTCATCGCCACGGGATGGATTACTAGCGGCGTTTTAATTTCATAGTCCAGATCGTAAAACAAAAATGGCGTACAAGTGCCGGCACGGAAACCAACGGTATCCGGAAAGACCATGGTAAAATCTTTTTTAACCTCCAACTCTACCAAGTTTCTATAGATTTCTGGCAGGTTCACCAAAAATTCTGCATTCATGGAACTGGAAAGAGAGCGGTTGGTTATTTCCTCCATTCGCTTTTTTTCACTTTTGAGCATTTCAAAATTTGTAAGGGAAGAAAAGGAAAAACTTAGTCCTACTTCTTTATAGTCGTTTACATACTTTATGAGCATTTTGAATTTTTGGCGATGCGTGTTCATGCTTTCATCAAAAATGAGGGCATTGCCCAGCAAAAAGAAAACCGTTAATTTATAGTCACTTCGGTTGGCAGTATTCATCATCCATTTAAAAGTATCGAAAGGGTCTCTTTTCAGCCCCATGATAACTTGTGCCCGTTTTATGATTTCCCGAAATTTTCCTTTAAACAAATCATTGGTGAAGCCCACCAGAGAACGAAAAATCCCCTTTTGTTTATAGGCAAACGGCTGTATGGCCTCAATAACCGGATGGATCGTTAGTTGTTTTTTGGGGAAGGCAAAATCGGGAAAAGCAGTTGAAAGAACTTCCTTTAATTTATAGGCCCAGATATCCACAACGGGTTGTTGAAGGAAGCCATGCTGTAAGGCAAGACTTTCCGAAGCCATAAACCTTCCCATTTCATCCTTTACGTGCGGCAGGTATTCTTCATAACGGCTTATCAAATAGAAACTGGCCGAAAAAATATCAAATGGCAACCCACTACTACTTGAAACGGCGAAAAAACCATAAGTATCTTCCCATTTTTTTACCGTTACTTCAATAGTTTCAAACCCCTGCTGTTCCAAAAGCCCATAGCTCTGAAAAAAAAGTTCATTTCCCATAGGCTTTTTCCCGTAGGAAATTTTTGGACCCGTATGCGAAATAAATTCTTCAATTACAGAGGTGAAAACAATATCAAAACCCAGAATACGCAAACAAATGTGTTTAAAAATATAGGAAATTCTTGGAGTAAGTTTTTGGGTGTAGATTAACAGCATAATGACTTATAGCATATTTTCATCGGCAAAGCTAAAATACGCTTTTTCAGTAATTATAAGGTGGTCGAGTACTTTAATGTCCAAGCTTTCTCCTGCCGTTTTCAATTTCTTGGTAAGTTGAATATCAGCTTGGCTAGGTTTTAAAGTTCCCGAAGGGTGATTGTGTGCCAGTATTATCCCTACAGCCCCCAACTGAAGCGCATCTTTGAAGGCAAGCCTTACATCCACAACAGTTCCGGTTATTCCGCCCTTGCTCAATTGCGCACTTTGGATTATTTTGTTTGAATTGTTGAGATATAGTATCCAAAACTCCTCGTGGGGCAATTCGCCAATAATCGGCTGCATATGTTCAAAAACCGAATTGCTGGAGGTAATTTTCATTTTTTGAAGTGCTTCCTCCCCCCTGCGCCTTCGGCCAAGTTCCATTGCTGCCGCAATTGTAATGGCTTTAGCTTCACCAATACCTTTAAATTTTATTAAATCTGAAATGGAGAGTTTGCCCAGTTCGCTCAAATTATTGCCAGCAGAAGCAAGAATACGCTGACTGAGCGTTACGGCACTTTCATTGCGGCTTCCGGAACCAATAAGAATGGCGATTAGTTCCGCATCACTTAGGGCAATGCGACCTTTCTGAAGCATTTTTTCGCGCGGGCGGTCATCTTCATTCCAGTTTTTGATTGAAAAAGAGCTGTTTTCTTCCAAAATCACTTTGCGTTTGCTTAAAGATAATAACGAATATTTTAATACCATTTTTTTTAGCGGTTATTCTGACTGTGGAAATATGAGGAATGGTTATAAAATCAGTAATTTTAACAATAAATAAAACTACCTATGAAATCACTTTTTGATGAAGAAGCTCTTTCTGAAATAAAACAAAGATTAAATACCTTAAACGCAAACAGTGAAAGAAAATGGGGGAAGATGAATGTGGGGCAGATGGCGTACCATTGTCAACAACCTTTAAATTTGGCATTGGGAAAAGGAAATATCAAAAAACAGTTTTTCCCATTGGCATTTCTTTTTAAAAAATCGCTCTATAATGACAGGCCTTACAAACAAAATCTTCCGACCGCTAGTTCATTTAAGGTAACCGAAAACAAAGATTTTGCAGCAGAAAAAGTGATATTGGAAAAGATTATTGACGAGTTTCATTCAAAGAAAAACCAAGAAAAGTGGGAACCTCATCCGGTTTTCGGAAAATTTACACCGGCAGAATGGGGCCAAATGCAGTACAAGCATTTGGACCATCATTTAAAGCAATTCGGAGTTTAGAAAATATAAAATTTCTTGACAGGCCAACCCCTTGAAAGAAATGTCTGGGGAATTATTTTGATTAAACTTTTTGTTTTTTTAGCCAAGCCACCGCTTCCTCCCATTCATCGTTTTCGAAACCTTTTGTCTTTAAATTAGGCCAAATTTTCCCAAAAGCCTCCATTCCTTCTTCAAGCCATTCCTTATCCGTGACCATTGCCAGGGCAGATATAGTTCCCAAATAGTTGAAACTAAATTTGAAGTCTTCCCAGAAAGCACCGGCAGAATAATCGAAATCCTTTATCTCAACTAGCATCTTTATTTTTTCGTGCTTTTTTTTGTGTTCTTGAAGTATCGGATTGAGACGTTCGTAATCTTCCGTGGTAGTTTTGCCCGAAATCATTAAACCTAAAGTGTCTTCTGGTAATTCTTTGATTATTGTAAACATAGCTTTTCTATTTTGTTAGTTTTCACAAAGTTGAAGTTAAAAAGAGTAAAGGGGCGAAACAATTTTTAGCTATTAAAATAATACCAATTAACAGAGGCGTTAAGGGAGAGCTGAAGTTTAATTCATATGAAGATACCAATGATTGGTTTGTTTTTCATTTTTGAAATCAAACAATTTTGAATAATCCATTACGTTTTCCACGCCATCCAGTTCACAGAGATAAGCAATTGCTGCACAAAGCCCATTAAAAAGTGTTTCCTTGGAGGTGGGGTGCGCTGGCTTTTTTGATTTATGGTTCAGTGGAAGCGTATACCCGCAACCCTGCAAAAACCTGACTTCAATAGTTAAAAGCTCTTTGGGGGTATATCCATTTATTCTTCGGCCAAAATTTTCATTTACTATCCCCACATAATTAAGAACCGTAGAGCCGTGTTCATCGGTAAGATGTTTCCAGCTATCACGGTTGTCGCAAATATTTCCTACCGCACAATGATTGCAACATTCTGGGTTTAGTTCATCATTGTGAAAAGCAACGTAGAGTTTGTTTATGGCCCGTTCAAGTCTATGTGAAGTTTTCATAAAAATTAAATTAATGGGTTTCCATTTGGCAACATTAAATTAAATAAAAGGCTGCAATGAACAATAAATTATAACATAATTTATGAATTTAGCATAAGGAACTAAAAAAACTACGTCTCTTTAGAAACGTGGTTTTTGTGACCGCGGAGGGATTTCATATCCCAAAGCGTTCCGCTTTTAAAATCAAAAAGCCATACTTACAAATTCAAGCAAAACTTGATTTGACGCACAGCTTTTTGATTTATTCGTGACCGCGGAGGGATTCAAACCCCCAACCCTCAGAGCCGAAATCTGATGCGCTATTCAGTTGCGCCACGCGGCCTTGTCATTCCCGCAAAGGCGGGAATCTTTTTATATATTTCTAAATTATCTTAGGACAATCTCGCCTTCACTACTGTGGAAATGGTTTTCCCATCAGCCTTTCCCGCTAATCTTGCGTTTGCCAGGCCCATTACCTTGCCCATATCCTGCATGGATGTTGCGCCGGTTTCAGCAATTACTGCGTCCACTATTTTTGCAACTTCTTCCTCACTCAATTGTTGTGGTAAAAACTGCTCAATAACTTTAGCCTGTGCCAATTCTGGTTCAGCCAGATCCTCTCGACCTTGCTCCTTATAAATAACAGCACTGTCCCTGCGCTGTTTAACTTGTTTTTGTAAAATTTTGATCTCTTCTTCTTCAGAAATTTCGGTTTTTGAACCGGTTTCGGTCTGCGCCAAAAGTAAAGCTGATTTTACAGCCCGCAAAGCTTCCAAGGTCTGAGCATCCTTTGCCTTCATTGCAGTTTTCATAGCATCCATTACCTTATCCTGTAAACCCATTTTTTTAATTTATTAGAGTGCGAAGATACTTAATTAACGGTTAATCTGAAATAGGAATTTTAGAAATGTTAACTTTAGAATACCTTGATTGATGACCACTCAATAGATTGTATTTTTAAACCGATTAAAAAAAAAAGAAATATGAAAAAGGCCCAAACTCCATAAATGTTGTTCAGGCCTAGCTTCAAGTGGATAGCAAAATTTTTAATCTACGTTATCGTGCAAAAATGAATTGTTTCTGCGAAGTTCAATTTCGTCGTCATCCGTATTTATTGAAGTACGCGACATATTGGTCTCGTTTTCACTTTTATCGTTAAGATCGATCCCCATACGCTTATAGGCTGGTTGTTTTTCAATTTCGTCAATACGCGATGGACTGTTTTTGAATTTATAATTAAACTCCTTCATTTTTCTTTTTCGTTCCTCGCTACGATCACTCAATAATTTTGAAATAGGGGAATTTATTGGGTCTTCGTCTTCACCGATTTCTGTGTTCGGAACTTCGGGAGCTGAAACGGTTTTTTTCTCGAAAACAATATCTTCTTCTTCCTCTATTTCATTCTTTTTGGAAGGTTTTGCTTTGTTCAAGTGGTTTTCTACTTCCTGATAATCATCAAGGCTGTAACGTTTCACACCACCTCCGGAAACTTCGGTAATCGGAACAATTTCAACATGGTCCTTCACTTCAATACTATTAAGGTCGAAGAAAATATTTCCCAACTCCTCTTTTTTGGACTTTTCCTTCTTTTCCGGAGCGGCACTAATGGGAAGATCGAACATCAACATTTGGTCCTCTTCGTCATTGGCAATTGTTTGGGAAGAAATCTGTTCTTCTTCTTTTCTTTTTGGAGCTTCCAGAATTACAAACTCGTTCACGTTCATCCTATTGATTTCAACTTGGCTGAAATTTTCCAAATTATCTGCCATTACTTCCTCATGGGAAACATTGATGTTTTTAAGAAACTTTGAAGTTTCAATATATCCTTCAAAAGGCAATTTAACTTCTTCTTCATCGGCCTCATCAAACAGGGTGTGCTTTACCACCATAGCCATTTTTGGCTGATTAGCCGATGGCTTCTCAGGAAAACGCACTGACGTAGCAGTAGTTTTAGGAGAAAGCGCCTGCTCGGCACGTTGCTCATCTTCCAAGGTGTGGATGATTTTTTTTGTTTCGGTATTTACTATTTCGTTTTGTTGTTCAACATTAAAACCAGTGGCAATTACCGTAATGGAGATAGATCCTTCCAAGCTGTCTTCTTCACCCACTCCCATAATAATGTTGGCGCTATGGCCGGCTTCGTCCTGAATATAATCACTTATTTCGCCTATCTCGTCAATTGTAATTTCATCGGAACCAGAAACTATAAGTAGCAGCACGTTTTTGGCACCTTTAATTTTGTTGTCATTTAGCAGCGGCGAGTCCAAAGCCTTTGTAATAGCGTCTTTTGCACGACTGCTTCCCGAAGCTGTTGAGCTTCCCATAATGGCAGTACCGCTGTTGGCCAAGACTGTTTTTGCATCGCGAAGGTCAATATTCTGCGTGTAGTGGTGCGTGATTACTTCGGCGATACCACGAGCAGCGGTGGCCAAAACTTCATCAGCTTTTGAAAATCCTGCTTTAAAACCAAGATTTCCATAAACTTCACGCAGTTTATTATTATTGATAACCACCAATGAATCTACATTCTGACGAAGTTTTTCAACCCCTATTTGGGCTTGGTCGTTTCTGGTCTTTCCCTCAAACTGAAAAGGAATCGTTACAATTCCTACAGTAAGAATATCCATATCCTTTGCCATTTTGGCAATTATTGGTGCAGCGCCGGTACCGGTACCCCCGCCCATTCCTGCGGTGATAAAAATCATTTTGGTATTGGTGGTAAGCATATGCTTTATTTCTTCCATGCTTTCCAAAGCAGACTGTTCACCTACCTCTGGATTTGCGCCAGCTCCCAAACCTTCGGTTAAGGAAACCCCTAACTGAATTTTGTTGGGCACGGGGCTATTGTCCAGTGCCTGCGAATCTGTGTTACAGATTACAAAATCAACTCCCTTTATGCCTTGGCTAAACATATGGTTAATGGCATTACTTCCACCTCCACCAACACCAATTACCTTAATCACGTTGGATTGGTTCTTGGGCAGGTCGAATGAAATGTTATCAAATTCTGTGTTGCTGCTCATATCTTTCTTTTTTAATAGTCTTTTTTATTCTGCGTTATCAAGGAATTCCTTGAATTTTTCGGCCCATTTATCAAAGAAACGCTTGCGCTCTTTGCCGGTTTCCTTCTCTTTTATTTCTTCTTCATTTTTGTTCTTAGACCCCTCTGCTGTTGTCGTTTCTTCCTTTTCCTCCTCTGTTTCTTCATGAGTAAAACGTTTCATGAGTGAGGATTTACCTTTACTCTCAAGACTGTTCAAAACAAGTCCCACGGCCGTGGCATACATGGGGCTCGTGGTTTCAGAGTCGCTATCGCCGGCCAAATGCTCGTTAGGGAAACCGATGCGGGTATCCATGCCGGTAATATATTCCACCAATTGCTTTATATGCTGAAGTTGCGCACCACCTCCAGTTAGTACAATTCCTGCAATCAATTTCTTTTTCTGTTCTTCGTGGCCGTAATTTTTTATTTCCAAATAAACTTGCTCGATAATTTCTATTACTCGGGCATGGATTATTTTTGATAGGTTTTTAAGGCTAATTTCCTTGGGCTCCCTACCCCTAAGGCCAGGAATGGAAACTATTTCATTTTCTTTGTTTTCACCGGGCCAAGCTGAACCAAATTTTATTTTCAGCAGTTCCGCCTGTTTTTCAATGATTGAACAACCTTCCTTAATGTCTTCAGTAATAACATTTCCTCCGAAAGGAATTACGGCTGTGTGCCGAATAATTCCATCCTTAAATATTGCAAGATCTGTTGTTCCACCTCCTATATCAATCAACGCAACCCCCGCTTCTTTTTCTTCTTGGCTTAAAACCGCCTTTGCAGAAGCTAGCGGCTCCAATGTAATTGCCGAAAGCTCCAATCCTGCACTTTTTATACAGCGTCCCACATTTCTGATGGAAGAAACCTGCCCCACCACTACGTGAAAATTGGCTTCCAATCTTGCGCCGTACATGCCAATGGGTTCTTTTATTTCCGCCTGTCCATCTACTTTAAAATCCTGTGGCAACACGTGTAAAATTTCTTCTCCCGGGAGCATTACAAGTTTGTGTACTTGGTTACAAAGCCGATCAATATCTTCTTCACTAATTACGTCTTCCCCATTGCTGCGTGTTATGTAATCGCTATGTTGAAGGCTTCGGATATGCTGGCCCGCAATACCTACCACAACCTCTTTGATTTTCATGCCCGAAGAAGTTTCAGCATCCTGCACTGCCTGTTGAATGGACTGTATGGTTTGTGTAATATTGTTGACAACCCCGCGGTGGACACCAAGACTTTTTGCCTTTCCAATGCCCAATATTTCCATTTTGCCGTAATCGTTCTTCCTTCCAATCATGGCCACAATCTTAGTGGTACCAATATCTAATCCTACGGCAATATTCTCGTTTTCCATGGCCTTATTTTTTTGTGGCGATCACTTGGCTTTCAAATTTTAGATTTACTTCTCTATAACCCAAAAGCGTACTGTCTTGTTTTGTTTTTTTATAAAATGCTTTAAAATTTTGGAATTTCTTTTCCATGTCTACAGGTTTTCCAAAAAGTACTTTTATATCCATTTTCCGAAGTTGCAGTTCAATATCCCCATTTGATTGAAGATTTAATCCTACCACACTGCTCTTCATAAAATCATCTTCATTTATTTTTAGAAGCAATGGAGTTACTTCCTTGAAATTTTCCTTCGATGTTCCTGTAATAATTGGCACTCTTGCCGAGTAAACCGAGGATAGCGGCATCTTCTTTCCTTCGTCGTCCAAATAATAATCTGGCGAGGCGGACACCCTTCCAATCGGGTTTCGCTGTACAATTTTAGCCCCCAAAGTTCCATCCACGGTTACAAACACTTGTGCATCACGCACCATGGGATTTTCAACCAGTCGCCGCTCCATCTCCTTCAAAACTAAAGTTTCTTTACCTATGCCCGTAACGTTGGCTTGATTTTGTATCAACAATTTATTAACTGTATTGACAGTGATAAATGGGCTGTTATCATCCACAAATTCAACGTCCATTTTAGAGAGTTTTCGGCTTTCGTTTCTCATTTTACTGAAACTGAAAAGAAAGGCCAACACACCCAAAAGAACTATAAATTTTAAAATTTCAAGGCTACGCTTCATATTTTAGGATTTTAGTTATTTTATTCACTTCGGCCCCAATATCACCTGCTCCCACCATTAATTTGATCCGGCATTTTGATTGTAGCATTATTTCGGGCAAGGCCGATTTAAAAACAAGCCTTTTCTTTTCGGAAGTTATTTGTTCCAAAAGCCATTCTGAAGTAATTCCATCAATGGGTTCCTCCCGCGCTGGATAGATATCAAGTAGCACAACTTCATCAAATTGTGAAAGACTTCTTGCGAAACCATCTGAAAAATCTCGTGTTCTGCTGAAAAGATGGGGTTGAAAAACAATCTGTTTATGATCATCAGGATACATTTCTTCCACAGCTTGGAAAAGCGCATCAATTTCTGTGGGATGATGGGCATAATCATCTATCAAAACCAATTTTTCGGTTTTAATTTTATATGAAAATCGCCGTTTTACACCTTTAAAAGTTGCCAAAGCATTGGGCAGACAATCGGTTGGGGAGCCTGCTAAAATTGCCATGCCCAAAGCCATAGTGGCATTCAAAAGGTTATGATGACCGGGAAGATGAAAGATCAGGTTTTCCAATTTTCCCTTTGGAGTTTTTAAATCGAAAGCATACGCCCCATTTTCTATACGGACGTTCTGTGCCTCATAATCTGCAGATTCCTCAACGGCTACCGTCATTCCGTCCAAGGGAAGTTCTTTTTTTATAAGTATTTTATTTTCGCCCACAACTAATGTCGAAAACGTCCTAAACGCATTTTCTAATTCAACGGCATCGCCATAAATATCCAAATGGTCTGCATCCATTGAGGTTATACAAGCTATATCTGGACGCAATTGAAGGAAGGAACGATCAAACTCATCTGCTTCAACCACTGTTATTTCACTTCCCCTATAAATAAAATTTGAGTTGTAATTCTCCGCAATTCCTCCCAAAAAAGCAGTTACCGGCATATTGCATTCAGCCAATAAGTGTCCCAAAATTGCCGAAGTGGTCGTTTTTCCGTGGGTTCCTGCAACGGCCAGACAAAGGGTATTTTTGCTGACCTCTCCCAATAATTGGGCACGCTTTACAATTGAAAACTCTTCCGAAAAGAAATGGTTTAAAATTTTGGTATGCTTTGGAATTGCCGGTGTAAAAACAACCAATACGTTCTTTTTTAAAATTACTTCTTTAGGGATTTCAGAAATTTCATCCTTGAAGGTAACGGGGATTCCTTCTGAAATCAATTCATCTGTTAAATCTGTTTGTGTTTTATCATACCCAAAAACAATCCTTCCCTGCATCTTAAAGTAACGCGCGAGCGCACTCATACCAATGCCACCGATACCGACGAAATAAAAGGTTTGTATGTCTTTTAGGTTGTTCATTTTTATTTTTTTGCCGATTTATCGACTTTCAATTAATTTTTCAATTTCGTCCACAATTTCTTTTGTGGCATTCGGTTTCGCAAGCTTTTTAATATTTTCTGAAAGCGTTTTTTGTATTTCTTCCGAAGAAATCAATTCGGAAAATTTAGTTTCAAAAGTTGACTCCAAGTCGCTTTCTCTAATCAATAATGCAGCATTTTTTTCTGAAATGGAATGTGCATTTTTGGTTTGATGGTCTTCGGCCACATTGGGCGAAGGAATAAAAATTACCGGTTTACCAACCAAGCACAATTCTGAAACAGACAGCGCGCCAGCTCGCGAAATAATAAAATCGGCAGCGGCATATGCCAAATCCATTCGGTTTAAATAAGTATGCACTTGAACCGTTTTGCTTCCCTTATTTTTATATTCTTCCTCGTAATATTTTCCGCATTGCCAAATAACTTGTAGCTGGCTCTTTTCAAAAAAAGGAAGTGATTTTTCAATCAGTTGGTTTATTCTTCGCGATCCCAAGCTTCCGCCCAAAACCAAGAGTGTTTTTTTTTCTTTGTTTAAATTGAAAAATGATATTGCCTCTTCTTTTTTTGATGAAATTTCAAGCAAATCCTGCCTTACCGGATTTCCTGTAATCTTTATTTTTTCTGAAGGAAAGGATTTTTCCATGCCTTGATAGGCCACACAAATACTTTGTACTTTTCCGCTCAACCATTTGTTGGTAATGCCGGCATGACTGTTCTGTTCCTGAATCAAACATGGAATTTTTTTCAACGCGGCCATACGAAGCAAGGGTGCGCTAGCATAACCACCGGTGCCAATGGCTACATCGGGTTTAAATTTTTTCAATATTTTTAGTGACTCACTTAAACTGGAAACCAGCTTCAATGGAAATGCCAAATTCTGAAGCGATAAACTACGTTGTAAACCAGAAATCCAAAGACCTTTAATTTTGTAGCCAGCCTGGGGCACCTTTTCCATTTCCATTCTATCCCTTGCACCTACAAACAAAAATTCAGCATTAGGGAAACGGGTTTTCAGCTCGTTCGCAATAGCTACCGCAGGGTAAATATGCCCCCCGGTTCCGCCTCCTGATATGATGAATTTATACCTCAAATGATTTTTATTTATTCAATTTCTTATTTCTTATTTCTTATTTCTTATTTCTTATTTCTAAATGGTTTCACTTAAAATATCCAAAGGGTTAACTTCCTTTTCTTCCTTTACAACCACCTCTCTTTTGGCACTTACGCTAAGAACCATTCCCAGCGCTAGACAAGTCATCCAAATAGAGGTTCCACCACTACTGATCAACGGTAAGTTTTGGCCCGTTACAGGGAACAATTCTACCGCTACTGCCATATTTATCATCGCCCTAAAAACAATAGGAAGCCCGACGCCAATAACAAGCAATTTTCCAAAAACGGAAGTCGACTTATGGGCGACCACCACAATGCGAAAAAGCAGCAGTAAGTATAAAAACATTAAAAAGAGCCCTCCAACAAGCCCGAATTCTTCTACAATAATTGCATAAATAAAATCTGAGGAAGATTGAGGCAAAAAGTTTTTCTGTACACTTTTACCCGGGCCCAAGCCTGTAACTCCTCCAGAAGCAATCGCTATTTTTGCCTTTTCAATTTGGTAATCAGCTTCAGTATCTTTGTTGTCGCTAAAATTTTCCACACGGCTTATCCATGTATCAACACGGTTTGGAAAAACCCCCGGAAATGCTTTTGCCGACAGCACAAACAAGGTTAAAAATACCAGTCCTACGCCGAGAATAATCCCCAAATATTTTAAGGGATATCCTCCAATAAATACAAGCATAACTACCATGGAAAAAAAGATAGCGGTAGTAGAAAAATTGGCCGGCAGAATAAGGGCAAGAACTATAAAAACTGGGGTCCAAAGAGGTAATAATGTTTCTTTGAATGTAACTGTTTTTTCCTTTATTCTCGAAAGATAACGTGCCACATAAGTCATTAAAACCACTCCCGCCAAAGTCGAAGTTTGAAAAGTAACACCTACAAAAGGAACACGAATCCAACGACTGGCGTTGGCTCCTTCAATGGTGGTGCCTTCGGCCATTGTAATTATTAAAAGCAAAATAATAACCGGAATGGCAATAATAGAAAGCCCCCGGAAATAATGATATGGAATTTTATGCACGCCATAAAGAATTCCAAAACCTAAAACCAAATGTGCAAAATGCGTCAATAAATACGGAAGCGTACTTCCGTCGCCATATAAATAGGCGAGGTTACTGCTCGCACTATAAACCGGCAAAAAGGAAAACAGGGCCAACAATGAAATGATGCCCCAAATAGCTTTATCCCCTTGTATGTATTCGAAAATATTTCGCACTTGCCTGTTTTGTTTTTTGTTTATTGTTTATTGTTTATTGTTTATTGTTTATTGTTTATTGAAAATTATAAATTTCTTACTGCCTCCTTAAATTGTCTGCCTCGGTCCTCGTAGTTTTCAAATAAATCAAAACTAGCGCAGGCCGGCGAAAGGAGAACCGTATTGTTTCGTTCTGCCAATTTGTAAGCAACCTTTACAGCTGCTGCCATTGAATCTGTTTCAAAAATGGTATCAACAACATTTCCAAAGGCATTTATTATTTTTTGATTGTCAACGCCCAAACAAATTATTGCCTTCACCTTTTCATTCACCAAGGGCAAAAGATCACTGTAATCGTTTCCTTTGTCCACTCCGCCAACAATCCAAACGGTTGGGTTTTGCATGCTGTCCAGTGCATAAAAAGTAGCGTTCACGTTTGTTGCTTTGGAATCGTTGATATACATTACATTATTAATTTTCAAAACTTTTTCCAGCCTGTGTTCCACTCCTTGAAAACCCTCTAGGCTTTCGCGAATTGTCTGTTTCCGTATTCTCAATAATGTGGCTACCGTTGATGCGGCCATTGCATTCTTTACATTGTGTTCCCCTTGGATTCCTATTGTTGCGATTGGCATAGTAAATTGATTGTTATCTATTGTTATTATTATTTCGTTTTCTTTTTTGTACGCTCCCTGTTTCAATTCCTTTTTTGTTGAAAAAGGCAGCGGTTGCGATTTTATGGGATTTTGCGAAAGCCATTTTATAATTTCAACATCGTCTGCATCATAAATAAAATAATCCTGCGCTTTTTGATTCATTACAATCCGGAATTTTGAAGCGATATAATTTTCATATTTATAATCATATCTGTCCAAATGGTCCGGACTCAAATTGGTCAAAACTGCAATACGGGGAGCAAAGGTTTCAATTCCGTCCAGCTGAAAACTGCTGAGTTCCAGCACATAATTTTCATACTTTTCCTCGGAAACCTGTTCTGCGAAACTCTTTCCGATGTTTCCGCCCAAAGCCACATTCAATCCTCCGTTTTTCAACAACTCATATGTTAAACTCGCGGTAGTGGTTTTTCCGTTACTTCCAGTGATTCCCACAATTGTTGCTTTCGTATATTTTGAAGCAAATTCAATTTCAGAAATTACCTTCACTCCTTTTTCATTCAACTTTTTAATGATGGGAGTCTTATCGGGAATTCCTGGACTTTTCATCACTACATCTGCTGAAAGGATTTTTTCTTCGGAATGACCATCCTCTTCCCATTCAATTCCATTATTTATAAGAACTTGTTTGTACTTATCTTTAATTTTTCCGAAGTCTGACACAAACACTTCAAACTCTTTCTTTTTTCCTAGAATGGCTGTTCCCACTCCACTTTCTCCTCCTCCCAAAATCACCAACCGCTGTTTCACTTTATCTAATTTTTAGCGTTACAACTGTAATAATTGCCAAAAAGATTCCAACAATCCAAAAGCGTGTTACAATCTTACTTTCGTGAAAACCTTTTATTTGATAGTGATGATGGAGGGGCGCCATCCTAAAGATTCGCCTGCCATCTCCAAATCTTTTCTTTGTGAACTTAAACCAAGCGACCTGAATTACTACCGAAAGGTTTTCCATCAAAAAGATTCCACAAAGAATTGGTATCAATAATTCCTTGCGAACCGCTATGGCTATTACTGCTATAATTCCTCCAATAGTTAAACTTCCCGTATCTCCCATAAATACTTGGGCGGGATATGTATTGTACCACAGAAATCCTATGAGCGCACCCACAAATGCAGTGATGAAAATGGTCATTTCACCCATGTTCGGGATGTACATAATGTTTAAATAATCTGAAAAAATGACGTTCCCAGAGACCCATGCGAACAAGGCCAGGGTTATACCAATTATTGCAGAAGTTCCTGCTGCAAGGCCATCAATGCCGTCGGTTAGATTGGCTCCGTTTGAAACGGCCGTAATAATAAAAATTACGATGGGTATAAAAATTAACCACACATAGCTTTTGTAGTCTTCGCCTGCCCAACTGATTAAAGTTGCATAATTAAATTCATTCTCTTTTACGAAAGGGATGGTGGTTAGCATCGCTTTATCCTTTACATAAAAGGTATTGTTAGCTTCCTGCGCAATAACTTCAGTCTCTGCACCGGGATTATCAATGGTATGCTGAACAACTATATCTGGATGAAAATACATAGTGGCGCCAACAAAAAGGCCTAAACCAATTTGACCAATTACCTTAAACTTTCCTGGCAACCCTTGTTTATCATTTTTGAATTTTTTGATATAATCGTCAATAAAACCGATGGTTCCCATCCAAAGTGTAGTTACTATAAGCAGAATGACATAAATATTTTCAAGTTTCGCGAACAGCAATACAGGAATTAAAGTAGCAAGAATGATAATGATTCCACCCATGGTGGGGGTTCCTGCTTTTTCGTTTTGACCTTCCAGCCCAAGATCGCGAACGGACTCACCTATTTGTTTTTTACGCAGGTAATTGATTATTTTTTTACCATAAACCGAGGCTATAAAAAGCGAAAAGATTACCGCTAAAATAGCTCGGAACGTTATAAAATTAAACAGCCCCGCTCCCGGCAAATCGTAGGTTTTATCCAAATACTCAAAAAGATAATAGAGCATGTGTTATTTGTTTAGGGTTGTTAATAATTGCTTTACTATTTTAAAATCATCAAAATCGAATCGCTCTCCGTTAATTTCCTGATAGGTTTCATGACCTTTTCCAGCTATTAAAATAATGTCGTTTTCCTGCGCCATTTGGCAGGCCGCCTTAATGGCTTCTTTCCTATTTGTTATCGATATTGTTTTTTTATAATGTTCCGCTGGAACGCCAGCTTCAATCTGTTCAATAATTTTTTCTGGATTTTCGGTTCTGGGATTGTCACTCGTAAAAACCACTTTGTTGCTGAGGGAAGCTGCAATATTTCCCATTACCGGCCGCTTTTGCGAATCGCGATCGCCACCACAACCAACTACGGTTATCACTTCCTCATTTCCGGTGCGGATGCTGTTGATGGTTTCCAGCACATTTTTTAAGGCATCGGGGGTATGGGCATAATCTATAATTGCGGTTATTTTCTTTTCTGAAATCAAATATTGAAATCTTCCATCAACACTCTCCAAAGTGCTCATAATTTGAAGTGTCTCAAGGTCTTTCAAACCCAATAATTGCGCTGTTCCAAAGATGGCAAGTAGATTGTAGGCATTGAAACCACCAATCAATTTCACCCAAAGCTCTTGGTTGTTTACCTTTAGGAGTTGGCCCGTAAACTGGCTTTCCAAAACTTGCCCTTTATAGTTGGCATAGGTTTTCATAGCGTAGGTATATTTCTTCGCTTTTGTATTTTGAAGCATAACCACGCCGTTCTTATCATCCACATTTACCAATGCGAAAGCAGATTTCGGCAATTCGTCAAAAAAGGATTTTTTCACATCGCGGTATTCTGCAAAATCTTTGTGATAATCCAAATGATCGTGGGAAAGATTCGTGAAAACGCCACCAACAAAATGAAGGGCTTCTGTACGTTTTTGATGGATTCCGTGGGAACTCACCTCCATAAAACAAAATTCCACTCCTGCATCAACCATTTCGCGTAAATATTTATTTATAGTCAATGAATCTGGCGTGGTATGCGTGGCTTTGTATTCCGTATCGCCAACCATTATTTTCACTGTTGAAAGCAACCCAGCTTCCAAACCTGCTTTTTTGAAAAGATGGTATAGCAAAGAAGAAACAGTTGTTTTTCCATTGGTTCCGGTAATTCCCACAAGTTTCAATTGCTCTGAAGGATTTCCGTAATAATTGGCTGCCATAATTGCCAAGGCCTTATGCGAATCTACCACTTGAACATAGGTAATTCCGTTTACAATATTTTCCGGCAGGGTTTCGCAAATAATTGCCAACGCACCTTGATCAGCAGCTTTTTTAATGAATTGATGTCCATCGGAAAGTGTTCCTTTTATTGCCACAAAAACATCGTTCAAAGAAACTTTTCTGGAGTCAAATTCCAAATTGCTTATGGCCACAGAAGTATTTCCCACAATTTTCTCGAGGGTAACCTTGTACAATATGTCCTTTAAAAGTATCACGATAGATTCAAGGTTATGCGTTCTCCTTTTTTTAAGGTTTCTCCTGATTTTATTGACTGGCTTGAAACCGTTCCGTTACCAATTACATTCACTTTAAGTCCAAGGTTTTCAAGCAAGGCCACTGCATCCATTCCTGCCATTCCAGTTACATTAGGAATGGTTTTTGAGTTTTGCTGACGATTGGTATAATACTTTTCAAAATCCCTTTCAATTACCGGATCTGTTTTTTCTATGCCTTCTACAGAATCAATATTGGGCGAATCCGTAAATATTTTCTGTGCAATGCGCTTGAACACGGGGCCAGAAACATCGGCGCCATAAAAGCCCTTTTTTGTACTGGGTTTATGGATAATTACAATACAGGAATACTTAGGGTTTTCCGCGGGGAAATATCCTGCAAATGAAGAAATATAGCGGCGGTTGCTTTTCCAATCCGGCATCCAATATTCGGTTTGTGCTGTTCCGGTTTTACCGGCCATGGAAAAATCTGGAGAATAGAGTGATTTGGCAGTTCCGCGTTTTACTACATTTTTCAGAATCTGTCTAATTTCATTTAACGTTTCATCAGAACAGATTTTAGGATTTATAATTTCCGTATCGTAAGCGGTAACCTTTTCATTCCAAGCACGCACCTCTTCAATAAATCGTGGTTTTACCATAACGCCATTATTCGCAATGGCATTGTAAAAAGTAAGGGTTTGAAGCGGAGTAAGTCGCAAGTTATAGCCATAAGCCATGGAAGGCAATGCATTCTTGCTCCATTTTTTATCGCCGGGACCATAAATCATTGGCTTCCCTTCACCTTTAATGGCCACACCTGTTTTTTGATCTAAATGCCAACTTTTTAAACGGTTGATGAATTTATCGGGATCTTTGGAATAGCCATTGTCAATAATTGTTGCAAGACCAATATTAGAAGAAACTTCCAAAGCGCGGGCCGCAGAAATCTTTCCGAAGCCACCACGGTGCGAATCATTTACAGGTTTTCCGTAAAATATTTTTCTACCATTACCGGTTTCAATAACCGTACTCGTGTCTATCACTTTGTCTTCCAAAGCAGCCATAAAAGCCATTACCTTAAAGGTAGAACCCGGTTCGTGGGATTCGCCAATGGCATAATTTAGTTTTTCATAATAAGTTCCGTCCGAAGTTCTGCCTAAGTTGGAAACTGCTTTTATTTCGCCTGTTGCCACCTCCATAACAATAACAGATCCGTGTTCAGCTTCGTAATACTCCAATTGCTTTAGCAGTGCGTGGTGGGCAATATCCTGAATATTTACGTTTATTGTTGAAATAATATCGAAGCCGTCCTGCGGCTCAATTTCGTTTTCATCGTAAACAGGCTTCCATTGACCCTGGGCAATTTTTTGCTTTAAGCGATGGCCTTCCTTTCCAGTCAAAAGATCGTTGAAAGCGCCTTCCAAACCTACAGCATAATAGCCGGGACGGTCATAAGCCTCATCCCCCACGGTACGTTGTGCAATTTGACCAATGGGGTGTTCCCGTACTGTGCGCTGTTCCACTATAATGCCACCTTTGTAAGGCCCTTTTCGGAAAAGGGGCAAGTTTTTCACTTTAATATAATTTGAATATCCCAAGTTTTTAACCACCAGCAAATAGCGGTTTTTATCGGCCCGGGCTTTTCTGAACATTGTTTGATAGTAGGATTCTGGCTTGCCGAACATTTTGCTTAAACCTTCGGAAAGAGGCTTTATATTTTCCTTGAAGTCTTCAGCAGAAACTGTAACTGCATCAAAACGGATATCGTATTTGGGCACAGAGGTAGCTAAAAGGCTGCCATCATCCGCATAAACGTTTCCGCGATTGGCGGCTATTACAAAGTTTTTGGTGGTATTTTTTAGGGCAAGCTCGCGGTACTTTTCGCCATCGACAAACTGGATGTTCATTAATTTCACACTTATGGCAATCGCAAAAATGAACATAATTCCGGCTATAAAATACAAACGGTTCAACATGTGTTTTTCTTCAAAGGCCATTTTCCGTGTTCAGGTTTTCAGTGAAATTCTTTATTGTATGCTTCTTATATCCGTTTTTTATTCTTTCTTTTTTATAATCCTAATCCTTTTGGGAGGCGTGGAGGAAGGTTGCAACCCTCGGTTCTCCATAGCGGCAATTATTTTGCTTTCCATCCTAGACTGCATCAGCAGCATCCGGACATCTACATATTCGCTTTTGAGTTCTTTTACTTCAGCGTTGAGTTTTGAAATTCTGTGCACCTTTTTATCCGCACTGTGCGAACTGGCAATCATTACCAATGCCAAGACCGATAGAAAAACGATGAAACGCCAGTTTTTTAAAGCATCGTCGCTTACCAAAAACTTACCTTTTATAATATTGTAAAAACCGTCTCTCAATTCTTAATCTTTATTGTTACAATTTTTCCGCTATTCGAAGCTTTGCACTTCTTGCTCGGTTGTTTGCTTTTATTTCTTCTTCGGAAGGAATTATGAATTTTCCCACCGCCTTGAAGGGCACTTCCACTCTTCCAAAAACATCCTTTTCGGGCTCTCCTTCAAACAACCCACTTCTTATATAGCGTTTCACTAATCTATCTTCCAAGGAATGATAGCTTATAAGACTTATCCTGCCGCCGGACTCCAAAATTTCATTGGTTTGAAGCAAAAACTCCTTAAGCGCTTCCAATTCCTGATTTACTTCAATACGAATGGCCTGATAAATCTGGGCCAAAATTTTATTTTCTTTATGTGCGGGCAGAAATCTGCTGAGCACTTTTTTCAATTGCTCGCTGGTTTTTATTTTATTTTCTTGCCTTGCCTCAACAATTACCTTAGCCATTCCGGGCGCACTTCGCAATTCACCATAATTGGCAAGTACCTCGCGCAATTGGTTTTCTTCATATTTGTTGACAACCGTATATGCCGAAAAATTGCTGTCTTGATTCATTCGCATATCCAGATCGGCTTCAAAACGGGTTGAAAAACCTCTTACAGCTACATCAAATTGATGGGAAGAGACTCCGAAATCACCCAAAATACCATCCACAGTTTTAAATCCATGGAACCGCAAAAAACGCTTTAGAAATCGAAAGTTTTCATTGATGAGCAAAAATCGAGGATCCCCAAGGACATTTTCCAAAGCATCCTTATCTTGATCAAAAGCAATAAGCTTTCCTTCCGGACCTAAACGTTTCAAAATTTCCCGAGAATGACCGCCACCGCCAAAAGTTACATCCACATAAACACCTTCAGGCTTTATATTTAAGCCGTCAACAGCTTTCTTTAGCAAAACTGGATTATGATACTCCATCACCATCATTGCTTTTATTACCCATTACTTCCTCGGCCAAATTGGCAAAATCATTTGCCGCATCATCAATGGCCTGCTCGTATTTATCTTTGTCCCATATTTCCACAATATTTATTGCGGATGAAATGACCAATTCTTTGTTGATTCCGGCAAACGAAAGCAAATCCTTGGGTATCAATAAACGCCCCGTGGTATCCAGTTCCACCGTCTTTACGCCGGCGGTAAAACGTCTGATAAAATCGTTGTTTTTTCGGTTGAACCGGTTTAGCTCTCCCATTTTTTGCATTAGTGCCTCCCATTCTTTCATAGGATACATCTCTAGACAGGGCTGAAATACGGCGCGCTTGACCACAAAGCCCTCCGCCATTACTGGCGATAGCTGCTTTTTTAAAGGCGCAGGTACCATGACCCGCCCCTTTACGTCTGCTTTACATTCGTATGTCCCTATAAGATTGAGCATTACGGAAATTCCCTTTTTGCAATTTATAGTTTCAAATATATATATATTTTACCACAATTTACCACTTTCTACCACTTTGTTGATAAGTTTTACCACCAAAAAGGTTTGGTTGATTGTATTTATCTAAGTAACAAACCGCACCATTAAATAGACCTTATGAAATAATTTTGTTTACTTTTGTGATTGTTAATTGCATTAACCAGAATGGCGGAAAAATTAAAAAAAGAAGGGAAATTTTCATATTTAGAAATAGGTGAAGGCACTCCAATTATTATCCTTCACGGGCTTATGGGCGGGTTAAGCAATTTTGACGGCGTTGCGGAATTCTTTCCGCCAAAAGGCTACAAAATTTTGATTCCCGAACTGCCAATCTACAAAATGACATTGCTGCGCACCAATGTGAAAAATTTCGCCAAATATGTTTCAGAGTATATTGACCATATGGGCTATAAAGAGGTTATTCTTTTAGGCAATTCTCTGGGCGGGCACATTGGACTCCTCTGCACAAAAATGTATCCCGAAAAAGTGAAAGCCCTTATTATAACAGGCAGTTCAGGTCTTTATGAAAGTGCCATGGGCGAAAGCTATCCAAAGCGGGGCGATTATGAATACATAAAGAAAAAGGCGGAAAACGTTTTTTACGACCCAGCTATTGCAACCAAGGAAATTGTGGATGATGTTTATGAAACCGTAAACGACAGAACCAAACTGATACGCACCTTGGCCATAGCCAAAAGCGCAATTAGGCACAATATGGCAAAGGATTTGCCGAAAATGCACACCCCCACTTGTATTATTTGGGGCCGGAATGATATGGTAACACCCCCTGAAGTTGCTGTGGAATTTGACGAACTTTTGCCAGATTCAGACCTTTACTGGATTGATAAATGTGGTCATGCGGCAATGATGGAGCATCCGGATGAATTCAATAAAATCCTTTATTCCTGGATAGAAAAAAGGGGTTATTGATTATCTTCAGTTTTAAAAACCCTAGAAAATTACCACTCCTATTTTATAACCCTTAACGGAAAGAAAATGCATATTAAATCGGCGGAATTTGTAATGAGCAACAGTGAAGTTGCCAAATGTCCTAAGGACCGTTTACCGGAATATGCCTTTATCGGGAGAAGCAATGTGGGAAAATCTTCCCTCATCAATATGCTAATGCAGCGTAAAAGCTTGGCTAAAACCTCTGGAAGACCCGGCAAGACGCAACTTATCAATCATTTTCTAATAAATAAAAACTGGTACTTGGTCGATTTACCTGGTTACGGTTACGCCCGCGTTTCAAAAAGTAGCAAAAAAACCTTTCAAAAATTTATTACCGATTATTTTGAGAAACGGGAACAAATGCTTCTTGCTTTTGTATTGGTTGATTGCCGCCATGAACCCCAGCCAATTGATCTTGAATTTATGCAATGGATGGGTGAAAGTGAAGTTCCTTTTGCCATCGCTTTTACAAAAGCCGATAAGTTAAAGCCCAACGCCCTCGAAAGAAATATTGAGGCTTACACCACTAAAATGTTGGAAACCTGGGTAGAAATGCCCCAGTATTTTATTACTTCAGCTAGCGACAGTACAGGCCGTGATGAGGTTTTAAATTACATTAACCAAATCAATGAAGAACTGAACGTTCAGAAATAAGTAACTTTCAATTAATCTTTCAGGGACTTCAGATTACTTATTTTATCAGTCACGCTTTAACTCTAATTTTTCAGCAAAATATTCACAGAAATCGCGCATAGTGGCGCTCATTTTATCATCGTTGGTGGCTCGTTCAAAGGTATCGGCCATAGCGCTCAATGTTTGGTGAAAAAATATCTTCATTTCATCCACGGGCATATCTTTTGTCCATAGATCGATGCGCAAGGATTCCTTCTTTTTATCGTCCCAAACTGAAAGCATCACGGCTTTGGTTTCTTCATTTTCAATGCCACCATCTTCGGCGGTCCAATGAATGGTTTCGGGAACTTTGTTTTCGTCCAGGTTAACATTCAGTTTTATTTCTGAAGTATGTGTTTTAGCCATTATTTTTTTGGTTTGTATTTTGAATTTGTAAATATTTCGTTGGCATCCAGTATCATTAATTGCTGAACGTCAACTTTATTATTTTTCATATATCCCCTCACAATCTGCCAGCCTAGATAACGGCCAATCATTCCGGGGGAATCATTGTCTATTTCGAGATAAAATTTTGAAAAAGGCGCTGGATTTATAAAGCGTGATCCCAATTTGGGGTCTGTACTATAAAGCAATTCCTTTTCAATAAAATAACGCCACATCTCCACTTCATTTTCCTTTGCCCATTTTAATTCTTCTTCAGTATATCCAATTTTTTCAGCATCTGAAATAGTTGGGAGCCATAGATCCTCCAAATAAAGTTTCTTGCCGTAATAGATCATTTGTCCCAAAAGCGATCTTTCCCGGGGTGGTGCCACAAATTTTCTGGCATAAACATCGGCTACGTCGGGTCCAATTTGAGACGCTTTCATTTCTTGGGCAATATATCTATCTATATCCTGATAAAAATAATGATCGCTGCCCAAATAAGTGTCTAAACCTACTACTAGCATACTGTCCGCAAGAATTACCTTGTTTTGGTAATCTACATATGAGACCAGCGTTACCACTTTTGGGGCACTGAATTTAGGAAAGTAATATTTAATATGTTGAAACAATGGCAACAAAACAGCTTCCAACTCATTATTGTCAGGAAAGGCTTTTAACACTTCGTTTTCCAGTTCATCCTGTAAGGTATCAGTTAGTTTTTCAACCCAAATACTATCATTGACTTCCTTGGGAAAAAATTTCGGAAAATCGGCTTTCAGTCTTGGCAAGTCTTCTGGCTCTGCGTCACCAAAAACTTTATCAAAACGGTCTATTTGAACATTCATGGGAATCTTTTCAATTTCCTTTTCAATATTATTCTCATCATTACAAGAGATAAAAAGAGCGCAAAACAGTAAGAGAATACTATATTTCATTACAGTTAAAATGTTTCCGTTGGTTAACGCCATTCTTTTTTTTTAATTTTATCTTTAGCGAAATTTGTGGTGCAAAGGTATTATTATAAAAGATTAAAAACACAGAAAATGCAGACTGAAAAAGTAGTAGAACATATAGTAAAATGGTTGAAGGATTATGCCCTAGATGCCAAAATGAATGGGTATGTGATAGGAATCAGCGGCGGAATAGATTCTGCAGTAACCTCAGCTTTGTGCGCTAAAACCGGATTGGATTTAGTTTGTATAGAAATGCCTATACACCAACCAGCTTCACAAGTAAGCCGCGCTTTTAACCATATTGCGTGGTTAAAAGCCAACTTTGCAAATGTTGAAAAAATAGAAGTGAACCTTACTCCTGTTTTTGATTCATTGATAGAAACCTTACCCTCTGTTGAAAAAGAAGAAGACCGTTTTATGTCCTTGGCCAATTCACGGGCCCGCCTGCGAATGACTACTTTATATTATTTTGCTGCCCTTCACAAATATTTGGTAGCGGGAACAGGCAACAAAATTGAAGATTTCGGGGTGGGGTTTTACACCAAATATGGCGATGGGGGCGTGGATTTAAGTCCTATTGCTGATTTAATGAAGAGTGAGGTTTATGAAATCGCAAAGTATTTAGGCATCAACTCTGAAATAATCGAAGCAGCACCCACTGATGGTCTTTGGGGTGATGACCGTACAGATGAGGATCAATTGGGCGCCAGTTATGACGAACTGGAATGGGCGATGCAAATGACTTCACAGGGAATGAAAAGTGAAGATTTTAAGAATCCTCAAAAAGAGGTATTTGACATCTACAATCGTTTACACAAAGCCAATCTGCATAAAATAAACCCCATTCCTGTCTGTAAAATTCCGAAAGAGTTGAAGTAAACACGCTGATTATCGACTAATTCGAACCTCTAAACGAAAGCTTTGGCATTCTTAGCCTTAGGATTTTATATTTCCAAAATGTAGTGTTAATATTACATTGTCAAAACCTTTTAGGATCTCCCCCACACCCTACCGGTTTTCTAAAAACTATAGGAGATATGAAAAAAGTTGTTATTGCAGATCACCATCCCGTAACTAGAAAAGGAATTTCAACACTACTTAAAGAATCAAATGAATTTTCAATCGTCGGCCGTGTATCTCGAGGATCTGAATTACTAAAATGCATGGAAAAGGAAAAACCAGAAATCCTTATTTTGGAGCTGGACATTCCTGAAATCAACGGATTTCATGCCCTTCGAAGTTTACGCGATGAATTCCCAAAAACGAAAATCATAATATTTTCTTCACATCCCGAAGAAATTTATGCCCTTCGTTCCCTAAAATCAGGAGCCGTGGGCTATATATCAAAAACTTCATCGAACAAGGTATTTATGAAAGCACTGAACAAAGTTGCAAAAGGCGGAATATTTCTGAATGAAGCGCTGACAGAAGCTTTTAACAATAGAAGCATAAGCGAAAATAGCATGGTTGGGCGCTACAAAAAACTTTCAGCAAGGGAAGTGGAGGTTCTGAACCTTTTATCGGGCGGCAAACGCAATAAAGAAATAGCTGGCCTTCTTGAAATTAACGAGAAAACCGTTAGCACCTATAAAACAAGACTTCTTAAAAAATTGAAAGTGGATAATCTGGCCGACCTTATAAACCAGGCGCGCATGTTTCAATTTGCCTAATTACAAAACGCGATTAAGTTTTTCTGAAAGTAGGTTGTTCAAAAGCCTGTAATCATTCACTGTTTCCATAATTGTTGTATCAATATAAGATCCGGCTTCCGTTGGACTTTTCATCAATTCATTAATTTTCGACTGAATTAAATTCCTTCTTAAGTTCAACAAAGTCTGACTGACTATTTGGGAAATGGTCTGCTCTTTTTCTTTTACATAGATTTCATTTCGCTCCCAATCATGTAGGGAGTACCTTTCCTCCTCCATTAAAATATTGGTAACCGCAGAGGCCATTTCCGGCTGAAGCTCATTGATAAAAGTTTCTGCTTTGGCCTCGGGGTTTTGGGTATAGCGGTTAACCACTTCGTAATACAAATCTTTAAATTCTTGATTGGTGAATTCAATTTCATCTTCCTGAAGATCCAAATATATTTTTTCGTAAACACGTGATTTGTGAATTTCTGGTTTCAATGAAATTTCACCTTTTTCATTGGCCTCAATAATAAGTTCTTCAAAATCTTCTTCCACATTTCCATAAAGAAGCAGCAATTGAATTATTTTTTGTTCCAACTGAAACTGTACATCAATCTTTTCAACCTTGTTTTCTGAAGGAATTACCTGAAATGCCTCTTGCGGAATTTCAGCTTTTTTGTAAGCATCCTTTCGTTCTTTCTGAAGCAGTTGAGCCAAAGTGTTAAAAAGCACTTGTTCCGAAATATCCATAATTCGGGAGCATTCCTTCAAGTAAACTTCGCGCTTAATCACATCCGGAATTTTGGCGATGCTTGCTACCATATCGTGAATGGTTTCAGCTTTTTTTATCGGGTCGTTCTTTGCTTCCGAAGCCAATATGGAAGCCTTAAACGTAATGAAGTCCTTCGCATTTTCTTCCAAATAAAGCGCAAGTTCTTCCAATGAGTTTTTTCGCGCAAAACTATCCGGATCCTCGCCCTCTGGAAAAGCGCAGATTTTCACATTCATCCCTTGCTCCAAAATAAGGTCGATGCCCCGAAGCGAAGCGCGAAGTCCAGCCGCATCGCCATCAAAAAGAACGGTAATATTTTTGGTAAGGCGATTTATTAATCGAATTTGTTCCGAAGTAAGCGCTGTTCCAGAAGAAGAAACAACATTGTGAATTCCGGTTTGATGAAATTGGATAACATCGGTATAGCCTTCTACCAAATAGCAATTATCTTCCTTTGCAATGCTTTGCTTGGCCTGGAAAATTCCGTAGAGCACTTTACTTTTGTGGTAAATATCACTCTCGGGAGAGTTTAGGTATTTTGCAGCTTTTTTGTCACTTGTTAAAATCCTTCCCCCAAAACCGAGAGTACGCCCGCTCATGCTTAAGATGGGAAACATTACCCTTCCTTTAAACCGATCGAATTGTTTTTCTTCCTTAACAATACTTAGTCCTGTTTTTTCAAGGAACTCAAGTTTATAGGCTTTTTTTAAGGCATGGCTTGTAAATGCATCCCAAGAATCTGGCGAATAACCAAGTTCAAACTTTTTGATGGTTTCATCCGTAAAACCTCTTTCCTTAAAATACGAAAGACCAATGGCTTTGCCTTCTTCCGTTTTCAACAAAGTATTATGGAAATAATCCTTTGCAAAATCACTCACCAAATAAAGGCTTTCGCGTTCATTGGTCAGTTCCTTTTCTTCACTGGTCTGTTGGGTTTCCTCTATCTCTATCCCATATTTTTTTGCCAGATATTTTATGGCTTCGGGGTAGGTGAAATGTTCGTGCTCCATTAAAAACGCGACTACATTTCCTCCTTTTCCGCTGGAGAAATCCTTCCAAATTTGCTTCACTGGGCTTACCATAAAACTTGGCGAGCGCTCATCAGTAAAGGGACTGAGGCCCTTAAAATTACTTCCGGATTTTTTCAGCTGAACAAAATCGCCAATAACCTCCTCTACCCGGGCGGTTTCAAAAACGTTGTCTATAGTGGTTTTGGAAATCAGATTTCTGGATTTTTAGCCAGCTGGCTGTTTGTATTTACTTGTGCAAAAATAAGGATTTCTTACTGGTTTATGGTTGACGGGTTAAGTTTATAAATTTAGGCAAAAGGGATATTGCCCTCTTAAAAGAAGCTAGATTTTTTGTATGATTTTTATAAATTAGATTAAACCTTAGTTTATTCTAGAAAGCCGAAGTACGCTTTCAACCTCAATATTGCATGTTATTGATCGGGTATGCCCCATTACAAGATTGACAAGAACGTTTTTTAAGGATACTTTTTTATTATTGCCATATCTGTTTATATAGTAATTCTTGAAGTTTTGCACGGCATAGTTATCTTCAATTTCTATATATTCAATAGTATCCATACTCTCATTTAAGTGTTCGTAATCTTGTGCAGCAACTTCCCCATTTTTGGTTAAATCCAAAAAGATAAGATACTTTTCATCATCTATATCCTGAACAAAGTTTTTATGGGAAATAAGGTTTGGGATTTTAAGGCCCTCTTTCAACTGGATACTTAGCCTTAGGTTTTGCTTGTGGAGGTCTCTTTTCATAACATCTGATGGTTTAGAGCGTCCAGTTTTTGTCGGATTAAATATAGTGAAAAAAGAGATTGTGCGTATCTATTTTGGCAAACTCAACATAATTAAAATGTTAATTGTGATTTGATTGCAAGGCGAGATATAATCTAAAAAAACCTGCAACTTTATGGCTTGCAGGTTTTTTATAGGTTACTTCCCTTTAAACATATTTGCTAATCCATATCAAAACGAAGGCCCAACGAAACATTGCGCTGTTCAATAGGGCTGTCCTTAAAAATAGTGTTAAGGTCATACTTCGCATAAAGTGCTGTACCGTGCCAACCTATATATGCACTTAGACCGTAAATAAAATTATTGGTGTTGTAATTGGATTTCAATTTGAGTTTTTTGTCTTCCCCATCCTCTTCAAATTTCAGTTTTTGGCGAGCGCCAAGATTGATACCCGCATAGCCGCCAATTCCTATTTTAATTTTGTTTTCGGTGGAATACCGGAAGTAGTCATCATGCTCTTCTTTTGTGGAGGGGCCAAATTCAAAGTGAATGGGAATCACCAAATTGTCCATCCTAAATTTTGACTTGTCCAAATCCAACGGATATTCCTGTAGTTCCGTTTGGCTTCCAGTATCAACATAATAACGATTATCGGTGGGCTTTAAACTATTGAACTGAAACGAAACCCCATACTTAAACCGAAGCCAATTGGTATTTTCAAAAACGCGGGTTTTCCATGCCCAGCCAAGTTCGGCAAAACGGCTTCCCGCAACTTTAAAGTCGGAATCCTGTAAGGACTCCCCGTCTGTAATTACATTGTTCAAACCAAAGGCAAACACAAGATCAGAAGTTGTTTTGCGATCGTACTTTCGCTTTTTATTTTTTGGACCAATATAGAGCACCTTGTCATTTTCATTGTTTTTGCCCGAGGATCCTATGCGAAGTACGAACCCTTCATTCCCATCTTCTTCCATCTTTCCGTTGCGGTTCAATAGGGCAATTTTGTTATCAATAATTGCCAATCGGTTTTCAATATTTAGGGCGTGTTTTTCAGCAGCATTTTGCTTTAGCGCTTCAGCTTCTTCTTCAGTAATGGATTCGTTTTGAAAACGGGCGTTGATGTTTTCAACATCCCATTTCAGTGCATCCTTCTCTTCCTCGATTATTTTTTCCTTTAAGGAAGTCAATTGCTCAACGGAAGCCTGGGTGTCGTGGTCCGTTTCCTGTGCTTGCGAATAAACTGTTGCCAACAAAAATAAAGTGAGTGCTGTACATAGCGTAATTAGTGATTTCATAATTGTTCGATTTTTGATTATTGATGATGAATGTTTATTGTTTATTGTTTATTGTTTATTGAAAATTGATTATTGTTAATCATTCCGTTCCGAGACCGCAGTTCTTACTTTCTGAAAACCTTCGCCCAAGGCATCAAAAACTTTATCGCGGAAACTTTTTTCCATTTCCCACTCTACATCTTGCAGCAGTGCGGTGGCATCAATTTTTGGGCTATTAAGGATGCGCTGGGTTTGTATATCGCGGCGGGCATTTTCCAAAAGCGATAGCACATCTGCTTCCGTAACTTCCGATTTATCGTGCTGCAGTTTTTTTACCGAAGCAACCACTTCCTCTACTTTATTGTTGAAAAGCTTTTCGTCTTCAGAAAGAGCGGGTTTTTTCTCTGTTACTGGTTTTTGTATTTCTTCAACTGATGTTTTAGCGATGGCTTCACTTTTTTGAATTTGCTTATCAACGGCAGATTCTTTTTTAATGGGAAGCAGTTTAAGATTTGGCGCTTGTTTTTGTTTTTCTTCTGAATTCACTTTTTCAGATTTATTTTCATCGGTTGCAATTTCATTTGCATTTACTCTTTTGGGAACAATTTCAGTTTGCTTTTCAACCGTGGTTTCTTTTGCATTTTCTTCCACAATTCTATTCCCTTCAGTATTATTTCGACTAAAGAAAACTGAACCTACAATGAGCAGTCCCACAAAGCTGGCCGCCGCATAATACCAAAGCACAGGTTTGCGTTTGGGCTGCTTTTTGTCCAATTTTGTTTCAAGCTTTTTCCAAGCATCCTTGGAGGGTTTTAGCTCCCTTGCTTCCAGCTTTTCGCGGATGTTATCTTCTAATTTAATGGGTGCCATAACTTAAATTGTTTTGTTTGTTTACCATACCCTGAAGCATTTTACGAGCTTTAAAGAGTTGTGATTTTGAGGTATTTTCATTTATCTGCAGCAGCTCGGCAATTTCGCCGTGTTTATAGCCTTCAACCGCGTAGAGCACAAAAACCGTTTTATATCCATCGGGCAGGCTATCTATCATTTTTTGGATTTCGTTTACCTCCAATTCGGTTTCAATGTAGGCTGAATGTTCTGCCGTGTTTTCTATTTCAGTTTCTGAAATGAAGTGCAGCTTTTTCTCCTTGCGCAATTGCGAAATACTTTCGTTCACCATTATCCTGCGTATCCAGCCTTCAAAACTCCCTTCATTTTTGAAGTCTTCCAAATGGGTAAAAACCTTTAAAAATCCCGTGAGCATTACTTCCTCCGCTAAATCGTTGTTCTTTAAATACTGCCTACAAACGCCCATCATTTTGGGTGAAAACATTTCGAACAACTGTTGCTGCGCCCGGCGTTCGCCTTTGGACGCTTTCGCAATTAATTTTGAATAGTTTTTATGTAATGGTATAATCTTCACGTGCGCTTCGCTTTGTGCTTCTATTTAGATAGACGCAAGTTTTGAGGGAATGGTTGCCTGGGGAATTTAAGTTGGCTGTATTCAGTTTTTACTTTACAGCAAACCGCAACTGCCTGTTGTTATTTTTTTCTGTCAATAACATAATTTACCATTAACTCCAGAGATTCTTTGTAGGGCGATTCTGGGTAAGTGTCCAATAATTGAAGGGCCTCCTGTTGGTATTGTTTCATTTTGGTGACGGCATAATCCAGCCCGCCGCTTTCCTTTACAAAACCAATAACTTCCTTTACGCGCTGCTTATCTTTATTATGATTTTTTACCGAATTGATAATCCATTTTTTATTTTCGGAAGAGCAGTTATTTAAGGTGTAGATTAACGGAAGTGTCATTTTTTGTTCCTTTATGTCTATTCCGGTGGGTTTTCCAATATGTTCATTTCCGTAGTCAAAGAGGTCATCCTTTATTTGAAAGGCGGTGCCTATAAGTTCCCCGAATTTTCGCATTTTTTCTACTTCTTCATCCGAAGCCATAACCGAACGTGCGCCCATTGCGCAACAGGCGGCAATAAGGGTTGCGGTTTTTTGACGGATTATTTCAAAATAGATTTCCTCGGTAATATCCAATTTGCGTGCCTTTTCTATTTGCAGGAGTTCACCCTCGCTCATTTCGCGTACGGCAACTGAAATTATTTTCAACAGGTCAAAATCGTTATTGTCTATGGAAAGCAACAATCCTTTGGAAAGCAGATAATCGCCCACAAGAACAGCGATTTTATTTTTCCAAAGGGCATTTATAGAGAAAAAACCACGACGGCGGTTGCTGTCGTCCACCACATCGTCGTGAACCAAAGTAGCAGTATGGATCAATTCAATAACCGAAGCCCCGCGATAGGTGCGTTCGTTTACTTGGCCGCCGCCCGTCATTTTTGCGATCAGAAAAACAAACATGGGCCGCATCTGTTTTCCTTTTCTGTTTACCACATAATGGGTAATCCTGTTTAAAAGGGAAACTTTTGAGGCCATGGAATGGGAGAACTTTTTTTCAAAAAGCTCCATTTCCTTTTCAATGGGAAGTTTGATGCGCGAAACTATCTTCATAAAGGTTCAAAGATAGGGAAAATGGATGATGGTTTTGGAGACAGGTAAAAATACGGAAAGGATTGTTTTTAATTGACGAAAGCTATACTTAACAAAATTTTATAAAAAACCAAATTTGTTTTAAATGTAGAACACGCCGAATAATTTGCATAAAAATCAGTATATATCAAAAAGCTCGTTAATTTTAAAACAATAACCCTAATATTAATCGCATATTCTAACAATTTTAAAATTAGCGTTAATTTTGTTCAAAATACCCATAAACAAAGGGACAAGCCCTATTTTTGGGAAAACAATTTATTTTAACTCCTTAATTAATAATTATTATGAAAAAAATTACATTATTGGCAGCAATGTTTGCTGTTTTTGCCATGAATTCACAAACTACTCTTTTAGAGGATGATTTCGAATCTTATGACAATTTTATTATCGACAACGTAGGGGATTGGACATTAGTTGATCTGGATTTATTACCTACTTATGGATTTACAGGTGTTACTTTCGAAAATTCTGGTTACACAGGCGCGTTTATTGTTTTCAATTCAACGCAAACGGATCCACCATTGGAGCCTTCTGCAGATTCTGATTGGTCAGCATATAGCGGTGAGAAAGCTATGACCTCCTTTGCAGCAGTACCAGACGGAACAACTAATGCAAACAACGATTGGTTAATCTCTCCTCAAGTAACACTTGGTGCCACTGGAAACACTCTTACTTTCTGGGCAAAAGCAGCTGATGCTACCTATTCAAACGAAGTATTCAACATTGGGGTTTCAACTACAGATACTGACCCAAATAATTTTAGTTTAATAGAAGAAGGTTTAGTGCCAACTGCTATTGAATGGCAAGAATTTACTATTGACCTTAATGATTATGCAGGTCAAGATGTATACATTGCAATCAACCATGTTGGATCTGATCAATTTGGCTTTCAAGTAGATGATTTTAAAGTTACTACTGATGTATTGGGAATTGGAGATGAGGTTTTCAAAGGCTTCACCTATTTTGTAGCAAATAACCAATTGAATCTTTCTGCCAACACTTCAATGGAAAAAGTTGCCCTTTACAATATGTTGGGTCAAGAAGTTGTTTCTCAAAAACTATCTAGCAATAACGAAACTGTAAATCTTTCTGGATTGAAGTCAGGTATCTATATTGCTACTGTTTCTGTTGAAGGAGCTAGCAAATCTTTTAAAATAGTGAAGAACTAATTTACATTTTATATTGAATTGAAAAGAGCGGCTTTTGGCCGCTCTTTTTATTGCTTGTTAGCCAACTGCCCGCAGGCAGCGTCAATATCCTTCCCACGGCTTCTGCGCACGGTTACCGGAATTCTATTATGCTCCAACGCATTAATGTAATCTTGGGTGGCAGCAGAGGACGCTTGCTGGAAATGGCCATCGTCAATGGGGTTGTATTCAATCAAATTCACTTTGCAGGGCACGTATTTACAAAAAGTTACCAAAGCCTCTATGTCTTCTTTTTTATCGTTGATGTCATTCCAGACGATGTATTCGTACGTTATTTTTCTCGCGGTTTTGCTATACCAATATTCCAAAGATTCACGCAGATCCTCCAATGTAAAACTTTTGGCAAATGGCATAATCTGCTCCCGAGTTTCCTGAATTGCTGAGTGCAGGGAAACGGCAAGATGGAACTTTACTTCATCATCTGCCAATTTTCTGATCATTTTTGGGACGCCCGAAGTTGATACCGTTATGCGTTTGGGGGACATTCCCAATCCTTCCGGGGAAGTTATTTTTTCAATGGATTCCAATACGTTTTTATAGTTCATAAGCGGTTCGCCCATTCCCATAAAAACAATATTTGAAAGAGGTTTGTCGTGGTATAGCTTGCTTTCCCTGTCTATGGCCACAACTTGGTCGTAGATTTCATCCGGGTTTAGGTTTCGCATCCTTTTAAGCCGGGAGGTGGCGCAAAAGGTACAGTCCAAACTGCAGCCCACTTGTGATGAAACGCAAGCCGTTGTACGCTTTTTAGTGGGGATCAACACAGATTCAACCACCAAACCATCGTGCAGTTTTACGGCGTTCTTTACGGTGCCGTCAGAGCTTTTTTGAAGATTATCTACCTGTATATGGTTTATTACAAAATTTTCCTTGAGCTGGGCACGGGTTTCTTTTGAGATATTGGTCATATCGTCAAAACTATGGCTGGCTTTACTCCAAAGCCATTCATAAACCTGAGTCCCGCGGAAAGCCTTGTCGCCTATACTTTCAAAAAAAATCCGAAGTTCTTCTTTTGAAAGTGCGCGTATATCTTTTTTTTCTGAAACCATGGCTGCAAAATTACTTTATTTTAAAGTAAAAAACCCCCATTCTTGGAAGAATAGAGGCTTAAGATTAAAATAGAATTATGGTCTATCGTTCAATAATAATTTTTTTGGTAATTGAATCCTTGCTATCTCCATCCATAAGATTCAAAAAATAAATTCCTTCCGCAAGGTTTTCAATAGATAGTATATTCATGGTATTAGAAAGTGATCCACTTTGTAATTTTTGACCCAAGACACTATAAAAATCATAACTCAACTGAGGGTAAAGCGTATTTATTACAGTAATAGAATTGCTGGCAGGATTGGGATAAATTTTAAGATCGCCCGAAATATCAAAATCCGGCACGTTCAATAAGTTCTGAAGGGTTTCAATAGTTGGTTGCCCAGTTCCGGCCGGATCCAACCATTCTACCATTCTTGATTCTGCGCTCTCCCCAGCATTCCAGGAAACACCTAATCTTCCATAAATATCATAATCGTGATTGGTTTCGGTACCATTGCATGCAGATTGTCCAGCAAACAATTGACCAATAATTCTTCCATTTTCATCAAACAAAGGGGAACCGGAAGAGCCACTTTCTGTAGTGCCAATTTCCCAACCATTTCCTGAACCGTGAGAACCTCCTCCAATCAACCAAACTTGTGTTCCGTTGGCATCTACTTTTTCAGCACCTGAATCGTCCCGGCAAATTTTCATAATATCGCCATTGGGATGGTGAATGCCCACTTCAAACACCGGCTCCTCATCTGTATTATCCCAACCGGCAAAAGCCACATCCCAAGAATTGGGAAGATGGTTATAGAGTTCTACCAGAGCAAAATCGCTCAAATTATTATTTGCCCGAATCATTGCACCACTCATGGTAAAATTGTTTTGCATGGTACCGCTATCCTCAGCGGTTCCACAAACTGGGTTTGGACTTATCCAATTAAACCGAACCGACCAGTAGGCAGGATCGCTAATTTCCAAACAATGGTTTGCAGTTAAAAGAAATGGAGTTTTATCATTTCGGGTATTGTTCACCAAGGCTGCGGAACATAAATACCCATTGCCCAAATTTAAAAGGGCCACAGTTTTTTTAAGAATTTCCTTTTTGGGATCAAAATCATCGCCAACAGGGCAATTTACATCGTAGTTACAGTCACCCGAATCATTAAAGCCTTTGGATCCGTAAATCATGGAGTTTACTATTCCCATCCTATACCCATGAATAATTTCATTAATCTCTAGATGGGGAGTATCGCGGATAAAGCTTGGTTGATAATATTCTACCCAGAGTATTTCGCCGGTTACAAACCACGAGCCCAGTTGTTTGTTACTTGTATTTTCAGCGTGGGTATATGTTCTTGAAATATCGGTATGTGAGCTGTTAAAAAGTTGGAGACGGGAACCTTCGGGCAGATAAAACTGGTTGAAGTTCAGACTTAAATTCAAGGCACCGGGAGATTGAATAGCGAGTTGCCAGATTTTGTCCCCATTTGGCAGAACCGTCCAAAGCCCATCCTTTTTCATATCCAGTTTAAGGGAGCGGGCTATGCCATAACGCCAAGGCATCTTTTTATCCAGATCATTAATACTATCCTGTTGCCGAACCTCATTGAAATTTAATAGGCTTAATTTAATAATTTCTGGGCTATGGCTTAGGTTCAAACCCCAACTTATAGGCAAAGCCTCGGTTTCCACTTGTGGGAAAGCGGTAAAGGAGATTAAACATAAAATGAAGAAAAGCGTAGTTTTTTTCATTCAGCCCACTGATTATTTGAAAATTCGATTTACTAAGGTAAATTTTTATTTCGACATTAGGAAACCCCAAGTGTTTAAAATAAAAAATCCTGATAATTTATCAGGATTTTTTGTTTTCTTAGATGATGAGCATGGCATCTCCATACGTATAAAACCTATATTTTTCCTTGATTGCTTCGGCGTAGGCTTCTTTAATAAAGTCGTAACCAGCAAACGCGGAAACCATCATCAACAAAGTAGATTTTGGTGTGTGAAAGTTAGTCACCATGGCATTGGCGATACTGAAATCATAGGGTGGAAAAATAAATTTATTGGTCCATCCTGAATACGCATTTAAGGTATGGTTTGAAGACACAGAACTTTCCAAAGCTCTCATAGCTGTAGTACCTACTGCACAAACGCGTTTTCTTCTTTGTATTCCAGTGTTTATGATTTTTGCTGCTATTTCATCGATAGCCATTTCTTCAGAATCCATTTTATGTTTTGAAAGGTCTTCCACTTCTACTGAACTAAAGGTTCCCAAACCGACGTGAAGGGTTACTTCAGCAATGTTTACTCCTTTAATTTCAAGGCGTTTCAATAAATGTTTTGAAAAGTGAAGCCCAGCGGTAGGGGCCGCAACGGCTCCTTCCTTTTTGGCGAATATAGTTTGGTACCTCTCGGCATCTTCTGGCTCTACATCTCTTTTAATATATTTTGGAAGTGGAGTTTCACCCAGTTCGGTCAATTTATTTCGAAATTCCTCATATGAGCCATCAAAAAGAAAACGAAGCGTTCTTCCCCTTGAAGTGGTATTGTCTATTACTTCGGCCACCAACGTATCATCATCACCAAAATATAGCTTATTTCCAATTCTTATTTTACGGGCTGGATCTACCAAAACATCCCAAAGTCGGGTTTCAGAATTCAGTTCGCGAAGCAAGAATACTTCAATACGGGCGCCGGTTTTTTCTTTATTTCCGAACAAACGTGCAGGAAAAACCTTAGTGTTATTGGTTACCAGTACATCATCTTCCTCAAAATAATCAATCAGGTCCTTGAAGGTTTTATGCTCAATGGTTTTTTCCTTGCGGTTTAAAACCATCAATCTGGATTCATCCCGGTTTGGTGCTGGATATTCAGCCAATAATACCTCCGGAAGGTTAAAGTTAAAATTTGAAAGTTTCATTCCCATAATGCGTTCTATATTTAGCTTAAAAAGGGGGCAAATATACAACCTCAAAATAGGCGTTGTCAAGTAAATAGCGGTTTATTATTTAAAAAATAAAAAAGAACGGAATTTTAAAATTGAAATTTGTCTATTTTATCTAGCTATTTAAAAAAAATATTTACTCCAAAACACAGTGAATTCCTAGGCTTTTCAGGTCATCCCAAAATGAGGGATATGATTTTGAAACCACCATAGCATCGTTAATTACCAGATTTGTTTTTAAAGCCAACGGAGCAAAAGCCATTGCCATTCGGTGATCATGATAGGTGTTTATGGCAATATCAGAATTTATTTTGCCCGATTTCTCAAGTTTTAGCGATTTATTATCGATGGCAATCTCTGCACCAAGTTTTTGAAGTTCCATTTGCAGGGCAGTAAGCCTATCCGTTTCCTTAATTTTCAGTGTATGAAGTCCCGTAAGCAAGCAGGAAATGCCCAATCCGAAACAACTTACGGCAATAGTCTGCGCCAAATCTGGGGTATTTATGAGATCGAGAAGCAAGGAATCCGGAAGTTCGGTATTGGTCTTGGAAAGCGTAATTGTATTGGCCAAATTATCGAAAGTGGTTATAACGCCCAACTGTTCATAAATGGAGACCAATGCAGCGTCACCCTGCAGACTTGTTTCCGAAAAACTGTCCAAAACAATTTCAGCATTTTGAGAAAGCGCGACCCAACTGTAAAAATAGGAAGCCGAACTCCAATCTGATTCAACCGTAATGGTTGTTTTTTCAATTTTCTTAAAAGATGGAATTTGTATAAAATTATCTAAAAAAACCCCTTTCACCCCTATTTTCTCCAACAAAGAAAGCGTCATTTCAATATAGGGCAAGGAAGTAGATTCGCCTGTAAGATTAATTTTTAACCCATTCAACAAATTTGTAGCAATGAGCATCAAAGCCGAAATATACTGACTGCTTATTCCAGCATTGATAGTGACTTCATTTTTTAGGATTGATTTCCCTTTTATTTTTAGGGGAGGAAAACCTTCGTTTTGCAAATATTGAATGTCTGCCCCTAAACTTCTAAGGGCTTCAACCAAAATACCGATTGGCCTCTGTTGCATTCTTTCACTTCCGGTTAAAATAACATTTACCCCTTCTTTGGTAGAAAAATAGGCGGTAAGAAATCGCATTGCGGTTCCGGCATGACCAATATCAACTGTTCCCTTTGAAAGGATTAGTCCTTTTTGAAGTACCTTGGTGTCATCACTGTCTGAAAGGTTTTCAATCGTAATCTCTGGAAATTGCGCTTGCAATATCAATAAGCGGTTTGATTCGCTTTTGGAGCCGGCAATATTTACTTTTTTCCTTTTTGCTGAAAAATTACCGTTTTTTAAAATGGCTTTCATTTTGGGGGATCATCTTTTTTTAACCTTGATCGGAATTTACCGAAGGTAATCAAAAAGCCATACACAAAGCCAGAGAGAATAAGGGTTGCTATAAATTTTAAAATGTTCTGTTCTTGAAAAAAAGCTGTTTCAAAACCTTCTATGGCCCACTTGATTAAGGTGAAAATTACCGCAAATGCCAAGCCTAGACTAAACACCGATTTCCAAAAACCTTTTGTATTCAGGACCTTTTTAAACATACTATTTTAATTTTTTATTGGTGTGGTGCCGTTCGTGGTCACGTTTTGTTTTCAGTTCCAGCTTTTTTTCAAACGCCTTTTCAAGGTCAATCCCAGTTTGGTTTGCCAAGCAAAAAACCACAAACATAACATCTGCAAGTTCTTCGCCCAAATCCTTTGTTTTATCGCTTTCCTTTTCGCTTTGTTCCCCATAACGGCGTGCAATAATACGGGCCACTTCGCCCACTTCCTCGGTAAGCTGTGCCATATTGGTAAGCTCGTTGAAGTAGCGGACCCCATGTTCCTGTATCCAAGAATCTACGTCCTGTTGTGCATTTTTAATATTCATATCAGACTTTTGAAAGTACGACTTTTTCGTTTTCTTTGGCAATTAAAAGCTCATAGAATTTTTTTAGGTTGCCGTATTCATCCGCAGCAATAAAGGATTGATTCATTGAGAACTCTACTGAAAGCTGCAGTTTGTTACCCATTTGAGAAATTAAATAACGGTAGTTTCCGGTATTTTCGCCCAGATTAAAGACTGCGTTTTCAGGAAGGGATTCCACCTTATAACCTTTGGGCAGTTCAATATTAATAATATATCGATCTTTCATTGGGTAACCAAAGTCAATGGGATATTGACGGGTTTCTGGTTTGAAAGGACTTTCTTTGGTTGCCATAAAAACCATGGGTGAAAAATATAATTTCCCCGCAACATCTTCAACGGCATCGAGTGATTCAAAATCATATTCCAAAGAAACCGGTTTTCCTAAATTTTCCAAATTCTCAAAATGAAGGTTTGAAAGCTCTACTTCATTAGCGTTTTTCTCTATTTCCTTTCGCTGTGCGTCTTCATTTAGGACTTTAAATTCAGTTCTGTAACGGAAAGCGTAATTGCCAGTAAATCTACTTTTGGCTTGTCCTGTAACTGATAAATCTGGCTGGATGTCAACATTCACCATTGCACTCTTAACCGCCGGAACTTGAGGGCTCAAAGACACCCAGCTAGACGTTCCGTCTTTCTTTATAATTCGACCCTGCCAGTTCATTACGCTGGATTTTAAAATCCCCATCTCTGCATTTTTACTGGTTGCATCCAACAAGAGAATACCATCGGGAAGTTCAACACCTGCAATTACATAGTTGAATCCGTTGCGGGTAGGAAATAAAGGCATGCCGTGATCTTTGGTACTTACCAATACAGGATCTGCATTTAGATTAGCTTTACGGAGCATGGCCACAAGCATAAGGTTGATGTCAGCAACATTGCCCGAACCTTTTTTATAAGCTTCTTTGACACCTTCGTTGGTATAATAGCTGGTGTAATTATTCCACGTCATCTTGTTTACTACATATGAAAAAATTCTATTTATTTTTTCTTCGGGAGAACTTACACCACTTAAAAGATTGTCTAAGTCATCTTCAAAATAATTACTTCTTTTCAATTCATGGCCAAAAGAATCGATCTCATAAATGCCTTTTGATACATCTTCCCAGGTGGTTGAGTAGGATTGTAAAGAGCTCCCCGGAAAATCCACATAACTTAATTCAAATTTAAGTCCTGTGGAATAATTGTCAATATTTCCAGCAAAAGTTTCCTCTTTCATTGCAGGAATATTATCCAATTCTATAGTATAAGTATCTTCTTTAAACTTTAAATCTCTTGTGCCACCCTTGCTGGTCATATTGCCATAAATATCGTATTGCGAACGGGAGTTTGATAAAGGTATCGTTCGGTCTCTTGCGCTCTTATCAATTTTATAAGGCACCCAACCTTTTTGGTGGGTTTTAAAAACAAAATATTCTGGCGAGGCAAAACGAACATCCACTTTTTCAACAGGAATGGTTTCCTGAAAACGGAATTCGTCAATATTATTTATAAATGGTGATTTAATTGTGTATTTATATTCAATTACACAGCCTTCTCTTAAATCTGGCATTGTAAATTTCACCTTGTGAATGTACTTGTTGGTTTCCTCCTCAAAAATACCATCACTTTTTAATTTGATTTCTTCAATTTTATCGCCATTTCCCAAATAATAAGTATAGGCTTTCAATCCCGAAATTTCGTCATCGGCGCCAGAACTGCCCTGATAAAGTTCAATTTCCTTGGAGGCCCAATCAAAACCTTCTTTGTTATAAATTTTTACGCGTTCAAAGACATCGGTAATCATATAAAACCCGGAATCACTTGTATAATCAAAATTGGTATGGATTTCTCTATACAAAATTGCCGCATTTGAGGTTGGATCTTTAGGATGTTCTTGTTGAAGTAGTTCTTTTTTTGACACCTTTCCGAACTTGTAATTCTGTGCAACAGAACCATAAAAGGAACATACTATAAATGCAAGTAATAGTAATTTTGATTTCATCATGACTTGTGGTTGTAGGTTATTGAACGTGTTGGTTAAGTAAAATTTTTGTTTTATCCAGCCTAGCTATGCTTCTGCAAAAATCTCGGTAATTATCGTATTCTTGTGGGGGATATTGGCCTTTTGTTATACGTAGAGTGCGGGTATAGATAATTTTATTTTCAGAATTTACGTTAAAGTCCATTGTATATTTTCCGAATTTTGTTTCTAAAACGGTCGCTTCGGGCAAGGATTCTACACTGTAATTTTCCGGTAGCTCTACTTCAACGGTATCTATATCGGTAAAACCATGCGATAGATAAAGATCCTGTTTTCTTTCCAAGATGCGTGGAGGTATATGGTTCATTTGATTGAATATGTTGGCACAGAAAAGGTAGTCGTTCCCTACGGCATTCGCATAATGGGGGATATTTAGCTGGGCTTTTTCAGTAAAAATAATATCTTCCCGATTGTTGATAAACTCAATGTTTTGGACAGAAAGACCATTAATATAGCTCCATTTTTCCTTATAATGTTTATCCACCTCTTCCTGTTTCTGTTTTGGAAGAATATATTTATCATCATACTGAAGACCTTTTGAAATACTTTCAAAATGAGCCAGAACATTTCCGGTGGCATCCAGTTTTACATTCGCAATATTTTTCTGAGTGCTTTCTTCCGCACTATATATTTTGGTATGAACTATTTTTCCGCCCTCGGGCGTAATGATCAACACGTCCCTATCATCCGTAAAATCGCCAATAAAGCCATAGGGAACATCCTGACTGGTGCATTCCAGCCAAGTCATTTCATTTCCATCTGGTATAGCCAGACAGGCATGATTTCCTTGAATGGAAGCAAATTCATTCATTATATCCCTTTCATTGTCACCAGCATAAAGAATGGTGTAATAAGATGGAACCTCAACAGCATCAAGAAGTGCTTTGGTGTAATTTGTAAGTGCCTTACAGTCCCCATAACTAAGCTTTTCAACATCGGAAGCCAACATAGGTTTCCAACCTCCAATGCCAATTTGGATACTTATATACCTAACCTTATCCTGAAGATATTGATATATTTTTCTAGCTTTCCCTTCGTTGGTGGTTTCATTTGCAACAAGACTTTTAACCCGAGCTATAGTACCTTCGGGCAATTCTCTAACATCGGTCAAAAGGCTTTTATTCATCCACGAACCAAATTGTTTCCAGTCCTTAGTAGAACCTACCACTCCTTTAAGTTCAAAATTATCCAGTGCTATATTTACATGTGGAATAAAATCATAGACTGAAGGACTGTGTTCTTCATATCTTATTGAAGCAATGTTTGATGCAGTAAAAACCAATTCCTCCGGGTTTTCTGCAATATTTATTTTATATCCTTCCAAGTTTTTGGCAATATACCTTGGCTTATTGGTAGGATTGTATTTTATTTTCATGACACTTTTTAGGGTGCTTTTAGAATAACCCATTACAGGATACCACGGTTTTATAAATGCCGAATCACCACTTTCTGTCTCACTGTCAAAAACCACAATGTAAGGATAGGTAACGGGGGTATAGTTTATATAAAATGCCCGGTCATCCTGATATATACTTCCACCCGTTCTACTTACGTCCATAAAATCCTTCTTTTTGAAGTGTTCTATTTCATTTCCAAACGCATCGTATACATACACTTCAATATCTTTCACCTTTGAATTGGTGTCATAATATTCATAAAGGTTCGTATCGTCATCCCCCAATTTGTTCAATATGGCAACAACCCGATGGCTTTTTACCTTCATTTTCCCAATATCGGTAACATCTACATCAATCAATTCATCCATTAAAACGCTATTAGCATATTCGGTATATTCTTTTGGGATGGATAGTACAGAGTAGCCTTCTTGGGCAAACGTAATGGCAGTACTAATAAGAAAAGCCAGACAGAAAAGTTTTTTCATGAAATCGTTTTATAGATTGGCAAGATATAAAATTTCTGAAAGGTTAAGGAAAAGTTAAAGAGTTATTCCCTGTTTTTTGAATCAATCCAAATTGTTACCGGGCCATCATTCACCAAAGTCACGTCCATCATGGCACCAAAAATTCCAGCTTTTACATCTTTGCCCGTTTCCTTTTCGAGGTGAAGAAGAAATTTTTCATAAAGTGGAATTGCAATTTCGGGCCGTGCAGCTTTTATAAACGAAGGCCTATTGCCCTTTTTCGTACTTGCGTGCAAAGTAAATTGGCTGACCACCAAGCAATTGCCACCAATATCTGAAACGGAAAGATTCATTGCGTCGTTTTCATCCGAAAAAACACGAAGCCGGGCTATTTTCCCAGAAAGCCAATCGATGTCATCTTGGGTATCGTCTATTTCAATTCCCAAAAAAATAAGATATCCTTGTTTTATTTCAGAAACAATTTTTCCTTCAATGGTTACTGATGCGTTTTTTACCCGTTGGATCAGTGCTCTCATTTTAGTAGTGATTTAATTAAAGGTTGGTCTTGAAAATTTGGAAGTTATTTTTCATAAATATCTTTTCTAAAATGTTCTTCCTCGCCTTCCAAAATCTGCAAATAACTTTTATAGCGCGACCACGCAATTGCTTCATTTTCCAAAGCTTCCTTTACGGCACAATGCGGTTCTTCAATGTGAAGACAATTATTGAATTTGCAATGTTCCTTGAGTTTAAAAAATTCGGGGAAATAATCCCCCAGCTCTTCTTTGTCAATTTCCACCACACCGAAGCCTTTAATTCCGGGAGTATCAATAATCTGCCCGCCAAAGGAAAGATCAAACATTTCAGCAAAGGTCGTAGTGTGCTGACCCTGCAGATGCTGGTCTGAAATTTTTGAAGTTTTTAAGGAAAGGTTTGGTTCCAAGGTATTTATAAGTGTAGATTTCCCAACGCCGCTATGGCCTGAAAACATGGTCACTTTATCTTTCATTAAATCTTTTACCTTGTCAATATTTTTGCCTGTAAGTGCTGAAATACCGATACATTCATAACCAACTTTGCGATAAAGAGCCGCAAGAAATTTTATTTCCAAAATTTCATCTTCTGTGTAGGTATCTATTTTATTGAAAAGCAAGACGGCTTTAATATGATATGCTTCCGCGGTTACCAAAAATCGATCGATAAAAGTGGTGAAAGTAGGTGGATTGTTCAGCGTTATCAATAAAAAAGCAATATCGATATTGGCCGCTATAATGTGGGTTTGTTTTGAAAGATTGACCGATTTGCGAATAATGTAATTGTTGCGTTCGTCAATATGTGAAATTACGCCAACAGTTTCATCTCCCTTTTTCTCAATCTGAAATTCCACGTGGTCGCCCACTGCCACAGGGTTTGTGCTTTTAATACCGCCCATACGGAATTTCCCCTTTATACGACAATTGTAAAAAGTACCGCTCTCAGATTTTACGGTGTACCAACTTCCGGTGGATTTATAGACAAGTCCCTTCATGCCACAAAGTTGCAAAACTTTTTAATCATTAATGATCTTTTTTTGGTGGTTGATTGATTCCTGGTGGATGGCTTTGTACAGTTTCAATACAAATTCCTCGCTAAGCTTGTTTTCCTCCCCTTCAAGAATCATTCTTCCCAATACTTCATTCCAACGCTTTACCTGTAAAATGGCAACATTGTTTTTCTTTTTAAGAAGTCCAATATTATCGACAATCTTCATTCGTTTGCCCAACATATCCATTAATTGGTCATCTATTAAATCTATTTGAGTACGCATGGTATTCAATTGATTTTTAAATTCCACCTCATTGCTTTCCACCTTTCTTATGCGAAGGTCCACCGTCATTTTTTCAAGTGCTTTTGGAGTTATTTGCTGTTTGGCATCACTCCAAGCATTGTCGGGGTCAAAATGGGTTTCAACCATCAGCCCATCGTAATTAAGGTCGAGTGCTGTTTGGCAAAGATCAAAAATTATATCCCTGCGTCCCGCAATATGCGACGGGTCCAAAATAAGTGGCAAATCTGGAAAACTGTTTTGTAGATCAATGGGTATCTGCCATTCAGGGTTATTTCGGTAACGGGTTTTTTCATAGGTTGAAAACCCGCGATGGATTACTCCAAGTTTGGTGATGCCCGCTTCATAAAAACGCTCTACTGCGCCCAGCCACAAAGCTAAATCGGGATTTACTGGATTTTTCACCAAAACAATTTTGTCAGTTCCTTTTACCGCATCGGCAATTTCCTGAACAATAAATGGTGAAACCGTTGTGCGCGCGCCTACCCAAAGAATATCCACATCGTGTTTTAAAGCCAAATCAACATGGTTGGCATTGGCGACTTCGGTAGTAATTAAAAGGCCTGTTTCCTCCTTTGCTTTTTGTAGCCATTTTAGTCCCAACGCGCCTACTCCTTCAAAATTTCCGGGTCGGGTACGCGGTTTCCAGATTCCGGCACGAAGCACCGAAGTATCCGTATCCTTTAACTGATGGGCTATTTCAAGCACCTGCTCTTCCGTCTCTGCGCTACAGGGTCCAGCTATGACCAACGGATGGTTCAGCCCAAAAGCATCCAACCAACCACGCATTTCTTTGTTGTTTTTCATAGAATTTCTGAAAAAAGAAAAGTCCCTCCAAGGGACTTCATATTTGTATACACCAATTTACAATAATCCCTATCAATGGCTGCTCTCGAAGAAGTGCCACCAAATTTGGGAAAGACTATAAATATGTTTTACTTTCATCGGGGCTAAAGTAGCTAATAATTGTGGTTTTGAAAACGTTTTCTGAAAAATTTAATATTGCAAAGTCGTTCCATCTCAGAAGAAAATTTATGTAGTTTTGTTATTGAAAAAGTATGTCTATAAAAGTAGAAAATATAACGAAAACATACGGCGAGCAAAAAGCGCTGAACAACGTTTCCTTTTCAATTGAAAAAGGGGAGATCGTTGGCTTTTTGGGTCCAAATGGCGCCGGGAAATCTACGATGATGAAGATCTTGACGACCTATCTTCCAGCTTCGGGAGGGGTTGCTTTTGTAAATGGTTTTGAAGTAAGTAAAGAAGATATTGCCATAAAAAAAAGTTTGGGCTATTTGCCGGAACACAACCCACTTTATTTGGATATGTTTGTTCGCGAATACCTTCTTTTTAATGCAAGTATTTACAATATCCCAAAAGCCGAAGTGGAAAAGGTGATTGAAAAAACAGGTTTAATTCCCGAAGCCAATAAAAAAATAAGCCAACTTTCTAAAGGATATCGCCAACGGGTAGGACTTGCTAATGCGCTGCTTCACGATCCGGAAGTATTGATTCTCGATGAGCCCACAACTGGTTTAGACCCCAATCAATTAAATGAAATCCGCGAGCTTATAAAAAATGTGGGGAAAGAAAAAACTGTTCTCCTTTCCACCCATATTATGCAGGAAGTGGAAGCCATTTGCGACCGGGTTATTATTATTGATAAAGGCGAAATAGTTTTGGATAAAAAACTGAAAGAACTTAAAAATAGCAAGCAACAGATTATTGAAGTTGAATTTGATTATCGCGTGGAAGAAGTGGCGCTGCAGCAGCTTCCGAAGATTGAAAAGGTTGAGAATATTATCGGTTTTGTATATCAATTATACTTTGAAACCGAACAGGATATGCGCGGAAGGGTTTTTGATTTTGCGCACGATAATGGCTTGAAAATATTACAACTTCACCAAAAAAACACCACTCTGGAAAAATTGTTCCGGGAGCTTACTATTCAAAAATAAGCCTTCCCTTGTACAGTTCTTCTACCTCAACAATTGGTGGGCGGTTTTTCGATATAACATTACCAAGACTTACCAATTTACCTTTTATGGACAGTTGCGGGTTTACAACCATATCACCTGTACTTCTGTGGTATATATATAAATTCTGCACAATAAAGGATTCTGCAAATATGCGGCTATCTCCTGAATACAAACCAAAATTGGCATCTGTGGCTGTTCCAGTAAGATAAAAATTGGAAAGGCCATTGGCTACAATGCTCAATTTTTCAACTTCGAGGTTTAGGTTAAAATCTCCATCAGTATGATATTTATCTTCATTTTCCTGATCTTCGGATAACAGTGTAAGATCCGGAAATCTCAGCACCCCCATACTTTCCGTGGTTAAGCCTGTACTGCTTCGGATTTCGGTAATATTTGGCGATGTTACATACACCTTTGTAATACCATAATCGCGAACCACATTACAACCGTTATTGTTGTGTATTTCGAGCATACCTTCCTTAACCGACACTTCAATATCGTTCATTAAATTCTCCCCAGTTTCCACCATCACTTTTTGTTCGGCGCCTTGCTGAATAAAAAGTTTGGTCCGTTCCCAAACAATGATTTTGGTAAAAGGTTCCACGGTGATTTCTGTCTGAACGATATCTCCCGCAGCCTGAAAACAATTCAGTCCTTTGTCCGAATCACATCCAACCAAAAAAAGAACGGTTAGTATTAAAAATATTTTTTTCATAATTATTTTTTCTGAAAATTTCAGAATTTTTACAATCTCACCCCAATTCCAAATTCAACTGCTTCCGCTTTAGCCCAATGTGCATGAACCGTCACAGAACCAAAAATACGGTCATTATAAAAATATCGCTTCAGTCCTAAACGGTTATAAATCCTATTTTCAAAATCGTATGGCCAATAAATATAATAGCCCAATTGCGAAACAAAAGCCACTTTATTGAACCGAAGTTCATGCCCCACAAATACTCCAACTCTTTTGTAATCCTCATCTCCTGAAAGTCCGTCCTCAGGATAGGCAATGGCACGGTAGACTATCAATTCCTTTAAAAAATTTGAAAAGAAAACATCCACTCCGGCCTGCAAAGTACTTTTGTAATTGATGCGTTTATCTGCAAAGATTGAAGCTTCATAAAACGAATATTGCCCCTGCCCCACTACATCACTTTCATTTATCCCTGTTCTAAATACGAAATTGTATTTGATACGTTCGGCATGGGTTGAACTGAGAGAATCCTCTGTTCTTATATATTCAGGAAAATTTTCTTCATCAAACAAATAACTTACCCCAGCATTAAATACCAAGGAATTGGTACTATTGTTTGGAGCTTTAAAGTTGGCATTACTATAATGTATAAGGGCAAATCCTGCATGAAACCCCAAGCCTTTCCAAATGTTTTCCTTTACATAATTCGCCTTTAAAAAAGTAGTGCTCAAAAATCGGGTCCCGTAGGCGTTATTGTTATAATTGGTTTCCCTATCATAAGGTTTTCCTGCATAAGCCACTCCTTGACCAAGACGGATTACAAGGTTCCGATTATAAAAATACCAGTTATAGTGGCCATAAACGCTTATATTTTCGCCTAAAAATTCGTTGTGAAGATCTTGATAGGCCAAGGTAAAACCCCAATCAGGATAGTGATAACGGCGTTCCCATTCACTAAAACCATAGGTTTTTCTATTGTAGGCAAGAATAAAGCCCGTGGGATGTCCGGTTATTAAATGTTCAATATCTGGGTTGTGTTCCAAAATACTTCCATAGAAATAATCGGCTTCAAGCGAAAAAGGTTTCAACTCTTCTTGCTGTTCCTGCGAAAGTGGTGTGATTTCTTCTTCCTGGGAAAAAAGAAAGGTGGTGGAAAACAGGATTACCAAAACAACTATTTTTTTCATCGGCGTAAAAATAGTTGAATAATTAGAATATTTGCGATGCGATTGTCTTAATATTATCACTTTTTCCCATAGAATAAAAATGTAAAAAGGGCACCTTGCTCGCCATCAACTCTTTACTTTGCTTAATACACCATTCAATCCCCACTTGGCGTACAGCCTTGTTGTCCTTACACTTAATGACCTCTTTCACCAAATCATCGGGCAAATCAACCTTAAATCGGTGCGGAATCATATTGAGATGTGTTTTCACTGCCAGTGGTTTTAAGCCAGGAATAATGGGTACAGTAATTCCCGCAGCTCGGCATTTTTCCTGAAATTGAAAAAATTTCTGATTATCAAAAAACATTTGTGTTACAATATACTCGGCGCCATTTTTTATCTTTTGCTTTAAAAAATGCACGTCACTTTCCATACTGGGTGCTTCCATGTGTTTTTCAGGATAGCCCGCCACCCCAACACAAAAATTAGTTGGGGCATGGTTTTCCAGTTCCCGGTCTAAATACTTGCCTTGGTTGAGAGAGTAAATTTGGGAAACCAAATTGCAGGCGTAATCGTGTCCGTGTTTTTCGGGTGTAAAATAGGTTTCGCTTTTAACGGCATCGCCACGCAGGGCCATTACGTTGTCGATTCCCAAAAACTGTAAATCGATTAAAAAATTCTCCGTTTCCTCTTTGCTAAACCCACCACAGAGTATGTGTGGCACGGCATCAACTTCATACCGGTTTTGGATTGCAGCACAAATTCCCACCGTTCCCGGACGTTTACGCACCACCTTTTTCTCGAGAAGACCGCTAGGTAATTCCTTATAAACATATTCCTCCCGGTGATAAGTTACGTTAATATACGGTGGATCAAATTCCATTAACGGATCAATATTATTAAAAATTGCCTGTATATTTTCCCCTTTCAAAGGCGGTAAAATCTCGAACGAAAATTGTGTTTTTCCATTGCCATTTTTTATGTGTTCGGTTACTTTCATCTAGTCTGCAAGGTTTGTTTTTAGCCATTTTGTGGCTTCTTTTAAATTCATTTTTTTTCGCTTTGCGAAATCTTCAATTTGGTCTTCCTTAATTTTTCCGAGACCAAAATAGCGCGCTTGGGGGTTCGCAAAATAATATCCCGAAACAGACGAAGCCGGCCACATTGC
>JBBQQN010000002.1:0-64583 GCA_038215845.1 Flavobacteriales bacterium | reverse complement strand
TTCGCCATTGGATTTTGTAATGGATTTTTCTGAAAAGAACGTTGAAACCTTATCTCCTTTTGTACATCGCACCTTTAATAGTGACGATCTTCATTATTTTTTTAAAGCACTTCAAAACATTTATAAAAACCATGGCGGACTGGAAGGTGTTTTTGCGAAACATGCCGAAAATAGTACCCTGCAACCCGCTATACACCATTTCAAAAAAAATTTTTTTGAACTCCCCCATTCTCCCAGAACCCAAAAACACATAAGTGATCCCCTTAAAAATTCAGCGGCAAAACGGATTAATATGTTTTTGCGTTGGATGGTTCGTGATGACAATGCAGGGGTCGATTTTGGCCTATGGAAAAATTTATCACCGGCTCAATTGTCATGCCCATTGGATGTACATAGTGGAAATGTTGCCAGAAAATGGGTTGTTGAAAAGGAAACAGAACGATGCAAAAGCATTGGTCGAACTAGATAAAGCGCTTAGAAAATTAGACGCATCGGACCCAGTTAAATATGATTTTGCTCTTTTTGGACTGGGAGTCTTTGAACGGTTTTGAGATTAAATTTAACGTAATTAGCATTATAATTTTCAATAATTTCTATTCATTAAAAATATGTTACTTTTACTTGATTTTTAAATGACATGGATTTCCAGAAATCCATTCTAACCCAATTAAAATTTGATAGCTCCAGCATTTCCAGAAAACGAAGAACAACGTCTTGCCGCGGTAAAATCATATGCTCTTTTGGATACTTTACCAGAAAAGGATTTTGATAATATTACTGCCCTTACGGCAAGCATTTGCGAGGTGCCAATTTCATTGGTTACACTGCTGGACGCGGACCGCAATTTTTTAAAATCACATTACGGGGTTTCCATTAGTGAATCTCCTCGCAATCTTTCCTTTTGCGGACATGCCATTTTGGATGAATCAGATATTTTTATTGTTGAGGATGCCCGAAAAGATCCTCGTTTTAAGGACAATCCATTAGTGGCGGAAATTCAGGCAATTTTTTATGCCGGTGTGAAACTTACAGATTCAGAGGGTTATCCTCTTGGGACTCTTTGTATTTTTGATACAAAACCTCGTATTCTATCAAAGAAACAGAAAACGGCTCTTATAGCTTTGGCACACCAAACCGTCAATTTATTTGATGCCCGAAAAAGAAATAAAACTTTGATGGCGCTACAGAGTGAATTACGGGCGCGCAATGATGAACTTAAAAATTTTGCAGGAATAGTTTCTCACGATATGAAAATGCCTTTGGCAAATATGATCATTACTTCAGATATGTTGCGTACAAAATATGGGACGCTCTTAGATGATCAAGGAAGAGGATATTTGGATTATCTTAAACAGTCATCATTTACCTTAAGCGAATATATAACAGGACTTCTGGAGCATTATGAAAGTGACAATACTACTTCCATGGAGCGTGAAATTTTTGATAGTCAGGATTTATTCGAAGAAATAATTGAGCTATTGAGTATCAATATGGATTGCGAAATTAACTTGCCTGAAAAAAATATCGAAATCAATAGCAACTGGATAGCCCTGGAGCAAATAATGATTAACCTTCTTACCAATAGTTTAAAATACAACGATAAGAAAAAAATAAAGATCGATATTAATTGTTTTGAAGAAAAGGATTTTTATCATTTTGTCATTTCCGATAACGGGATGGGAATTCCAAAAGCAAAAATTAAAACCATATTTGATCTGTTTGTTACCACAGGAACATTGGATAGAAATGGAAAAAAAGGAAATGGCATTGGTCTATCCACTGTAAAAAAACTGGTAACAAATCTGGGCGGAAATATAGAAGTGGATTCTACAGCAGGAAAAGGAACTAGCTTTAAGTTTTGTGTAAAAAAGAGCTAACTTTCTATATAATAATATCTTATTAACATTCTTTTATAATATCGTTTATTAAACCTTACATTTACTCTTTAATAAATCAAAGAAGGGATTTATTCACTATTAAAATTATATGTATTTCCCACTCTCGCCAGAAAACGAAGCCCAACGGATTGCCGAAATAAAGAAGTATAATTTATTGGATACTTTATCTGAGGATGATTTCGACAACATAACTTCCCTCCTCTCTACGATTTGTGAAGTACCCATTGCACTAATTAGCTTGCTCGACAAGGAAAGAACTTTCTTCAAATCTCACAAAGGAATTGACTTTAATCAATTACCGCGGCAACTTTCTTTTTGTGACAAAGCTCTTCAGGAAAATAACGATATCTTTATTATTGAAGATACCCGAAATGACCCACAATTTAAGGACAGTGCACTTATTGAGAGTATGAAGGCAATTTTTTACGCCAGTGCCCCGCTTATAAATTCAAATGGATATGTATTAGGCGCCTTATGTATTCTGGACCACGAACCCAGAAAATTGAATCAAATGCAACAGGATTCACTAAAAGCCCTAGCAAAGCAAGTGGTTATTCTTTTGGAGCTTCGAAAAAAAAATACATTGCTTCTTGAATATCAAAAGGAATTGCAGCACCGCAACGAGCGGCTTATCAAATTTGCCCACTTGGTTTCCCATGACCTTAAATCGCCCTTGGCAAATATTACTTCCCTTACTCGGTTGCTGCGCGAAGAAAATTCCAAATCCCTTTCGGAAGACTCCGAACTGTACCTTACTTATATTGAGGAATCCTCCTCTACCCTAAAAAATTATATTAACGGGATCCTCAAATTTTACAAATCTGAAGAATTGATCGACGCCAAGAAAAAAGATGTTTCGTTAAATGACCTATTTGCGGAGGTCAGTGAAATATTGATTACCGAAGATATCGTTTTCGATTACCCACATGAAGGAATTCTAAAAAGCATCAACAAAGCTGCGCTCACACAGATTTTTCTTAATTTAATAGATAATTCCCTAAAGTATAATAGCAATAAAAAAAGATTGGTTAAAGTTGAATATTTTGAAGAAAAGGATTGCCACAGGTTTTCAATTAAAGACAACGGAATGGGCATTGACCTTGGCGTGCAGGAAGAAATTTTTTCCCTTTTTACCACTACAGGAGTAAAGGACCGGGACGGTAATGAAGGCACTGGAATAGGCCTAGCCACCGTAAAAAGCTTGGTGTCAAAACTTGGCGGTGTTGTCTCGTTGGAATCAGAACCTACCAAAGGAAGTACTTTTACCTTTACGTTACTTAAATAGCTGGAATTACATTCCATTTTTTATCTTTGAAAAATATCTATAGGAATGCAGTTTAAACACCCGGAAATTCTTTACGCCCTTTTATTGCTGCTTATTCCCATTTTTATACATCTTTTCCAACTTAGACGATTTCAGCGAATAGATTTTACAAATGTTGCTTTCCTCAAAAAAGTAACCCTACAAACCCGAAAAAGTTCGCAATTAAAAAAATGGCTCACGCTGTTGATGCGCTTGTTGGCACTTGCCTGTATAATTTTCGCTTTTGCACAACCTTTTACCGCTTCCAAAACTGCCCTAAATTCCAAAAAGGAAACGGCCATTTATATAGACAATTCCTTTAGCATGCAAGCCAAAGGAGCGCGCGGGCCAATGCTGGAGCGTGCCTTGCAGGATTTATTTAAGGATGTTGGCGGCACTGAAAATATTAGTTGGTTTACCAATAATGAGCAGCGAAAGAACACAATGGTACAAGATTTCAAAAATGATGTTTTGGATATCCACTATTCGCAAAATCAACTGTCGCCAAAGCAAGTGTTGTTGAAAGCCAATCAACTTTTTTCAAATGAAAAGGGAACGTTGAAACGGTTAATTTACCTTTCAGATTTTCAGTTGAAGGAAGCCTTTCCTGAAATTTCAGAAAACTTTAGCGTAAATGCAGTTCAATTGAAACCAACGAAAGCATCGAATATTGTAATTGATACCGCTTATATATCTTCAAAAAATGCAAACAATACCCAAATAAAAGTTGAGGTTTCCGTTCGTGGTAACGAAAAGCCCGAAGTGCCCATTTCATTATCCAACGGGGATAAGCTTATGGCCAAAACCGCAGTGAATTTTTCGGAAAATTCTAAAAACACCATTACTTTTGATATAGAAAACAAAGAAGGTTTCAACGGAAAACTGGAACTGAACGAACCAAATATACCTTTTGACAACACACTTTTTTTCAGCTTAAACAGACCTGGAAAAATAAAAGTCCTGGCCATAAACGAAGCTGACGGCAATTTCCTGCAGCGCCTTTTTGAAAAAGAGGAATTTCAATTTTCGCAACAGCCTTTCAAAAGCTTAAACTACAACAACATTCCTGACCAAAATTTTATTATTCTAAATGAACTGAAGGAAATTCCCACTTCCTTGGCAACAGCCCTAAAAGCTTTTAGTGACGATGGTGGGAGTATTTTGATTATTCCTTCGGGAGATGCAAATATTTCAACCTACAATCCTTTTCTTTCCACTATCAATTTAGGCACACTTAATCCACTGACGGCTCAAGAAAAGAAAATTACAAACATAGTTTTTGCGCATCCCCTTTTTAAAAATGTTTTTGAGAAACAAGTTGCCAATTTTCAATATCCCAGCGTCAATTCCTTTAATTCAGTTTCTTCAAATGCAACTGCAGCCTTGACTTTTGAGGATGGAAAACCGTTTTTGTTGCAAACGGGCAAAACCTATTTATTTACGGCTGCCATTAATAAAGAAAATTCGAATTTTCAAAATTCACCCTTAGTGGTTCCTACCATTTATAATATGAGTCAACTGAGCCTTCCCTTGCCGAAATTATATTACACGATTGGCCAAACTAATACAGTGGCAGTGACCGTAGAATTAGGCCCTGATGAGATCCTTACTTTAAAGGATAGCACCCAACAATTCATTCCACTTCAACAGACAAAGGCGAATCACGTTTTATTTACTACTACTGATGAACCGGCCACAGCTGGAACCTACACAATTTTAAAGGAAAAAGAAACACTCCAAAATATAAGTTATAATTTCAGCCGATCTGAAAGCGAGCTACAGTACCTTAACGCAGAGGATTGGAAAGGCGCGGAAGTATACAAAACCGTGGACGATCTTTTTGAAACCATTGCCGAAGCAAATTCAATTAACAGTTTTTGGAAATGGTTTGCTATTTTTGCCTTGTTGTTTTTGATATTTGAAATGCTTATCCTAAAATTCTACAAATGAACACACTATTAAAATCGGCAGTCATTATTGATCCCTCCAGTAAACATCATTTAAAGAAGCGCGATATTTTAATTGAAAATGGTAAGATCACAAAAATTGCCGCTTCTATTACTGCATCAAAAAATGTGAAGGAAATTTCACTTCCAAATTTGCATGTTTCCCAAGGTTGGTTTGACAGTAGCGTATCTTTTGGCGAACCCGGTTTTGAAGAAAGGGAAACTATTGAAAACGGTTTAAAAACAGCAGCTTATAGTGGCTTTACAAGTGTAGCTGTAAATGCCAATAGCTTTCCGGTTACCGATAGCAAAGGGCATATTAAATTCCTAAAATCCAAGGCCGAGGGCAATGCCGTAAACCTCTACCCTATTGGTGCCCTTACTTTTGGAAGTAGAAATATTGATATGGCCGAGTTGTTCGATATGCAGAACGAAGGGGCCATTTCATTTTATGATTACAAAAACCCAATTGCAAATGCGAACCTGCTAAAAATTGCACTACAGTACACCCAGAATTTTGATGGCTTAGTTCAATCTTTTCCTTTTGAAAAATCCGTTGCCCACAATGGAATGGTAAACGAAGAGGCAAACAGTACCCGTTTGGGCCTTAAGGGAATTCCTGCACTTTCGGAAGAACTTCAGATTATCCGCGATCTTTACATACTTGAATATACCGGAGGGAAACTTCACATCCCAACCATTTCCACCAAAAAAGCTACATCACTTATAAAAGAAGCCAAAGGGAAAGGTTTGAATGTTAGCTGCAGTGTTGCAGTTTTCAACCTGCTATTGACCGATGATATGTTGGAAGATTTTGATACCAACTATAAATTGTTGCCCCCGCTCCGAACTTCCGAAGATACGAAAGCACTTATAAAGGCTTTAAAAAATGGAACCATTGATGGAGTAACCAGCGACCATAATCCAATGGATGTAGAGCATAAAAAAACAGAATTTGAGCACGCACAATTTGGAAGCATTGGATTGGAAGGGTGTTTCGGCGTAATCAATAAAGTGACGGATTTGGAAACATCGATAGTAGCTTTAACCAATATGAAAAATATTTTCAATATTCCTTCACCAAAAATTGAAGAAGGGGAACAAGCTGATATTTCTCTTTTCGATCCCGAAACAGAATGGACTTTTTCCGAAAAGGATATTCTTTCCACATCAAAAAATGCAGCCTTGCTGGGAAGTAAATTAAAAGGCAAAGCTTATGGCATTTTTGCCAACAACCACTTAGTATTGAACCAATAATGAATACCCCAATCCCTGGTAAAAAGATTGCTATAATAACCTACGCCCCATTTGTGGGCTTTCTTATTGCTTTTTTTATGAATAGTGAAAGCCATTATACTTTTGCGGCTTGGCATATTAAAAATATGTTTGGACTGTTCCTGCTGTTTATTGTCGCGCTGATCATTCAATCCCAAATTGATATTTTGGCGGGGGATATTATTTGGTTCATTACGTTTTTAACTTGGTTGTTCTGTTGGCTAATGGCCATCCTAAACCGCAAAAATGGAATCCCATATTTAAGTGAAAAATTTCAGGAATGGTTTACTTTTTTGGATTAGAAAGATTATCTTTAGGTACACTTTTCACGTTGTATTAACCTTAATTACAGTGTTTTATGAAAAAAATGTTTTTTCGAGGCATTGTCTTGCTTATGGGTTGTTTTGCATGTACAGCCCAAGATGATTCCTTAACTCCGGGCGCCGCCCTATTATTTAAAGATGTGGATGGCAATTTGACGAATTTGGAAAAAAATGAAATTTTTAATTTAACCCAATTCGAAATTTCCAAAGACGGAACGCAGTTCAGTTTAATTGGTGATGAAGGTACTGCTGAATTTCCTTTCGGGGCACAAACCTATCCTTTAGATATAAATGCGGATGGAACGGCGGAAGTAATGATTATTTGGGGAAATGGTTTCACCTCTGGAGAATACGGTCATAATACCACACTTTTTATAAAAAACGCCGCGGGAAATTATGAGGCAAATTTTGGTTTTCCAAGTGATCTAATTCTTACCACACCAAAGAACAAGCAATACCCCGATATTCTGCTGGGAGGCCCAGGTTTTGAACCTTATCCAATTTGGCGATGGAACGGGAAAATTTATGACTTTACCCCAAATAAAATAACTCAGGACAAGGCAGAAAAACTTGGGCTAATCTATGATATTGAGGATGCAAGCAAAAAATATCTGGCTTCTATAAAAAATTAAATATCATTATCAATAATTGACCAGATTCGTTTCTTTTAAAACTAAATTTAATCATATATTTTATAACTTACCAAAAAACATATAAGAATGGAAACGACAACATCAGACAATGGCAAAACGGTTGCCATTATAGCATATATTACTTTAGTGGGCTGGATAATCGCCTTGATAATGAATAATGGCAACAGAACCGTATTGGGTTCCTACCATATTCGCCAAGCTTTGGGCATTATGTGTGCAGCAGTACTTTTATCGATCGCCACAGGTATTATCGGGATATGGATAATTTCTATGGTTGTAAATTTGGCCATTCTTGTTTTTTGGCTCCTCGGCTTAATAAGTGCCATTCAAGGTGAAATGAAACCAGTACCTGTTTTAGGGGAACAGTTTCAAGAATGGTTTAAGGGAATTTAAAAATAATTACTTAAAGGAAGACCTTTTTAGGCTGAAACAGACTCAGTTTAAAAAGGTCTTTTCTATTTTTGTAGCTATGAAAAAGCACCCCCTTCTTTTAGAACACAATTACAGACCGGCAGAAAATACTTCCGGCAAAGTGCCCGCAATTATTATGCTGCACGGTTTTGGCAGTGATGAGCACGATTTGTTTTCATTTGCGGTTGAAATACCTTCCAAATACGCAATTATTTCACTTAAAGCTCCCATTAAAATGGAGCCTTACGGAAATGCTTGGTACAATATTTATTTTGATAATTCCGAGGGAAAATTTAGTGATGATGTACAGGCTAGTGCTTCCCGTGAATTGGTTACAAAATGTATAGATGAAGCAATTGAAAAATATAATCTTGACCAAGAAAACATAACGCTTTTAGGCTTTAGCCAAGGTACAATTTTGAGTTTTGCAGTGGCGCTAAGTTACCCAGAAAAAGTAAAAAATGTAATCGGTTTAAGCGGGTATATCAATGAAGCAATACTAACGGAAGGGTATACGGAAAATGATTTCAGCCAATTGAAAGTATATACTTCACACGGAAGTGTGGATCAGGTAATTCCTGTTCAATGGGCACGAAAAACAAAACCCTTTCTAGAAAAATTGGGAATAGATTGTGCCTATTCAGAATTTCCTGTGGGCCACGGCGTCTCCCCCAATAATTTTCAGGAATTGAAAAACTGGCTCGAAAAAAACGGGTAAACAAAAAATTATTCCGGATAAATTAAAGAGGCTATAGTATTCAATGTTAGCTCCTTTTTATCATTGATGGAGTATTCCAAAATCATTTCGCCCCAATAGGTTCCGTCGGTAAAATCGGCAAGAATCCATTTGTGGTTAAGGAATTTCAACTTGTTGATTTTCATATTACCATTCATCCCTTCAAAAGGCACCAATGGATTGTTGCCTTTTATCGAATTTTGGTCGTAAATCTGATTGGAAACAAGGTTTTCAACATCCGCAGCATTGTAACCGTAATTTTCAAGATAGGTCATGGCATTGTCATTTCCTTGGAGGGTAAAATAATTAAGGTCTGCAACCTTGCTGTTCAAACTTTTTATGGAATCTGTTTGCTTTTTCAGTTTTCCATACAAAGTTTCTATTTTTTGTTCCTGATTTTCAAAAATGCTTTTTTCGTTCATATATTGATATATCACCAATAATAACGCGAACAGAAACAGGTACATAAAAATCTTACTCTTCATACTCAAACTTTTATTTTAAGGGTGTCGTGGGCAAGGTGAACATTCTTTGGAAGCCTTTTCTCTACTTTTTCGTGAAAGCCCATTATATGGCTTATGTGTGTAAAATAGGTGAGTTCCGGTTTTACTTTTTCAACAAAGTCAAGGGCTTCCGCCAAATTGAAGTGGGAATAATGAGGCTTTTCCCTTAGGGCATTCACCACCAATATCTTTGTGCCTTTTATTTTTTCAATTTCTTCTTCCGAAATAGTTTTCACATCGGTAAGGTAGGTAAATCCATCAATGCGAAACCCCAGAACCGGTAGTGTGTCGTGAAATGCCTCAATGGGAATTACTTTTTTTCCACCAATAGTAAATGGCGTGTCTTTATCTATTTCAATTTCCTGAACGTTTGGAGCTCCAGGATATTTGTCAACCGTAGCAAAAATATAGGCGAAACGTTCATGTAATGAATTAAAAACACGCTTGTGTCCGAAAAATGGAATGTCCCCCTGCTTAAAGTTAAAAGGCCTTATATCATCAAGCCCCGCAGTATGGTCACTGTGCTCATGGGTAAGAAGGATACCGTCAATTTTTTCTACATTTTCACGTAACATTTGCTGTCTGAAATCTGGGCCGCAATCAATTACGTAAGTAAATTGGTCCCATTGCAATAAAACTGATACCCTTAAACGTTTATCTTTAGGGTCATTACTTTTGCAGACTGGATGATCACTGCCAATTACGGGTATTCCCTGTGAAGTTCCAGTGCCTAAAAAAGTAACGGTTAATTGTGATTTCATTCTCGCAAAAATAGCGGTAATTTTTTTGTTTACCTATTGTATTTGCTACCTTTGTTATTAGAAAAAATAGAACGTTGCTATGCCAGATACCATCCTTGGAGATAAGGAATTTGAAGATATTCCGTCCATAAAAAGTAAAGCTTTACGTATAAACCTTAATGAAAATATCTATGGAACTTTTGCCGAAATTGGTGCTGGGCAAGAAACTGTACGTAATTTTTTCAGGGCTGGTGGGGCTTCAGGCACTATTGCCAAAACCATGTCGGCATATGATAAGGATTTTAGCGATGCTATTTATGGAATTGAGGAAGACGGCCGCTATGTAACCGAAGCCCGATTGATTAAGATGCTTTCCCATGAAATCAACTTGATCGAAGAACGGATAATCCGACAGAAACACCCCAATAAACTCTTTTTTGCATTCGCAAATACCGTTGCAACCATAGATTTCGCAAAACAATATAAAGGCCACGGTTGGTTGGGCATTAGATACCAAGTAGATCCAAAAGAGCCTTATAACGAAATTACACTCCACGTACGTTTTCACGAAAATGATGCACAACTGCAACAGATTACCCTTGGAATTCTGGGAGTAAACCTAATTTATGGAGCATATTATAAGTACGATACTCCCCGTAAATTGCTCCGTTATCTTTACGACCACATAGATAAAGACAAAATAGAAATAGACACCATAAATTTTTCTGGACCCCGTTTTAAAGATGTCGACAACCGATTGATGAGCCTTCAGCTTATTAAAAACGGAATGACCGATGCCGTAATGTTTGGGCCAGATGGCCATAACATACTTCCTGCCCGAATTCTTTACAAGAAAAATATTTTGGCACTTCGTGGAAGTTTTAGGCCTGTTACAAAGGTGAATATTGATATGTTCGAACGATCTTATGAGATGTTTTTACAGGAAAACCGGGTGGAGAAAGAACGTACTGAAGTTATTTTTGAAATAACTCTTTCAAACCTGCGCGCCGAAGGTGAAATTGATGAAGAAGATTTTATGGACCGGGCAAAACTGCTGTGTTCTCTTGGCCATACGGTAATGATTTCAAATTTTCAGGAATATTACAAACTTGTGGAATATTTTTCCCGTTATACAAAAATGCGCATGGGTCTTGCTATGGGCGTTAACAACCTGGTAGATATTTTTGATGAAAAATATTATCGCCATTTAAGCGGTGGAATATTGGAAGCCTTTGGAAAATTGTTTTTTAAAGATTTGAAGGTATATCTCTACCCAATGAAAGATCCGGAAACCGGGGAATATACAAACAGTGAAAACCTGAAAGTTCACCCACGGATGAAGGAACTGTACAAGTTCTTTAAATACAACGGCAAAGTTGTGGATATTACAGATTACAATCCGAACATTATGGATATTTTTTCTCGAGAAGTCCTTTCCAAAATTGAGGATGGCGAAGAAGGTTGGGAAGAAATGCTACCTGCTGGTGTTGCCGAAATTATAAAGGAAAAGAATCTTTTCAATTATAAGTCAACACCTGAAAAAATTGGTAATTAATCCAGTATTTGGGCAGCGTGGTCTTTGGTTTTTACTTTCTCGATTACACGTTCCACAATGCCTTTTTCGTCAATTAAAAAGGTTTTTCTGTGAATTCCGTCAAATTCCCTACCCATAAATTTTTTTGGTCCCCAAACGCCAAAAGCATTAATTGCTTCTTTATTTTCATCAGCCAATAGAGGGAAAGGAAAATTATACTTTTCCTTAAAATTTTTCTGTTTTTTTGGAGAATCAGCACTAACTCCAAGTAATTCGTAACCCTTTTCCTGCAGGTCTTTATAGTTATCACGAAGATTGCATGCTTCTGCAGTACAGCCCGGAGTATTCGCTTTTGGGTAGAAAAATATAATCCACTTTTTTCCTAAATAATCTTTTGAATTTATGGTGTTGCCATCTTGGTCCAGTCCTTCAAAAACAGGAACCTTGTCCCCTACTTGTAATGTTTTCATAATACTTACTTTTGCATAAAAGTAATAAAAATGAACAAGCGCGAAAAAGTAGAATTTGTTATTAATACGTTAAACCGGATATACCCCGAAATACCAATACCTTTAGAACATAAAGATCCCTACACTTTATTGATAGCTGTTTTGCTTTCAGCCCAATGTACTGATGTAAGGGTGAACCAAATAACTCCCCTATTATTTAAAATTGCAGACAACCCTTACGATATGGTAAAACTTTCGGTTGAAGAAATTCGGGAAATAATAAAACCCGTAGGGTTATCTCCTATGAAATCCAAAGGCATTCACGGCCTTTCACAAATACTGATTGAAAAATATGACGGAAAGGTGCCTGTTTCATTTGAAGCTCTGGAATCCTTGCCCGCCGTCGGCCATAAAACCGCAAGTGTGGTTATGAGCCAAGCTTTCAAAGTGCCTGCATTTCCGGTAGATACACATATTCACAGATTAATGTACCGCTGGGGGTTTACAAATGGTAAAAATGTGGTGCAGACAGAAAAGGATGCCAAAAGAATTTTTCCAAAAGAAATATGGAATGACCTTCATTTACAAATAATTTGGTACGGTAGGCAGTATTCCCCCGCCCGTGGCTGGGATTTGGATAAAGATATAATAACCAAAACCATTGGTAGGAAAAGTATTCTTAAAGAATATTTGAAAAAAAGTCGATAAGTTTAAAATTATTTATTTACCATAAATCTTCCTTAAACTTTTAAAATAAAAAACCCTGAAAAGCTAATTCCAGGGTTTTTCCAAAGTTTAGTTTAGAAGTGCTTCAAACTTCAAATTATGGTAATCTATAACACTTAAAGCCATTGAATAATCCAGAAGAAATTTAACAGTTTCTTCTTTTGGAACCATATTTTTATTCACGCTGTCCTCACGTGAGGGTTTAGAGTACATTTTTTGCATAGAACATTATTTTGTGGTTATTATTTTCAAATAACGTAACAAAAAAATGTTTATTGTATCAATTAGTCAATATAATATTATGTTTCTCAATTACTTTGCGCAAATTTATAAGGGCATAACGCATTCTTCCCAGGGCAGTATTAATGCTCACCCCTGTTTGTTCGCTTATTTCCTTAAAGCTCATATCCTTGTAAATTCGCATTATCAATACTTCCTTTTGGTCTTCTGGCAGCTCTTGTATAAGACGACGAACATCGTTTTCTACCTGTCCCTTTATCATTTGTTTTTCGATATTTAGGGAATTATCGCTCAAAACCGAGAAAATATTAAAATCGTTATTATTTTCAAATTTAGGCATCCTATTATTTTTTCGGAAATGATCGATGACCAAGTTATGGGCTATACGCATTACCCAAGGTAAAAATTTACCTTCCTCGTTATAAGCGCCTCTTTTGAGGGTTTTAATAACCTTGATAAAAGTATCCTGAAAAATGTCCTCGGCCACATCGCGGTCGAAAACTTTAGAATAAATAAAACTGTAGATTCTTTGCTTGTGTCTCGTTATGAGATCGCATAGAGCGGATTCATTACCATTCATATAGGCGCTTACTAAAAGCGCATCAGAGCTTGTGCTTTGCTTCATATCAATACTTTTTTCAAAAAATTAAACAACTATTTTATCGGTTGCTTAGTTCAAATGTTAATTTGTTAAAAGTAATGGTATGCTATAGGCAATAATTTTTAGATTCAACGTTAAGAGCCGTAAATATAACAAGAAAGAAATCACAAATGCAAACAAAAGGTTAAAATTTTCTATAAAAAATTATAATAACCCCAATTGGGTATACATGAAATCGTTATAGTATCTTTGCCAAAAGCAGTGAAAAAGGAGACAAAAAATTGGATACAAAAACAATAGATATTAAAAAAAATATCCTCATTCAGGGTGCGAAACTACACAATCTTAAAAACATAACAGTAGCAATACCACGAAATAAACTAGTGGTAATTACAGGCCTTTCGGGCAGTGGTAAATCGAGCCTTGCATTTGACACGCTCTATGCAGAAGGCCAGAGAAGATATGTAGAAAGTCTTTCAAGTTATGCCCGCCAATTCCTTGGCCGGCTGGACAAACCGAAAGTTGATTCCATTAAAGGCATTTCGCCAGCTATTGCCATTGAACAAAAAGTAAATGCCACCAATCCTCGTTCCACAGTTGGAACTTCTACAGAAATATACGATTACCTCAAACTTTTGTACACACGTATTGGGAAAACTATTTCGCCCGTTTCGGGCAGAGAAGTAAAAAAGGATACTACAAGTGACGTTATAAACTTCATTAAAAAATTTAATGAAGGGGAAAAACTACTTCTCCTCGCCCCCATTCATTTGGAGGAAGGCCGCACCATGCCCAATAAACTGCAAGCCTTGGCACAGCAAGGGTATTCAAGAGTGAAGATTGCTGGAGATGTGGTTCGCTTGGATGAATTAAAAGGAAAGTCCTTTCCCAAAAAAATGGATCTGGTCATTGACCGAATCATTACCAAGGACGAAGAAGATTTTTACAATCGCCTTGCCGATGCTATTGAAATAGCCTTTTTTGAAGGTAAAGGTGAACTGTATATTGAAGAGCTTTCTTCCAATAAAATTTCGGAGTTCAACAATCGGTTTGAAGCTGATGGCATTCTTTTTATGGAACCTAATGTCCATTTGTTCAGTTTCAACAATCCTTATGGCGCTTGCCCAGTCTGTGAAGGTTATGGCGATGTAATTGGCATAGATGAAGATTTGGTTATTCCAAACACATCTCTTTCCATTTACGAAAATGCCATCTTTCCTTGGCGTGGCGAAAGCATGAGCTGGTACCGCGATCAATTGGTAAACAACGCCTATAAATTTGATTTTCCCATTCATAAACCGTGGTTTGAGCTAACGGAGGAACAAAGACAATTGGTTTGGAATGGCAATAAATATTTTGAAGGATTGCATTCCTTTTTCTCATTTTTGGAATCAAAAAGCTATAAAATCCAAAACCGTGTAATGCTTTCCCGCTATCGCGGAAAGACAAAATGCTCAGTCTGTAAAGGGAAACGCTTGCGTCCCGAAGCTGGTTATGTTAAAGTAAACGGCAAGGCTATTCAGGAATTGGTGGAACTTCCGTTAAACAAAGCGGTTGATTTCTTTAAAAATATGGAGCTTTCAGAATTTGATGAAAAAGTTTCAAAAAGACTGCTTTTAGAAATTAACAATCGAATTAAATTTTTATTGGACGTTGGGCTTGGCTATTTAACGTTAAATAGAAAATCGAATACACTTTCCGGCGGGGAATCACAGCGAATCAATCTTGCTACCTCTTTGGGAAGCAGCCTAGTAGGTTCTATGTATATTTTGGACGAGCCCAGTATTGGTCTTCATCCAAAGGACACTGAAAGGCTGATAGTGGTTTTAAAAGCTTTGCGCGATTTGGGCAACACCGTAATTGTGGTGGAGCATGACGAGGACATTATGAAAGCGGCGGACGAAATTATAGACATAGGGCCCGAAGCGGGCACTTTTGGGGGCGAAGTGGTAGCACAAGGAAATTATGCTGAAATATTAAAATCAGATTCGCTTACCGCTAAATATTTAAATGGCGAAATGGAAATTGAAGTTCCAAAAAAACGCAGGACTTCAAAGAATAAAGTTACAATAACCGGAGCCCGTCAAAATAACCTCAAAAATATAGATGTTACTTTTCCATTAAATATCTTTACTGCCGTTACGGGTGTTTCCGGTAGCGGAAAGAGCACCTTGGTAAAGAATATACTCTACCCTGCACTACTTCGTAAAATAGGCGGTTACGGTGAAAAACCTGGACAGTTTTCAGAAATAAAGGGAGATTTCAGCACTATTAAAAGTATTGAATTTATTGACCAAAACCCCATTGGCCGTTCCAGCCGAAGCAATCCGGTAACCTATATTAAAGCTTACGATGACATTCGAAATTTATATGCTTCCCAAAAGCTTTCGGATATACGCGGCTATAAAGCAAAACATTTCTCTTTCAACGTAGATGGAGGCCGATGTGAAACCTGTAAAGGAGAAGGCGAAGTAACCATCGAAATGCAATTTATGGCCGATGTGCATTTGGTGTGCGATGTCTGTAATGGCAAGCGCTTCAAAAAAGAAGTGCTTGAGGTTACATTTCAGAATAAAAACATAGACGACATTCTAACGATGACCGTTGATGACGCCGTTGCTTTTTTTGGTGAACACAATCAAGATAAAATTTGCGCAAAACTTCAACCCCTGCAAGATGTGGGCCTTGGCTATGTACAATTGGGTCAAAGCTCCTCTACTCTTTCGGGTGGGGAAGCACAGCGTATTAAACTCGCGTCTTTTTTGGTGAAGGGAACTTCCAAGGAAAAAACGGTTTTCATATTTGATGAACCCACTACCGGGCTTCACTTTCACGATATCAAAAAATTGCTTGCCTCGTTTTATGCGTTACTCGATAAAGGCCACACGCTGATTGTAGTGGAACACAATCTAGATTTAATAAAATGTGCCGACCATATTATAGACTTGGGTCTAGAGGGCGGTGAAGATGGCGGTCAAGTAGTTGCGGAGGGCACGCCCGAAGAAGTTGCGAAAAGCAAAAAGTCTTTTACGGCCAAATATTTAAAGGAGAAGATTTAGTATATTGATATTCAATCCTAACCATTTTGAATATGAAAACACTAATACCCTCACTTTTGATTTTATTTTCGATTAGTTCTTTTTCCCAACCATATCTTCCTATGTTGGAAGAAGGGAATGTTTGGAATACAGTAACTTATAATTATCCAGATCCTGCTACTATAACCAACCGAACCTACGAGATTACTGGGCAAGAAGTTATAGATGGTATCAATTATTTTACATTTAATGCGGCTTGCATGATGAGAGAAGAAAATGGAAAAGAATACGCATATAGCCAAGGTATTAAAGAAATTCTTTTTGATTTTACCCTAGAAGTTGGAGATGAAATTATACTGGACCCACTAACTGCTTATAATTGTTACGAAATTGGAGGTATTTATATACAAGGTGAACCTATTACTGTATCTAATTTCAGTACACAATTTCTTGCCGGTGCAGACAGAAAAGTAATTGAACTTGAATATGATGGACAAGCTGCAGAAACCTGGGTGGAAGGAATAGGCACTTTAAATGGTTTCGTTCCTTTTGGATTTACTAATTTTGATAGTAGTTAAGCTTTATCATGTTTCACAAACAATGGGGTTACCTATTACCTTAATGGATATAAGGAATGTATTATTTTAGGAATCAATGAATTTGATAAAGATAAAATAACCCTTTCTCCACACCCCGTTACTCAAACATCAGTTATTAATCTTCCAATTGACTTGGAAGTTGATAATTTAAAAATAGTTGACATATTTGGGAGATTAATTAGGCAAGAAAAGATTTCGAATAATTCTGCAACTATTGATGGATCGCAATATGCTTCTGGCTTATATTTCTATCAAGTTTATTCAAAAGATAAATTGATTAAAACTGAAAAATTTATAGTGAAATAAAAATTTCAATTTTAAAAAAGATTGGCACGCTAATTGAAATCTATCTAATCAGAAAATAAGACTTTTAGTTTTTTGGTTGGTTGATTTTTAAAATCCGTTGAAGTGGTAAAACATTTCAGCGGATTTTTTATTTGATAATACTCTAAATTTTCAGAGAACCAAATTCAAATTCTTAACCCTTTTGATAATCAGCGTTTTAAAAATATGGCACGGTCGTTGGTAATTCGACGTACAGCTGACCAAAAAATTTAAAGCAAGTACAAACCTCTTAAATTTTAAACTTATGAAAAACCTAGCATTTATTTTTAGTATCCTTTTAGTAGGAATTTCTGCTAACGCCAAGACAAATAGCGACAGCGAAGATATAGGCCGTGGCTATGACGGCAACTCGTATATTTTTGTGGAAGGTGATATTGAATTTTCAGTATTTCCCGATGGGCAGTTCGACTTTGTATATGTTGGTCCACAAAAGGGTTCCCAAGTAACAATAAGCACCCCCAATGTAAATGTTAGTTTCAATTCCGGTTATAATTATGATACCTATGTACAGTATGATGATTACGGTGCTGTAATTCAAGTGGAAGATGTGCCAATTTACTATGATGAATACGGACGCATTGCACAAGCAGGGAATGTAGACATTCAGTACAACGACAGAAGAATTGTACGTGTTGGTGGACTACATGTGGTATACAATAATTATGGTTACTTCTCACATTGCACAGGGGTAATCAATGTTTTCAACCCCTATTATGTTTATAGACCTTGGCACACCTATTATGCACCTCCCGTCTATACACATTGCGTAGTTTATGATATGCCTTACAGAAGATATTACCAACCTGTGCGTTACAGCTATCACGATCACATAAAATATTATAAAAGAAGAGGTCATGTTGCCTACCAAAATGGAAGAAGAGACTTTTATCGCCCCGGAAGTAGAGTGTACGATAAAAAAGGACGGGCCAGTGTAAATAAAAATTACAACCCCACTCGTAAAAATACTATGGTAGCCCAGAACACCCGAAGCAATAATAGTTATTCAAGAAGCAGTAATACGGCTAGTAAAGGAGCTTCAAATGCACGTTCATCTAATAGTGGAAATAGCCGTAGCAATAGTTCGGTTAGAAAAAGCCAAGATGCTACTACACGAAATAATTCCACAAAGAAAGAAATCGGCAGAAATAGTTCTACAAGCCGTTCTAAAGAACAAGCGGTTTCACGAAACAATACGCAACGGGTTTCAAATAACAGTTCAAACACACGTTCTGCAGGTGTAAAATCCAATAGAACAAACAATACAGCTGTAAAAACCCAAAGACAGGAGCGCACTAAAACGGCAACACGAAGTTCCGGCAATTCGGTTAAACAAAATAGAACTCAGGCTCCAAAAAAAGAGACAGCAAGTAGAGATACTTCAACAAGAAAAAGTTCTGCAAACAACAGCAGAAGTTCTTCTGGTTCCTCAAGGGAAAGTTCTTCTAGAGGAAGAGGATAATAAGTTTTTTGGTTGGTTGTTTAAAACCTCTACAAAGCCTTGTGCCGAGCGGAGGTTTTTTCTATTTAAGAATAACAGCAGCCATTCTTTTCGTCAGTTCCCTCCTACTATATTTTTCAATACCTACGGAATCCACTTTTAAGTTTCCTTTCTTAAAAGCTTGATACAAACTTAAAATTTCCTGCTTTAATTCTTCCTCATCGTAATAGCTGAAAAATTTCCCAGAATTGGTTTCTTTAATAATAACCTCCATGTCACTTTGCTTTGGCCCCAAGGCAATAATTGGCCTTTCAGCAGCCAAATATTCGAAAAGTTTTCCGGGGATAATGGCACGTGTTTCCAGTCTGTCTATCTCAACCAATAAAAGCACTTGGGAAGAAAATTGCATTTCCAATGCGTCTGAATGCGAAACATAGCCAAAAAACTTACAGTTTTTGATTAATTTGAAATCAGCTATACTCTTCTTTACTTCCTCGCTTACTGCTCCAGCAAATTTAAGTTCCAAATCGGTTTTGAAAGTCGGATTTTCTGAACCTATTTCAGCTAAAACTTTCCACAGCACTTCAGGATTGCGCTCGCTCAACAAGGATCCAATATGCGAGATTGAAAACGAATTATCCAAAGTAACATCCATTTTTTCCAAAACATCGAAGCCATTTGTAATTACCTCAATGGGTGTTTCAGTTGTGGTTTCAAACTCCCTTTTGGTGGTGGGGCTCGTAACAATAATCGTGTCGGCATTTTTTAAGACCGAAGCTTCCAAATGTTGGTGTTTTCTTTCTGAATATTTGTTCAATCGTAAGGATTTATGGTAATGAATGGTTGTCCAAGGATCCCGGAAATCTGCTATCCAGCGCATACCGCTTTTTTCTTTTAGCTGTTTTCCAATAAGGTGCAAACTATGAGGTGGGCCAGTAGTAATTATAGTATCAATGCTATTTTCAGAAATATATTTTGAAAGAAATTTCACTGAAGGTTTTACCCAACCAATACGCGCGTCCGGAATAAAAAAATTTCCTCGAACGTAAAGCATCATATTTTCAAGAGCCGAAGCTTCATTCTTTGAAATGATGCCACTACTTATCTGTTTGGTTCTCTTTTTTGAAAAGAGTTTTGCAAAACGATACGGTTCAACGATGGGCTGTTTTATAATTTTAATGCCTGTAGGAATTTCCTTTTCTAAATGGCTGTCGAGCAAGGGATAATTTGGATTTTCGGGAGCATAAACAATCGGCTCTATCCCAAATTCCCTAAAATATTTTACAAATTTCAACCATCGCTGTACGCCTGGACCGCCCGCTGGTGGCCAATAATATGTGATGACTAGGACGTGTTTCATTAATTTTTTATTTCTTTTTTTCGATATGTGAAATAAAGTCCGCTTAAGAAAATTAAAAGAAACACAATCGCGCTAGCCAATGAAATGGTACTGCCAGTCTGTATTACTTTCGGTTCAAATTTGAATTCTATTTTATTATTTCCGGCGGGTATAACCATTGCCCGCAAAACATAGTTTGCCCGGAAATATTCCGCGGGTTTTCCATTTATGTATGCGTTCCAGCCTTTTGGATAATAAACCTCTGAAAATACGGCCAATTGCGGCGATTCAGTTGAAGCTTCATAAACCAAATGGTTGGGTTGATGGCTAAACAATTCGATGGTAGCAGTACTGTCCCTTTCAATATTTTTGTTGGGGATTTTGGAAAGAAATTCCTTATTTATTATCGCAGTATTCTTTGTGTTTAAGCTATCCAACAGTTGGATTTCCTCGTTTGCATTTTGAGCGGGTTGCACATTTTCAACAAACCAAGCATCTCCGTTGGCATACGGATTTCGCTGTGCAACCGGGCCACCATTCTTAGCTTTGGTAATTATATAGCGCACGTTCATCATATTCAAAATACTAATATTTCCCTGGCTTATATAAAAGTCGTTTAAATCTTGCATTCTACCTGGTTTTGCGGCGTGATATCCGCCCAAGGCATTGTAATAATAACTTGCGCGGCCACTGTTGAAAGCATTGTTAAGTGCATCATACACCCGATAATGGCCATCATCCTTCAAAATCTGTTCATCCGCACCATTCATTTGAAAGGGTTCATTAACCAGCTTTGCCTGTACAAAGTCATCGTTATTAACATACCTTCTGTCCACCCCAACAAGATCAATTACAATTAACAATGAAAGAGCAACAATGGCTGAAGTTTGCTTAAGTTTTCCTTTAATGAAAAACCAAAGAACAGCTGCCGTCAATACCACAAATATCAATGAGCGGATGGCATCTGTTGTGAAGAGGGACATTCGATCCTCGCGCACAGCTTCTAAAAACGGCAATCCCATTTGTTCCCGGAAATAGCTATCGTAAGGGCCGGAAAAATCGAAAAATGAAGATTTAAGAAGAAGAAAAATAACCGTTATTGACCCTACTATTCCTGTGGACCAAAGCAAGGCTTTCTTTTTTTCTTCTTCCCTTTCAAACTTATTGAAGAACTGATGCAGCCCTACTATTGCTAAAATGGGAAGGATCAATTCAATAATTACTTGGATTGACGAAACCGCACGGAACTTATTGTACATCGGTACAAACTCTATGAAAAAATCTGTCAGACCATTGAAATTTTTTCCCCAAGATAAAAACAGCATCAAAATAAATGCTGAAACCGCCCACCACTTTAGCCTTCCCCGGATCAAAAACAGCGCAAGAATTGCCAAAAAGATAATCACCGCACCTATATATGCGGGAGCAGCGACGATAGGCTGATCGCCCCAATACATTGGAATTTGGTTTAAAACCTGATTGGCTTCCTGTGAAGAAGCGCCCATCCGCATTAAACTTTCAACCGTTTTGGAATCCTTGGGAAAAGGCTCACTGGAGCCACCTCCCATAAACCTCGGAATAAAAAGGTTGAAACTTTCTAATTTCCCATAACTGTACTCGGTAATATAACCGTAATCGAGTCCCGTTTTGGATTCTTTTGGGGTGCCGTCTGCATTGATGGTCAATTCGGTTTTTCCACGTGTGGAAGTATCTGCATACTCCTTGGTGGCCATAATATTGGTAGCATTCAATCCCACTGCTATCAAAACACCAAAAGCCATTACTGCTATTGATTTAAAATAGTGGGAAAGCATTTTCTTTTTAAAGGCATCTATCAAATAAACAATGCCGATAATAATTACCAAAAGCATCAAATAATAGGTCATTTGGAAATGGTTTGCAACCAGTTCCAACCCCATTGACACTGTCAGCAATAAAAATCCATAAAGATATTTTCCGCGGAAAGTGAGAAATATTCCGCTTAAAACAAATGGCATATAGGCAATGGCATGGGCTTTCGCATTATGTCCAACTCCCAAAATAATTATCAGATAGGTTGAAAAACCAAAAGCCAAGGCTCCAAGAAAAGCAAGTTTATAATCGACTTTTAAAACTAAAAAAAGGATATACATCCCGATAAAATATAAGAAAAGATAATCGGCGGGACGCGGCAGAAACCGAATGGCAAGATCCAATTGCTTTATATAATTATTGGGATATTTGGCCCCCAATTGATAGGTAGGCATGCCTCCAAAAGCCGCATCTGTCCAATAGGTTTCCTCGCCTGTTTTTTCGCGGAAATCGTTTTGTTGCTTTGCCATTCCGGTATATTGGACAATATCACTTTGGAAGATTTTTTTTCCCTGCAAAACGGGATTGAAATAAGCCAGCGAGGCAATGATAAACAAAACGAAAACAACTAAATGAGGAAGAAACTTTTTATAGTTGGGCTGCATAATTTGGCTTATGGATTTGAAATGGGGAAATTAGCAAATATTTTTGGAAACTCTAGCCACGACAGTTTGAAACATGACTAAAGAGAATCAGTATTTTAATGCGAAAAAATAAAAGCCGATACGAAAATCTTGAATCCAGTCGTCGTGGTTCAAACAGTCAATTTACTCCACCTCTTCATATTCCACATATTCCCCCACATTATTTTTGTGGGATTGGTTTTTTGAAGGCATTTTATCAATTGTAATACTGCCTTCCTTTTTTGGGGAAGGGTTTGCGTTTGGATTATCGCCAAAGAATTGTTCAAACTGCTGTCCAGCTTTTTTCGAAATATACCTCATTAAATAAGGGGTTGCCAGTCTAATTAAAAACTTTAGTCCGAAATATACCAGAAGAACGATTAATATCGTTTTTAGGAATGTAATCATAATAAAAAATTTCTTTTCAAAAATAGGTATTGAGGGGGAAAAAGACTAAAAATCACTATTAAATAAATTATAAAATCCTATATCTTTGAACTAAACCAACATTCTATGCTAAACAAACCAATCTCCCTACTAATACTGTCATTGCTGCTCTTATTTCCTTGGGCTCATAGCTCGGCACAATACACCGACATGATAAACACAAACAGTCCCGGTGTGTCGCAAGGAGCCTTTTCAGTAGGGAACAATGTACTTCAGTTTGAATCTGGATTAAGTTATGGTAAAGAAAAACATAATCTTTTACAGACCGAAACCAAGGTCTTTGCCGTTGACTATTCCATTAGATATGGTTTTTGGAAAGAACAATTGGAAGTAAGTATTATGGGCGAATTTGAATCAAATGATATAACCAATTCAAGATCCGCAGTGCCTTTTAACTATAAACAATCAAATTTTAGAAGTAATACCGTTGGAGCCAAATATTTGTTTTATGATCCTTATCGCAAACGGGATCTGAAAGGGCCAAATCTATATAGTTGGAAGGCAAACCACCGTTTTCAGTGGGCAGATCTTATTCCGGCCATTTCTCTTTATGCCGGGGCTAATTTCGATTTTGCCGACAATCCCTTTACCCCAGAACAACAAAGCAGTATAAGCCCAAAATTTGTGCTTGCTACCCAAAATAATTGGGTTGGCGGCTGGGTCTTCGTTACCAATATTGTAGTGGATAGAATAAGTACAGATTTTCCCACTTATGGTTACGTACTGACGCTTACACATGCAACCAACGATTACTTTTCAGTATTCTTGGAAAACCAAGGTATTAAGAGCGATTTTTATTCAGATCAACTCCTTCGAGGTGGTGCTGCAGCACTCATAAATGCAAATTTACAGGTGGATCTTTCCCTTACCGTAAACTTTAAGGATACCCCTTCCCGCTTCTTTGGAAGAGCAGGTGTTGCCTATCGTTTTGATATGCACGATAGGGAAACCTATATTGAAGACAAAGTCAACAAAGAGCAGAAACAGAAAGAGAAAACTGAAAAAGAAAAACAAGAAAGACTCAAGGATCCATTGGATCCACAGGATGATGGCGAATAATAGCTTTAGTGTATGATTACAATCAAACAAGCAACCTCAAAAAGTGACATAAAAGAATTTGTCACTTTTCCTTTTAAACTTTACAAAAACAGTAAATTTTGGGTTCCCCCGCTCATCAAAGATGAACTGGAAACACTCGACCCCAAAAAGAATCCTGTTTTTAAGAATGCTGATGCATGGTACTATTTGGCCTATAACGAAGGGGAATTGGTAGGAAGAATTGCAGTTATTCTTAACCATTTTGAAATAAATGAACAGGGTAAGAAAAAAGTAAGATTTGGTTGGTTGGATATGGTAGATAACATAGAAGTCACCATAGCCCTTTTGGAAAAAGTTTTTGAAAAAGGCAGGGAACAAAACCTGGAATATGTTGAAGGCCCTGTAGGCTTCAGCAATATGGAAAAAGCAGGGATTCTCACCAAAGGTTTCGAAGAAATGAATACCATGATTACTTGGTATCACCACCCCTACTATGCCGAACATATTGAAAAACTTGGTTTCGAAAAACAGGCTACTTGGGTAGAATATACCTTATCTATTCCAGAAGAAATTTTTGAGAAAGTTTCAAAATTTTCAAAAATAATACGCGAACGCTACAAACTATCAGTGATAAGGTTTAAAAACAAAAAAGAAATTCTGCCGTATGTTGACGATATGTTTGGGTTGTTGAATAAAACCTATAATACACTTCAGACTTTTGTGCCAATTCAGCAATATCAAATTGATTACTACAAACAGAAATATTTCAGCTTTATACATCCTGACTACATTTGTTGTATAAAGGATGAAACGGGAAAACTCATTGCTTTTTCTATTGTAATGCCTTCGTTTTCAAAAGCACTGAAAAAGGCGAATGGAAAATTGTTTCCCATTGGCTGGAATTATATTCTTCAGGCACAGAAAAAGAATGATACTGCTGCCTTTTATTTAATAGGAATTGATCCGGAATACCAAGGAAAAGGGGTTACTGCTATTATTTTTGAAGAAATGCAGTACCTTTTTAATTCAAAAGGAATACATACTGTGGAAACGAACCCGGAGTTAAAGGAAAATACTGCGGTACAACTTCTTTGGAAGGATTACAATCCGGTTCAACATAAGGAGAGGAGTACTTTTAGAAAAGATATTTAATAAAAAATCCACCTCAAAAAGGTGGATTTTTCTATATAAATAATAAGTTTATTATATCTTCTCTCCCATTGCTTCAGCAACTGCCGCAGAAAGACGTTTGTAGGTTCCATTCTCCAAACGCTCACGGATAGCTGAAAAAGCCTCCAGTGTTTCTTCAATGTCCTCAAGACTATGCGAAGCCGTTGGAATCATTCTCAAAAGAATTAATCCTTTCGGAATTACTGGATAAACAACTATCGAGCAGAAAATTCCGTGGTTCTCACGAAGATCTTTAACCAGAGCCATTGCTTCTGGAATACTTCCTTTCAAATAAACTGGCGTTACGCAACTTTGAGTTGTTCCTATATCAAAACCTCTCTTCTTTAGTCCGCCCTGCATTGCGTTTACATTTTCCCAAAGTTTTTCTTTTAGCTCAGGCATGGTTCGAAGCATATCCAAACGCTTTAAAGCACCTTCCACCAAAACCATTTGCAATGATTTTGCAAACATTTGTGAACGCAGGTTATATTTTAGGTAATTCATTATTTCTTCATCACCTGCAATAAATGCACCTGTACTTGCCATAGATTTTGCGAAAGTGGCAAAATATACATCAATTCCATCCTGTACGCCTTGCTCCTCGCCTGCTCCAGCTCCCGTTTTACCGAGTGTTCCGAAACCGTGGGCGTCATCCACAAAAAAGCGGAAGTTATATATTTTCTTTAAATCTATAATTTCCTTTAGTTTTCCCTGTTCGCCGCGCATTCCAAAAACACCTTCGGAAATAAGAAGAATTCCGCCGCCCGTTTTCTCAGCAACTTTTGTGGCGCGTTGCAGGTTTTTTTCGATACTCTCCATATCGTTGTGCCTGTAGGTAAAGCGCTGTCCCAAGTGCAAACGAACACCGTCAATAATACAAGCGTGTGCATCTACATCATAAACAATTACGTCGTCCTTTGAAACCAGAGCATCAATTGTGGAAACCATTCCTTGGTATCCAAAATTCAAAAGATACGCCGCTTCTTTACTTACGAATGCCGCAAGCTCGCGTTGAAGTTGTTCGTGAAGATCGGTGTGGCCACTCATCATTCTAGCACCCATTGGATAGGCAGAGCCCCACTTTGCAGCCGCTTCGGCATCTACTTTTCTAACTTCAGGATGGTTGGCAAGGCCTAAATAATCATTGATACTCCAAGTGATCACTTCCTTTCCCTTAAACTTCATTCTATTGGAGATTGGACCTTCCAATTTTGGGAATACAAAATAGCCTTCCGCTTGTTCGGCCCATTTTCCCAAGGGACCTTTATCTTTATAAATCTTATCGAATAAATCTTTCATCAATGATTTTTGTTAAAATATGGGACAAAATTAATTAAATTAATTAGCATAGCAAGAATTTAGGTGCTTCGTTTTTGAATTTACAGTGTTACTGATTTAAAGAAGATATTTTAACTAAAAAACCGATTGATGTATAATCAATCGGTTTTGAAATTTTTAATTAATATAATGATTTAAATATCATTTTATATATTCAATTTTTTGGATTTCCGCAGTTTCGGAATCAAAGAAACCTTGCTGGCTCATCCAATCGTCGTTATAGATTTTGCTCATATATCTGGAACCGTGGTCAGGAAAAATAACAACAATGTTACTGTCTTCATTAAACTCTCCCTCTTCTTCCAATTGTTTTAAACCTTGCATTGCAGCACCACTGGTGTAGCCTACAAAAAGACCTTCCGTCTTGGCAAGTTCCCGGGCAGTGTGAGCACTGCTTTCATCCGTTACCTTTTCAAATTTGTCAATGATATTGAAATCGGTTGCGGTGGGAATCAAGTTTTTACCCAAACCTTCAATTCTGTAGGGATAAATTTCATTTTCATCAAACTCTTTAGTTTGATGGTATTTTTGAAGAACTGAGCCATAAGCATCAATTCCTATTACTCGGATATTTGGATTTTGATCTTTTAGAAAACGCGCTGTTCCAGAAATTGTTCCACCTGTTCCGCTACAAGCTACAAGATGGGTTATTTTGCCAGCAGTCTGTTCCCATATTTCGGGGCCTGTGGTCTGGTAATGCGCATCAATATTAAGTTGGTTGAAATATTGGTTTATGTAAACCGAACCTTTAATTTCACTGTGAAGCTTTTTGGCCACCTCGTAATAAGAACGGGGATCGTCTGCGCTAACGTGGGCTGGACAAACATAAACTTTGGCACCCATAGTCTTCAGCATATCAATTTTATCTGCCGAAGATTTTGAACTTACGGCCAAGATACAATCATACCCTTTAATAATGCTAACCATTGCAATACTGAAACCGGTGTTTCCACTAGTAGTTTCAATAATGGTATCGCCAGGCTTAAGAATACCTTCTTTTTCTGCCTTCTCAATTATGTAAAGTGCTATACGATCTTTGGTAGAGTGTCCAGGGTTGAATGCTTCAACTTTTGCGAAATAATTACCCTTCATTTTCTGGGTAATCCTGTTAAGCTTTATTAATGGGGTGTTGCCTATAAGTTCCAACACGTTATTGTGGGCTTTTATTTCTTCTTTCATAAAGAGGGAGTTCGTTATAAAAAATACTCAGTGCAAAAAAAACTGAAATTTTAAACCGTACAAAGGTAAGGAAATATTTTAATTACTCACCAATACCTTCCAAATCCAATAAAAAGGCATAGTCCATAGCTACTTCCCTAAGAGCTTCAAAACGTCCGGAAGCCCCGCCATGGCCAGCATCCATGTTGGTTTGCAATAACAGAATATTATTGTCGGTTTTTAAATCCCGAAGTTTTGCAACCCATTTGGCAGGTTCCCAATATTGCACTTGGCTATCGTGCAAACCAGTAGTTACCAACATGTTGGGATACGATTTGGCCTGAACATTGTCATAGGGTGAATAACTTTTCATATAATTATAATATTCCGGGTCATTCGGGTTGCCCCACTCATCATATTCACCAGTGGTTAGTGGGATAGAATCATCCAGCATCGTAGTTACAACGTCAACAAAAGGGACCGATGCTATTATACCGTGATACAATTCAGGAGCCATATTTGCGACAGCTCCCATCAAAAGTCCACCTGCCGAACCGCCGGATGCGTATAAATGCTTTTTTGAAGTATAACCCTGTTCTATTAAATATTTTGAAGCATCGATAAAATCGGTAAAAGTATTTTTCTTTTTCAGCAATTTTCCATCATCATACCATTTTCTTCCCATATACTCTCCCCCACGAACGTGTGCTATTGCAAAAATAAACCCGCGGTCCAATAGACTTAATCGAACAGTAGAAAAATAAGGATCAATGGTAGAGCCGTAAGAACCGTAGCCGTAGATTAGCAAAGGATTACTTCCATCTTTTTTTATTCCTTTTCTGTAAATTACTGAAATGGGGATTTTGGCTCCATCAACAGCAGTTGCCCATACACGCTCGGAATCGTAATTGTTTTTGTCAAATTTTCCGCCAAGCACCTCGGTTTCCTTTAAAACGGTTTTCTCCATGGTTTCCATGTTGAAATCAATGAGCGATGCGGGAGTATTCAATGAGTTGTACCCGTAGCGAAGTATTTTGGTGTCAAATTCAGGGTTCTGGGTAGTAAAAGCCGTATAGGTTTCATTGTTGAAAGGCAAATAATAATCTTCCTTATTGTCCCATCTTTTTATTCGTATTTGCGTAAGCCCGTGGTTTCGCTCGCTTATCACCAAATAATCCTTAAAAATATCTATGTCTTCCAACAAAACATCAGTTCTGTGCGGAACCATATCTACCCAATTTTCTTTTGTTGTCCTGTCCTCAGACGTTTTCATTAATTTGAAATTGAGGGCGTGGTCTTTATTTGTCAATACATACCAATTGTCGCCATAGTGAGAAATACTGTACTCCAACCCTCTTTCACGTGGTTGAAAAATCTTGAAATTCCCGTTTGGGTTGTCCGCCTTTAAAACACTGTACTCAGAAGTAAGTGTACTGTAACAGCCAATGACGATAAATTTTCGCGATTTCGTTTTGTAAACATAGGTACCAAAAGTTTCATCTTCCTCGGTAAAAACGAGCTCATCCGTAATGGGGTCCGTTCCCATTGTATGTCTGTAAATTCTATCTGCGCGAAGTGTTTTGTCGTCTTTCCGGGTATAGAAAAGTGTTTTATTGTCACTGCCCCACGTAGCGCTTCCAGTTGTTAGCGGAATTCGTTCGGGATATATTTCACCAGTTTTTAGATTTTTAATGTAAATATCATATTTCCTGCGACTCAAGGTATCCACACCAAAAGAAATAAGGTTGTTGTCCTCAGACACATTCAGCCCCGATAGATTATAATAAGAATACTCCTTTGCCATTTCATTCACATTGAAAAGAACTTCTTCCTGGGCGTCCAATGATTCTTTTTTTCGAGTATAAATAGGGTAATCCTGCCCTTTTTCGTAGCGGGTAATGTAGTAGTAACCATTCAATTTGTAGGGAACTGATTCATCATCTTCCTTAATGCGGGCCTTCATTTCCTCAAAAAGATTTTCTTTGAACTTTTTGGTATGCGCGGTCATTTTTTCGTAATAATCGTTCTCCTGATTTAAATAATCAATCACTTCTTTCTTTTCAGGATTATTTAACCAATAATAATTATCGGTACGTACATCGCCATGCATCTCAAGGTTTTTGGCAATTTTTTCGGCTTTGGGGGGAGTAATTTTCATAATATTTGTTGAAGTATTCTGCGCATTCATAGAAATCGCAAAAATAAGGCAAGCAAATGAAAATAAGGCCAATTTTTTCATAATTGAATTTGGATTAATTGTAATTCAAAATAGTAAATTTGCATTAAACTAAAATAATAAAAATTATGTTTGGAGATTTAATGGGAATGATGGGCAAATTAAAAGAAACCCAAGAAAAAGTAGAGGCCACCAAAAAGCGTTTGGACACCGTATTAATTGATGAAGTCAGCAGCGATGGTTTGTTGAAAATAACCCTTACAGCCAACCGAAAAATAAAATCCATAGAAATAGCCGATAGCCTATTGGAAGACAAAGAGCAATTGGAAGATTACTTAATTCTTACGTTAAACAAGGCCATTGAAAAAGCAACCAATATAAACGAAGCCGAAATTGCAGCAGTGGCCAAAGAAGGAATGCCGAATATTCCGGGAATGGATTTGCTTAAATAAATCATTGAAAAGGAATCAAAAAAAGCAACGGATTAATTTTTAAAGGAATGTTTAGAAATTAGTTGATCCCGCTCTATCCTCAATTTTTCACTTAGCCCAATCTTGTAGATATGTGGGTTTTGAAATCGTTTGTATTCTTCGGGAAGCATTGATAATCTTTGTTTGGAGTATTGGGCTATTTCTGAAACTTGGCGCTTGGGAATACTCATTTTACCATTTTCCATCACCTCCTGCAACAATATTTCGTGATCAAATGTTTCGAGCTCCAAGTTTTTATTGTTATCGAAAGGATGGAACATTTTTGAAATTTTTCCTTCTGAGGAAAGGCCTATGGCATCCGCCCCGTAAAACATTCCATGATGGTCGATCATTCTATACACTTGCTTTTTTGAAGGCAGGGAAACCTTGATCACATTTTCCGAAAGTTTAATTCGCGGTTCCCCGTTATATTCCGAAAGTTTATAGACCCCATCCAAAGCAGCATCGGGTTTGCCGGTTACAAGGTTGGTCCCTACGCCAAATACATCGATGGGCGCTTTCTGTTCATTCAGACTCATTATTACATACTCATCCAACTGATTTGAAGCAACAATTTTCACGTATTCAAGACCTGCATCGTTGAGAAGCTTACGAGTTTTTTTTGCCAGATAAGCCAGATCGCCACTGTCCAAACGCACACCGAACAACTGCTCTCCCCTATTTTCCATTTCCTTTGCTACAGTTATGGCATTAGGTAATCCACTTTTTAAAGTGTTGTAAGTATCAACTAAAAGAACACAATTATTGGGACGAAACCGAGCAAAATCACGGAATGCTTCCAGTTCATTCCCATAACTCTGTATAAACGAATGCGCCATTGTTCCGGAGGCAGAAATGTTGAAATCTTCTGCGGCCTTAACATTGCTGGTGCTGTCAAAACCGCCAATTGCTGCTGCGCGGGAAGCAAAGTAACCTCCCGTTGCATGTGCCCTCCGCAGGCCCATATCCAACAATGTTCTATCACCGGCGCTATAGCGAATACGGCTGGCCTTGGTAGCGATAAGAGTTTGAAAGTTCAACATATTCAGTAAAACTGTTTCCACAAGCTGCACTTCCATAATATTCCCTTCAACTTGGAGAATGGGTCGATTGGGGAAAACAATATCGCCTTCGGTAGCAGAAAAAACATTGCCCCGAAACTGAAATTTTTTAAGGTACCCTAAAAACTCCTTTTCAAAGCCGTAGTTTTTTAAGTAATCCAAATCTTTTTCAGTAAAGCGTAAGTTTTCAAGAATTTCAAGAATATTCTCCAGTCCCGCAAAAATAGCGTAGCCCCCGCCAAATGGATTGTTTCTAAAATAATAGTCGAAAACGGCAGTACTGTTTGGTTTGGTTTTAAAATAAACCTGCGCCATTGTTAACTGGTACAAATCGGTATAGGATGCGGAGATGTCGAGCATAAAAGAAGTGCTATTTATTATAAGCCCGAAGAATTTCTAAAAATTTTTCATGCATAGTATCGGTATAATCCAAATGGGTAACAACGCGAAGTTTTCCCTGCCCCATTCCGCTTATTTTTATATTTTTTTGAAGCAAATCATTCATAAATTTTTCTTCTGAAATACCATCGGCAAGGTAAAAAATTACAATGTTTGTATCGGTTGGCTCTACCGTTTTTACATAAGATAGTTCGCGTAAGGTGTCTGCAATTTCCGAAGCTTTTTGATGGTCCTCGGCCAATCTTTCCACATGATGGTCCAAAGCATAAATTCCTGCAGCGGCCATAAAACCTATCTGCCGCATGCCGCCACCCAAAACCTTGCGAACGCGCATGGCTTTTTTCATAATATCCTTTTTGCCAATCAAGACCGTTCCCATTGGGGTTCCCAAACCTTTGCTTAGACATACGGAAATAGTATCGAAAATCTTCCCGTATTCTTTCGGATCTTCCTTTGTGGCTACCAAGGCGTTCATCAATCGTGCGCCATCCAAATGAAGTCCCAAGCCGTGTTTATCGCAAACGTCCCGTATTTTTTTTATTTCGGAGAAATCATAGCATGCGCCGCCTCCTTTATTGGTTGTATTTTCCAAACATACCAAGCTCGTTAACGGACTGTGATAAAAATCCGGCGGATTTATAGATTCTTCTACTTGTGCAGCGGTTACCATTCCGCGACTTCCGTCTATAAGTTTACACGAAACCCCGCTGTTGAAAGAAACGCCGCCACCTTCATAATTATAAACATGCGCCCATTTATCTGCTATCAATTGTTCCCCGGGTTGTGTGTGCATTTTAATGGCAGCTTGGTTGGCCATACTTCCCGTTGGGAAAAACAGTGTGCTGTCCATTCCAAACATATCGGCCAGTTTCTGTTCCAATTTATTGGCTGTCGGGTCTTCTTTATATACATCGTCGCCCACTTCGGCATTCATAATTGCCTGCATCATTTCTGGAGTAGGTTTGGTAACGGTGTCGCTTCTTAAATCTATATTCATTGTATATTATTTTTCTCTGTAAAATTTCCCCTTCATTTCGAATTCTGAAATAATGCTTGAAATTTCTTTGTCCAAATCTATCAGTAAAAGGGAGTTGTTGTGTTTGGCGTTCAAATTCTTGTTTTCCGAACCTTCACTTAGGTCCAATTCTGAAAAGCTTTTTTCAAAAGTTTCTCCCTGCAATTTAAAAATGTATTCCTTCCTGCAGGATTGTGGGCTCATGTTTGCCGTGGGATGGGTTACTTGGGTTTCATTCGCGTATGGCTTTACCTCTTCGGTTTTTAGCGCCGTTTTCATCTTTGAAACTTTTTTCATTAATTTTTCATTATTCAAAAGAAGGGGAACAAAACTGCCACAATTGTCGAATTTTTGAATTTTCAGTTTGTCATCTTCTTTCCAAAAAACATAAACTGAATAGTAAGTAGAAGCAGACGAACACCTTGAACCATCCGGCATCACAAACATTTGTACGTTTTCGATACAGTAATCCTTTCGCGAAAAGTACTCGGGGTTTTCCTGCATTTCAAGTTGCGCCATTATTTGCGCCACCTGCGAATCCACGAAAGTCTCATCGTTTTGTGCAAGGCCATAAAAACAATTCAATAAAAATAGAAAAAGCAATATTTTCTTCATAGCAGATGGTTTTTAGTGAGTTACATTTATTTTTGAGGGGCAACTTTTCGGAAACCCTAAAATTACTTGAAAAATCCTTCCCGCTCACAAACTTAATTCTATTTTTGTTTAAAATACATACCCTTTATGACCACAACAGATCAAATTAAAGCCCTTAAGAATCGATTGGATTCCTTGAGGCAATATCTTTGACGTTGCCGGAAAACGCATAGAAATCTCCAACGAAGAAGAAAAAACCTTTGACCCCAATTTTTGGAACAACCCCCGCGAAGCCGAAGCTTTTATGAAGGTGTTGCGTACCAAGAAAAAATGGGTCACCGATTATGAAGCCGCAGTAAATTTTACCGAAGAAGCGGAGATACTTTTAGACTTTTATAAAGAAGGCGAAGGCACGCCCGAACAAGTGGATACTGCTTACCAAAAAGCAGAGGACGCTGTTGAGGCCCTTGAATTCCGCAATATGCTTGGCGAAGAGGGCGACGATATGAGTGCCGTCCTGCAAATTACAGCCGGAGCCGGCGGGACCGAAAGTTGCGATTGGGCGCAGATGCTGATGCGCATGTACCTAATGTGGGCCGAAAAAAATGGTTATAAAATAAAGGAACTCAACTTTCAGGCAGGCGACGTGGCGGGAGTAAAAACCGTTACCTTGGAAATTGAGGGCGAATTCGCTTTTGGTTGGCTAAAGAGCGAAAACGGTGTGCACCGCTTGGTGCGTATTTCTCCGTTCGATAGTAACGCAAAAAGACATACCAGTTTTGCCAGTGTTTATGTATATCCTTTGGTTGATGATACCATTGAGATTGATATAAACCCTGCCGATATTTCGTGGGAATTTGCCCGAAGTAGCGGCGCTGGAGGTCAAAACGTTAACAAAGTAGAAACCAAGGCCATCCTTACCCACCACCCTTCCGGAATTGTAATCCACAACAGTGAGACACGAAGTCAGTTAGATAACCGCGAAAAAGCGATGCAGATGTTGAAATCGCAACTCTACGAAATTGAATTGCGCAAACAACTTGCCCAACGTGCCGAGATTGAGGACAGCAAACTTGCCATAGAATGGGGTTCGCAGATACGCAACTATGTGTTGCACCCTTACAAGTTGGTTAAAGATGTACGTACCGGCCACGAAACCGGAAACACCGATGCTATGTTGGACGGATATATTGATGGTTTTTTAAAGGCTTATTTGATGATGACCGGGCAGAAGGAGAAGAAGGATGAGCTTTAAGAAAAGTTTACAGTGAGCAGTTGCAGTTGGCAGATTAATAATTAAAAATATAGATTAATTTTAAAATTATGATTTTATGAAAACAAAAATACTCTCAATTCTATTTATTGCCTTTAATCTTTTAAGCTGTAGCAAAGACAGTAGCGATGAGGAAAACACATCCTTTTCGTTTCAAGTGGAAGTGCAGAATGTTACCGATAGAGCTGCGTCTATTACCTGGACAAAACCAGAGGGCTCAAACATAACCTACAAAGTATATCTGAACAATGAATTGATTGAGGATAATTTTTCACTAACAGCCTATACTTTTACCGGTCTTTCTGGAGAAACCAATTATGGGGGAAAGATAACCGCAACTAATGGCAGCCAAATTGCTAGTGTGAATTTTTCATTCGATACTCAAGTTTATACTCCTAATATATATGAGGGTGCACCATACCTTAGTAATCAACAACAGGTAGATGACTTTGGTTCAAAACATTACAACGAAATTCAATATGATTTAACTATATCTGGTTCAGACATATACGATTTAAGTCCACTTTATGATTTAAAAAAGGTTAACGGAAAACTTAAAATTGAGTATACTGCCCTACAAACATTAAACGGCCTTGAAAATCTTGAGTTCGTTGGTGGTAAGTTAATTATTTATAGATGTGATATTTTGGACAATCTTGATGTACTTGAAAATTTAAAAACTATCAATGGCGATATCGAAATATATTCAAATGGTTTACACGATCTAAATGGTTTAAGGAATGTTGAAAATTTTTCAAAAGGTGTGGACATTGGTTATAATAATATAACGGATATAAATATTATGAATGATGCAACTTCACTTCATCATTTATCTTTAATAGGAAATGAGAGTTTAGAGACTGTTATTGGATTTCAAAATGTTTCAAACATTGAAGATTATTTAGATATTTGGATGAATTTTGGACTAACATCCTTAGTGGGACTTAGAAATATTTCCAATATTGGCGGCATATTTATTTTAAATGAAAATAGCAATTTAGCTACCATTGATTTTATTACCCTAAGATCTATTGGAAGCTATATGAGCGTTTGGGGTGAAAACCAGGTGTTAACTAATCTGGATGGATTTAGTAATTTATTATCTGTTGGAGGAGACATCGATATTATAAATAACTATTCCCTTACCGATCTTTGCGGAATCTCCACAGCCGTACTAAACAATGCAGATGTGAACATAAATGGAAATCAATATAACCCAACTCTGGAAGATTTTCAAAACGGCAATTGCAGTCTTTAAAAAAACAAAGGAAACAGAGTTTAATTTCTGTTCCCTTTTACAATTCTATATTTATTCAAGTTAATTCAAGCTGCCTCAGCAAACCATTAACTGCGTTTTCTTCCCAACAGATCGCTGGACCATAATACCAATAACAAAAGTAAAAAAATTCCAGATATATATTTAGCGGGTTCCAAGCCACCATCCCCTATTCCAATAAAACCGACCACTGCAAATACAATGGCAAGGATAAGGTAGATTGCTTTCCAATGTAACATCTGATTTGAGATTTAGTCTTACTTGACGGCAACTATAAATATATAAAAAAATTAACATATTTTAACGTTTTTATCGAATATCTAAACCTAAAACTTCCGGTAAAAGTATTTGGATTGTATTCCTACTACTCTACAATAAAATAGTTTTTGGTAGATATATAGTTTCCGTTGGCCGTAAACCCCTCCAAAACAATTTCATAAGTTCCCGGTATGTCTGAAGTGTAGAAGGATGTGGAATACTCCTTTTCGGAAAGCTTCAAATTGGGTTCCCACAAAAGTTGAACGCGATAATCGGGAATTCTTTTTAAAAATTCCTTACGATTGCTATAATCTGGAGTATAATATCTTTTTTTATTTACTGGACTCTGCAATTCAACTTCTTGCATAAAACCCTTTAATAAAGTAGGTCTAAAAGTTCCCTTTTTTGTGATAATGGAAATTATGCCACTGTAGATTTTTGGGCCATAACGATAAGGTACAGGCAAAACCCGGACGCTCTTAATGTCATGGGCACTGTAATTTATCACTTCACTATTGTCAAGTACTAACATCCCGTCCATAATTACCAACGGATCAATGGAATTAAAATGGGCCTGCCCCTGAGGGTTGTAAGCGTTAAAGACTATAAACTTATTTACATCGCCTTCCTTTCTTATTGCAGCTTGGGTTACTACCTCCACAAAAGTTTCCCTTACTGTTGGGAAGCGCGTATAGTCGTCCAATACATATTCCATTCCCAAGTTATCGTAAAAAGGGTCATTGGTTGGAGCTTTTAAAATACTGTCTTTTTTAATGTTGTAATAGGCATTCTCAACCTGCAATTGAATGCTTCTCTCCTGCATCCAATTTTTTATCTTTGGCTCCAATTGCAGGAATGAACTTTCCTTCTTCTGCAAGGGTTCAAATTCTTTTTTATCCAAAATCAGTTTGTATTGCTCCCTATTTGGCTCATTAACCTGAACAACACTTTTCCCCGTTTCGTAAAATTTATCAATAGAAAATACAAACCTCCCGTTATTATCCGTTTTCGAAAGTTTAAAAATGAAATCCTTTCCGGGAATCGTAAGTGCTACTGCTTTATCTGCGACTGAGGATTTTCCATCCAAAGCTTCAATTTTCCCCGAAACAAGTTCTCCGCGCAATTCAGGAATAAAAAAATTATTTTCATCCGCTCCTTTCTCTTCGGAGGAAAATTCTCTTTTATCTGAAATTTCAACCGGAGCTGTCTTTCTTACCGAAACCAGATAATTGCCATAGCCCGATTTCCCCATTGAATTATTTATAGTTAAAGTAATTTTATCCCGAAAAGTATAGCTCGTTTTATCCGTTTCAATAGCAATACCTTCAGCATAAGTATTTCCGTCCTCGTCCAAAACATTAGTGTCCCTACTTTTTATTTTGACCACATTTATGGAATCTGCCGATTTTGATTTCGCTTCTTCTGGTTTTATAAATGGGTTTATTATGTAAATATTTTTTTGTGAAAATGCCTGTTCGGAATTATTTCTTGAAAAGTTTGTGTAACCAATAAGTTTATATGCGCCTGTTTTCAGGGTAGCTGGAATAAAGAAATCTCCGTGCCCCGTGCCCTCTTCGAGTCGGAGTTTTTGGTTGAAAACAATTGAATCCTTTTCGCTCAAAAGCGAGACGTATGCTATTTTGCTTAAAATACTAAAGGTGTTTGAAGAAGTAAGGTTATAGACTTTATACTCCAAGAGTTCACCCGCCAAAAAAAGATTGGAATTGACATATATTGAGATTGCTTCTTTTGGAAAAACATCGGCCGGCGCTGAAGCCTTATTAATAGGCACTTGCCCATTCACCATAAAACTGAAACACAAAAATAGTATATATATAGTTTTTTTAAACATAATCAATCTTCCCAAAAATCTGGTTTTACGTTAGATGAAATAGAAGTACAAACACTGCACTCAGCTTGAACTATTCTGTAAATGGTGAACTGGCTTAAATTTACCACTTGATAATTATTGTAAGTGAGCTGTGTATAAAGGGCCTCGCGCTCGTTCAAATCATTATCGAGAGTTGTATTGTCATTATAATCGAGAAGCAGCACATTGCAATCCACGAAATAAGGCGGTTTTTCAAGTCCGAAATCTTCATAGTTGAAATAAATCCGTTTTGATGTCATGGATGAAATTTCAAAAAAGCCCAAAACCTTCTCATTGGGATCCGCTTTTGAAATCATATTTCCGGCCACATATCCTGGCTGTCCTTGTGAGAGCAGACTTTCTACGCTACCTAATTCATTTATAATTTTATAAAAGGTATAGGCTTCTATACTTTGTACATATTGTTTAACCAGTATGCTATAGCGGGACTGAATTTTAGCATCTGTTTTTGACAAATAATTAACCGGAAAACGAAAAACTCTATTTTCATTAAACTCGGTTGTGGTTGTTTGGTTTATTCCGATAGAATTTTCGGTTGAATAGCAAACAGTTTCAGGTTCCCTTGGAGTAAGATTTACATCATATGTTCCAGCCGATGGGTTATAATTAACAATTTCTGCGATATATGGCGATGGATAAGGAGCTACAACTTTGTAGGTTTCCTCATATTCATATCTGAAATATTTAGCGTTCCCAGTTGGATCTTCAGTATTAACTAACACTTGAACGCCATCCTTATTTTGGGTTAAGTCTGAAATACGTTCTGCAAACACTTCGCCTATTTCCACAGTTTCTGGAAGTTTAACCGCAGTAGAAGTATATTGTCTGCCGTCTTGGGTGCTTATATTCAAAGTATAGGTTATGTTGGCCTGCGCACTGAACTCTTGATCCGAAACATAAAAGCCGGTTTCACTATCCTTCGAAAAGTTAAAACTTTCCCCATTACTGCCAGAAACTGTCACCGTGGCATTATTCTCGGTTAAAATCTCTGGATTTTCCAAGGTCGATGTTCTGGACAACTTTACGACTTGATGTTTCATCTCATTCGTAACGGTATTTTCCACTACCAAAACGCTTTCATAATCTATAGACTCTATTTCAAACGATTCTGTACAGCCAGTTTGAAAAAGAATTATGGAAAAGAGTGCGATATATAAAATTCTGTTCATCATCATTCCTAAAACTTAAAGTTGTATGTTACTGTTGGTACGGGCACTGAAAAGATAGAAGTTTTATAGGCCTTTATTTCTCCGTCATTATTCACAAAAAATACAGAATACGGGTTGTTTCTTCCCAATACATTATAAACAGAAATATTGACAAAACTATGCGCCAGTTTTTTCAGTTTATGGCTTCCTTCAATGTTTATACCCAAATCCAAGCGGTAATAATCGGGAATCCTAAATTGGTTTCGATCACTGTAAAGCACTTGTTCTTCGCCTGCAAATATAAATCGGCCAATCGGGTATGTAACGGGCCGTCCCGTTTGATAGGTGAAATTGGTTGAAATACTGTACCGCTTTGTCAATCTATAATTGGCTACCAATGAAAAATCGTGCGGCTTATCATAATTTGCCGGGAAAAATTCCCCGTTGTTAACGCGCTCTTGGTCTAACTCGCTATCTAGTTTCACCAAGGAACGCGAATAGCTATAACCAAAATAACCGTTGAGCTTTCCTTTTGTTTTCTTCATCAGAAATTCCACTCCATAGGCTTTGCCTTCGCCTTGAAGTAATTCGGTTTCTATATTATCATTAAGTATTAATTGGGCGCCAATTTTGTAGTCCAACAAATCTTCCATTTTTTTATAATATCCCTCTAAGCTGAATTCCAGATTCTTTTCAGGAATATTTTTATAGAAACCCAATGAATATTGACTGGCTCGCTGTGGTTCAATATTAAGATCGGAAAGCTTCCAAATATCCGTGGGGGACATTGTGGTATTGGTTGAAAGCAAATGCAAATATTGAATGGTGGTGTTAAAGGCTGCTTTTACTGAAAAGTCATTCCCCAATAAATAGCGTGCTGAAATTCTATATTCGGGTCCGCCGTAAGTTTTAATCACTTCATTTTTGCCGTAATTACGAACTTCAATAACCGAGCTTTCATTTTTTGGGGCTCCTTCTTCATAAACGTTTTGAGTGGCTTCCCCCAAGGAGGCATAAACGGAGTAACGCAGTCCTAAATCAAAAAGTAATTTGTCGGTTACTTCAAACATATCCGAAAGATATGCCGCCGATTCAAGACCCCTGTCCCGCTGTACAAATTTGGCGGTAACATCGGAATCTTCGCCAATTGGCTCAATATTTCCAGGATCTATTTCATAGAGTTTGCTGCTTATTCCGTAGCTCAACTTATGTTTTTGGCTCAAATTGTAATGAAAATTAAGCTTTGCCTGGTATTCATTTAGTTCATATCCAAAGTCAAAATTTTTGTTGGCATCGGCTTCATAATTTATTCCGTATTGGTACTGGCTACTTACCAGTATAAGCTCTGCCCTACTCTTTTCATTGAAACTGTGGTTGTATTTAAGTGAAATCAATCTATTATTATAATCGAAAACCGAATCGGAAGTGATACTGAAACGGTCCTTACTATAGTAAAAAGTTCCTTGTATAGAATTATTATCGTTGATGTTGTGTTTGTATTTTACTATTCCATCATAAAAGGAGGCTTGGCTATTTTTCAATTCAGCTTCGTCCAAGCTTCTTAAAATATAATCTGAGTACGTTGCCCTAAACCCTGCAATCAATGAAGATTTATCTTTCACCACCGGCACTTCCACCGCCAGATTGGCCGTAATGGGACCCACAGAGCCTTCGCCCGAAATTTTTTCAGTATTCCCTGATTTTGTTTCAATATCAAAAACGGAAGAAAGCCTTCCTCCATATTCTGCAGGAATACTGGCTTTATAAATTTCCAAACTTCCTGTGGTAAAAGGGTTTACCGCAGAAAAGAAGCCCAAAAAATGTGATGGATTATAAATAACTGCATCATCCAGCAAAATAAGATTTTGATCCGCTCTACCTCCCCGTACATTGAAACCACTGGCACCCTCTCCGGCCGTTTTAATCCCGGGCAGCGTGGTCGCAACTTTTAAAATATCCCGTTCTCCCAAAACCAAGGGAATGGTCTTTATGGATTCAATGTCAATTTTGGTAACACCTACCACGGCATCGCGTATGTTGGCATCTTTGGTTGATTCAATTACAACTTCATCCAAGGCCTCTGTGTTTTCAACAAGTTCAAGATTAAGGCTTCCATCACCGTACATTATTACATCTTGATAAACCCTTTCATATCCCAATAAATTGGTTTCAAGCTTATTTAGCCCATAAGGCAACCGTATACTGAAGTTCCCATTGGCATCGGTCAAGGCGTATTTGGTTCTGTCAACAGTAGAAATTGACAAGTTTTGAACTGGCTCGTTCGTTTTAAAATTTTTAATCGTTCCTGTAAGGGTGTAGGTTTTGTTTACCGAATTGGGCCTTTGCTTTCCAATGGTTACAAGGCTTCTTCTTTGAACGGAAGTCTGTGAAGTATATTCTTCCTGAAAAATGGGAGCGTTTTTGGTTTCTTCAATTACTTTTTCCTCATCTTCAGCTTCATTGAAATAATCAGAAGGCAATTCAGTGTACACATAAGTATTGTTCAACAAAATTACATTTGAATCCTTAATTATATAGTTGATGTTGGTGTTTTCAAAGATACCATCCAACACAGTTTTTAAAGTGGCGTTTTGAAAGCTTTTTGATGTAGAATGACCTTTTAACCAGTTTTCCTCAAAATAAAAATTTTTGGCTGTAAGACTTTCAACCTTTATGATTGCTTCCCGTATGGGTGTATTATTAAATTCTACCGTAATATTTGAATCGTTTTGAGCCAACAGCTCCAACGTGGATAGTAAAAGTAAAACAAGGACTGGAATTTTTTTCATTTAAGGAATTGCCTGTGATTGATTATCTATTAGCAGTATTTTCTTTCAAACCATCCAAATACTTTACAAGATTCAGCATAAATCTATCTAGATTCGATTTATAAAGTGATTTATAGGTTTTGTAGAAGTCACGGATTTGATTGTCGTTTTGAGGAATAGCGTTTCGGATATCCTTTACTGAATTCACAATATAATACTCATTTTCGGTTTTCAACAAGTAAAAATTGTCATCACTAAAGGAATATTGAATACCGCTTTTTAAGGCTTTATCCTTTTTCTTTTTTATGTGTTTAATGTAAAGGTTAATGTCCGTTCCCTTATAGGCAATTTCAAAAAAGTTGTTGCCGTCTAAATTCAGCCCGGTATCGGTCAATCGAACAAAATTTCGTCCATAAAGGGAAAACGAAGAGACAAACTCCGGAACCAAAGTTACATTAAAGATGCTCAGATTATCATCGGAATGGGTAATTATATTGTCTTCATAAACGTCATATTTTAAAAGCACATTGCTATAAAATTGACCATTATAAAAAATGTTGCCCTTGGTAAAATTGTATTCTTCAAAAAATCTGTAACTATCATCCGTATTCAAGTACACATCCTTAAATTCAGTGCCATTGTAAAGCCCTGTATTGTCAAGGCCTACCATATCATCATAAGCTTCATAAATTTTATTTTCTGCTAAAGATTGTGCGAAAGTGAAACAACTGCTGAAAAAAACTGCGGAAAGAATAAGCGTAATCTTGCGAATTATCATTGATGGGTTTGGTTGTTTATTAAGTTTTGGTGTTTAAAAATACATAAATTAGAGGTGTGTTAACTAATTCATAAATAATTTAACAGAGATTAAAATTCAAACCATTAGCAATCAATCAACAATATTTCTAAAAGTAATCTGATCCAAGCAAATCTCTAACCTCTTTTAAATATAAGGCCTACATTGCATTTAAATAGGAAAAGCATTTTATGGAGCCCGAAATATTCGATGTAATTATTCTAGGCGCCGGCCCTGCGGGATGTGTTTGTGCCCAACAATTGTCCGGCAAAGGCCTGAAGGTTGCCATAATTGATAAAGATATTTTTCCTCGGGATAAAATTTGTGGAGATGCCCTGAGTGCCGATGTAATAAACCAATTACAGAAAATTGACAGTTCCATTTTAGAAAAATTTTTAAACCTAAAAACTAAAATTCCTTCAAACGGAGTACGGTTTTTTGCTCCAAATGGACAACGGCTAGACATAGATTTTAAAAACAAAATTTCTGAAAATACGGCAGGGTTTGTCGTGAAAAGACTGGATTTTGACAACTTCCTTTTTGAGCAAATTCAGGTTTTACCCGATCTTTCCATTTTCACTAATGAAAAAATAAACACCATTATCGATAATGACGAAACGATAACAATTATAGGTCAAAAAAAAACCTTTACAGCAAAAATAGTCCTAGGTGCTGATGGCGCCAACTCTATCGTAAATCGGCAGCTAGCAAAGCATATAATAAATAAAAATCACCACTGCGCCGGTCTGCGGCAATATTTTGAAAACGTTTCCGGTTTCCACCCCGACAACCACATTGAACTTCATTTTTATAAAGACGTGCTGCCTGGGTATTTTTGGATTTTCCCTTTGCCCAATAATCAAGCAAATGTAGGCTTGGGAATGCTTTCCAGTGAAGTGAGCCGAAAAAATATAAACTTAAAGGAGAAACTAACAGATATCATCCAAAACCATCCCAATATAAAGGAACGCTTTAAAAACGCAAACGCGTTGGAAGAGATCCAAGGTTTTGGCCTGCCAATGGGTTCAAAGAAAAAGACACTTTCCGGAAACAGATTTTTGCTTTTGGGAGACGCTGCCAACCTTATCGATCCATTTACTGGCGAAGGAATAGGAAATGCCATCCGCAGTGGCAGGGTGGCCGCTGAACACGTGTTAAAAGCTTTCAAACTGAATCGATTTGATGCGCAGTTCAACAAAAACTACGACAAGGAAATTTACAAGAAAATGTGGAACGAACTTCGCATTGGCCGTTCCCTGCAAAAAATGCTGAAATACCCGTGGCTGTTCAATTTTTTGGTCAGAAAAGCCAATAAAAATGAAGCTGTGCAACAATTACTTACCTCCATGTTAGACAATGTTGATTTGAAAAAAGAATTACTGAAGCCTAGGTTTTACATAAAATTGTTCTTTAATTACTGAAAATCGATAGTACCTTTGTTTTAAATCCAATTATGAAAGCTGCCAGTTTAAAAGATATAAAAACCGAACTTAACCATCGTTCTACTCAGGAATTACTGCAACTTTGTCTTCGCCTTTCAAAATTCAAAAAGGAAAATAAGGAACTTCTCACCTATTTATTATTTGAGTCAACAAATGAAGCAGGCTATATTGAAAGCGTAAAGGCACAAATGGATGAACAGTTTGAAGGCATTAACACAAAAACCTTTTTCTACATAAAAAAGAGCGTCCGCAAAATTTTAAGGGAGCTGAAAAAATTCATCTGCTATTCCCCGAACAAAGAAACCGAAGTAGAACTTTTGCTTTATTTCTGCCATAAATTAAAGGAATTTACCCCTTCCATAAAGCGCAATACCACGCTTACCAACCTTTATACTAGACAGATTGATTTTATAAACAAAAAAGTTGCGGCACTTCACGAAGATCTTCAATTTGATTACAAGCTGGAACTCGAGGAATTAAAATTGTAATCTGCATTCAAAAATCGCATTAAAAGACAATTCATTGTATTATTTTCGTTCTTTATTCTTAAAAGATTGAATTAAAAAAGTTAACCATGAAAAAAACGCTCACAGCCATTGTATTTGCCATAGCCATAATTATTGCATCCATTGTTTTGGGAAATGCTTTTATGAACCGCAACAAAGCCCAACGGACTATTTCAGTAACAGGATTGGGAAAAGCAGATTTCACGTCGGACCTTATAGTTTGGGAAGCCCGTTTTACACGGGTAAATACCAATCTGCAACAAGCCTATTCCGATTTGGAGCGCGATAAAAAAATTGTGGAGCAATATCTTTCCGAAAAAGGAATCAAAACCGAAAACACGGTATTTTCTGCAGTAACCACGCTAGAAAATACAGAGCCCCAATACAGTCCTAACGGAAATTATGCAGGAACTAAATTTACTGGCTATACATTGTCCCAATCAGTTGAAATCAACTCAAAAGATGTGGAAGGTATTGAGAGTATTTCTCGCGAAATTACTGAATTGTTGAACAGGGGATTACAATTGTATTCTGAAGCGCCACGCTATTATTACACCAAAATTGAAGATCTTAAAATAGAAATGGTTTCCCGGGCTACAGAAAATGCGCGTTTGCGGGCCGAAAAGATTGCTGAAAATTCCGGTTCCAAACTCGGTGACCTTGTAAATGCACAAATGGGTATTTTCCAAATTACTGGCCAAAATTCAGGTGAAGATTATTCTTGGGGAGGGGCCTATAATACTTCTTCTAAAGAAAAAACTACTTCCATCACCATGAAACTAACGTACAACGTTGATTAAAAACTTTTACAGAATATGACCACCCTCTACCATAATCCACGTTGCAGCAAATCACGTGAAGCCCTTCATTTACTCGAAGAAAAAGGCGAAACCCTAGAAATTGTAAAATATCTTGAAAAACCCCCTACCCATCAGGAATTGAAACAGGTTATCGAATTGCTGGGCATTGAGCCCATGGCACTGGTGCGTACCCAAGAAGTGGATTGGAAGGAAAACTACAAAGGGAAAAAACTTACCAATGACGAAATTATTGATGCCATGGTAAAACACCCCAGATTAATTGAACGCCCCATAGCAATAAAGGGAACTCATGCAGTCATTGGCAGACCCCCAGAAAAAGTACTGGATATTTTATAATTTGAAGGAGGTTATTTAACAGAAGTTTGGCAATCGCCCATTAAACCACAGCTATTTTCGTGTGTCGAAATTGCTAAAGATTCCTATGAAATATATTATATCGCTCTGCTTCCTATTGGCTACGTCCATATTATTGGCCCAACAACCTGAAAAAAAACAAGTTACCGTAAAAGGAAACATAATTGAAGAAGGAACCAACTTTCCGCTGGAATATGCCACCGTTTCTTTCATAAACACCCAAGGAAAAATCGTTACTGGAGGAATTACAGATATCCAAGGTAAATACAACATAGATGTTCCGGAAGGGAAATATACAGTTCAATTTGAATTTATTTCTTATAAAACAAAACAGCTTACCAATCAAAACATTACTTCAAATATAACCTTGCCCAATGTTACGCTCGCATTGGACGCTGCCAGTCTTGATGAAATTGTTATTCGTGCAGAAACAACAGAGGTCCAGGTTCGGCTTGACAAAAAAATATACAATATTGGTAAAGACCTCACCGCTGGTGGGGCCACTGTTGGCGATGCATTAAATAACGTACCCTCCGTAACAGTAGATGTGGACGGGGCTATTGCCCTTCGGGGAAATGATAACGTTCGGATTCTTATCAATGGAAAACCCTCCGCTATTGCCGGTTATGGCTCTACAGATGCCCTGCGCCAGCTTCCCGCCGAAGCTATAGAGCGCGTGGAAGTTATAACTTCTCCTTCGGCTCGTTACGACGCTGAGGGTACTGCAGGAATTTTGAATATAATCCTTAAAAAGGAAAAAACACTTGGGCTAAACGGTTCACTAAGCACCAGCATTGGTGTTCCGACCAACAGTAGTGCTTCAACCAATATTAATATTCGTACGGACAAATTCAACATATTCAATACTACAGGTATTCGGTATCGCGATGCTCCGGGAAATGCTTTTTTCGATAATCACTATAAAGATCGAGAAGTTAATGACTCCATAACAATAGTTCCAAAATTTGATCGCACTATCGAAAATAGAAAATACGATAGATTGGATCGTGGCTTTAATACGAATCTGGGAATAGAATATTTTTTGACTGAAAAATCCTCGGTTACGGCAAGTGGTTTTTTACGCCTCGGAAATGATAATGACCGCACCACCAACAACACTGACAATTACAGTGATAACACCTTAAAAGAAAGAATTACACGTATTGAAGATCAAACGGAAGATGATACCAGTTATCAGTTTTCATTGAATTATGTAAATAACTTCAACGATAACGGCCACAAACTTACTGCGGACCTTCAATATGACAAAGACAAAGAAATGCAGCGTTCCTTAATTGGTGAACGCACCACCTTCCCCGATCTGGAAATTCTCCCATCCGAAGATATTACCACCAAAGAAAATCAAACAGAGTACTTGGCTCAGGCAGATTATGTTTTGCCAATTGGCGAAAACGCACAGTTTGAAGCGGGTTACCGTGGAAATTTTAAAGAAACTATAACCGATTATACGCTTTTGCAAGAAAGCGGTACTTCCGGAAATTTTATGCGCAACGATAGTCTTTCAAACATTTTTACCTATGAAGAAAATGTAAACGCCGTCTACTCCCAGTACGGAAATAAATTTGGCGATTTTTCCTTTTTATTGGGTCTTCGGGTTGAAAACACACAATTAAAAGGCAAAGTTGATGCAGAAAATATATCAGGAAATTCTGGTTTGAATCTTGATTTTGACAAAAACTACACCGGGCTGTTCCCAACGGTCAATTTTACTTATGAATTAAAGGAAAATGAAAATATATCATTAGGCTACAACCGCCGGATCAATCGTCCGCGCAATTGGTTTATAAATCCATTTCCATCTCGTTCCAGTGAAGCGAACGTATTTCAGGGAAACCCAGATTTGGATCCCGCCTATTCCAGTGCTTTTGATTTGGGATATTTAAAAAAATGGAAAAAACTGACCCTTACCACTTCCATTTATTACCAACATGAAACCGATGCCTTTGAAAGAGTTCAGGAGGACACGGGCGAAGTTACTAGCAACGGCATACCCATAATCCGTACGCTGCCAATAAACCTTGCAACAAATGATCGATACGGCTTTGAGTTGGGACTGCTTTACAATCCAGCGAAATGGTTACAACTAAACGGAAGCTTCAACTATTTTCAATTTAAAACTGAAGGGTTTTATAACGACGTAGATTATGGTGCAGATAATACCAGCTATTTCGCCAGATTAAGTTCCAAAGTGAAATTGCCCGGAAAAGTGGACTGGCAGATCAATGGATTTTACCGAGGTCCATACAACAATGCACAAACCGAAACTGAAGGAATTCTTTCCGTAGATACAGCAATAAGCAAGGATATTATTGATGATAATGCTACCCTGGCCCTTAACGTAAACGACCTTTTCAATACAAGAAAGAGAAATTCCTTTACAGATACAGACACCTTTACCAGCGAAAGTGAGTTTCAATGGAGAAAGCGTTTGGTAACCCTTTCATTTACATACCGATTTAACCAGAAAAAAGAACGCAGAAATTCTGACCGCAATAATGGCGATGACGAAGGAGGTTTTGAAGGTTAATATCAACATCAAAATATTGCAATTAAAAAGGAAGCCAATTGGCTTCCTTTTTAATTTATAATTCGTTTGAAAAATTATTGTTTTAATTCTCCATTCTTTTTTTCGTCACGCTTCATTTTCCATCTTTCGTATAAGGAACCACCAATCCAATAAGGAAGTATTCCTACCAAAAAGAACATCAGCCAAAACCCTAGGGTTAGTATAGCCAAAAATGCAAGAAATCCTAAGTATTGTTCAAAAGTAAACATAGTTGTAGCTGTTTTTGTTGATGCCACAAATATAAAGGGATTTTTTGAAAAAACGCAACATTAAATTCCTATTTATTCACAACAAATAAACATCTACGCGGGTTGAACAACTTTTGGCTTTTCCGTATCTTTGTCAACATGCACCTAAGCCATGGCGACGGTGTTCAATTAATCTATTAAAAACAAATTTACAATGCAATATAGAATTGAAAAAGACACTATGGGCGAGGTAAAAGTACCTGCCGATAAACTTTGGGGAGCGCAAACGGAGCGTTCTTTTGAGAATTTTAAAATCGGGCCGCGCGCTTCCATGCCGCTGGAAATAATTTACGGTTTTGCATATCTAAAAAAAGCTGCTGCATTTACAAATTGTGAATTGGGAGTGCTTTCAGAAGAAAAACGGGATTTTATTTCAAAAGCTTGCGATGAAATTTTGGAAGGAAAACACGACGATCAGTTTCCTTTGGTAATTTGGCAAACCGGAAGCGGCACCCAAAGCAATATGAATGTAAATGAAGTAATTGCCAACCGCGCGCATCAAATGGCCGGAAAAACCATTGGCGAAGATGAGAAAACGCTTCAACCCAATGACGATGTAAACAAATCTCAATCTTCAAACGATACCTTTCCTACGGGAATGCACATTGCCGCTTATAAAAAATTGATAGAAACTACGCTTCCCGGAGTTGAACAACTTCAAAAAACTTTTGCCAAAAAGTCTGAGGAATACAAAAATGTTGTGAAAATTGGCCGTACCCATTTTATGGATGCAACTCCCCTAACCCTAGGGCAGGAATTCAGTGGTTATGCCGCACAACTTGCACACGGGATCAAAGCCCTGAAAAATACATTACCGCATTTGGCAGAACTCGCTTTGGGCGGAACTGCCGTGGGAACGGGTTTAAATACACCCAAAGGCTACGATGTAAAAGTTGCTGAATACATTGCAAAATTTACCGAATTGCCATTTGTAACTGCCGGAAATAAATTCGAAGCCCTTGCTGCACACGATGCTTTTGTTGAATCTCACGGTGCATTGAAGCAATTGGCCGTTTCGTTGAATAAAATTGCGAACGATGTTAGAATGCTTGCCAGTGGTCCCCGCAGCGGTATTGGGGAAATAAATATACCTGCAAATGAACCCGGTTCTTCCATTATGCCCGGAAAAGTAAATCCTACACAATGCGAAGCGCTAACGATGGTATGTGCACAGGTTATTGGTAACGATATGGCAATAACCGTTGGCGGAATGCAGGGACAGTTTGAACTGAATGTTTTTAAACCTGTTATGGCTGCCAATTTCCTTCAGTCTGCGCAACTTTTGGGTGATGCTTGTGTATCGTTTGATATTCATTGTGCCCAAGGAATTGAGCCTAACTACGAAGTAATCAAAAAACAATTGAACAACAGTTTGATGTTGGTAACAGCGTTAAATACCAAAATTGGGTATTATAAAGCTGCCGAGATTGCAAACACCGCACACAAAAACGGAACTACATTAAAAGAAGAAGCTGTTAACTTAGGTTATACAACTGCGGAAGAATTTGATGAATGGGTAAAGCCGGAGGATATGGTTTAATCGATTTACGATTTTAGTTTTTTTGGCCACGAATTCACTAATGTTTTAATTAGTGAATTCGTGGTTTTATTCTTTAATTTCTTAATTGATTTCTTGCGAATTCAATCTTTATTTTAGTTGAATTCAATTTTTTTATTAACCAACCAAACAATACAATTATTCCCAAAACAAATACAAACATGAAAACTGTCAATAATATTTCAAATGTCTGTAAATTACTGTTAGGGATATCAAAATCATAAAAATAAAGCCATTGAAAAACCGAAGTAAAGAGCGTATAAATAATTGCCAAGAAAAATAAAACAATAAGACTTATTCTAGCCCATTTTCTCCTCTTTAACAAACCGATGGAACTTATAAAGAAGAACAAAAATATAAGTGTAAACAAACCAACGACCAATCTTATGTGTGAAAATAAAAATTCCACAAAATCAAAATCATTAGACTGATTTATATTAGTTTCCATATCATCAATTGGAAAAACTGTATAAAGCATAACATTTTGCATTATAGACATTAGAAAAGTTAAACCAGAAAATATGATTAAAATCCAAGCAAGAATTGTTATAAAGTTTGATTCTTTATTTTCCATTTTTAATGATTCACTTAATTTGTTTTCTTTTTCTTTCCATAAAACTTCTTATACCTAAAATATGCTACAGCGCTCAAAAGGATTGCAAATAGCGTAATCCACCAAACAAAAGTTGGCGTAGCAGGTGCATCCCCACTAGCGTAGGAATGAAGTCCACTTAGGTAGAAGTTCACTCCAAAATAAGTCATCATAATGGAAGCGTAGGCGAACATCGCCAAAACGTTGAACGTCCAACGTCCTCGCAATCCAGGAACCAATCTGGCGTGGATTACAAAGGCGTAAATCATAATACTGATAAGCGCCCAAGTTTCTTTTGGATCCCAGCCCCAGTAACGCCCCCAACTTTCGTTGGCCCATTGGCCACCCAAAAAGTTACCGATGGTAAGCATAACCAAACCAACGGTAAGTGCCATTTCGGTAACAACGGTCAATTCGCTTATATTGATTTCCATATTTTTATAATTCCCTTTTGTGGTGAAAATCATTAAAAACAAAGAAGTCGCGGCGAGAATCATCCCTAAGGTGAAGGGACCATAACTCGCTACAATTACAGCTACGTGAATCATTAACCAATAACTGTCCAAAACCGGTTGCAGATTTGCGATTGATGGATCCAGCCAGTTTTCATGGGCCACCCAAAGAATTATTGCCCCCACAAATGCTGTGGAAGCGACTGTTAAATCACTTCTTCTTCCAAATGCCAGCCCGAAGAAAATAGTCGCCCAAGCCACATATACTACAGATTCATAAGCATCACTCCAAGGTGCATGTCCACTTACGTACCAACGCAGTGCCAATCCAAGCGTCATCAATGAGAAGAAAACCCACATTATAATTTTCGATGCTTTTATGAGGGTTCGAAGTATTTTTCGGTCTTTGAAAAGTTGGGCAATTATGAATACAAACATCAAAATGCCAAAAACCGCAAAATATTTGTACAATCGGTTGAAAATATCGGCTTTGTTATAAATTGTTTCTGCTTTCAGTTTATTTTCCGAAGGCATTACTTCGCTTCCATATTTTTTCTGAAAATTGGTGATGCTTTCCAAAAGCTCATCGGCTTTTGAATAATCGCCGCTTATTCTTGCTTTTTTCAAACTATCAAAATACAGCGGAAGAATATTTCTGGCATACAAGGAATCCATTCCTTTCAGATTGGCGCTTTCCAATTCTGGATAGGAAACCCATTTATTCCCAGGGTCATTAGGGATAGGGAAGATTTTTAGAATACTTCCGCTCAGTGCCGCATTCAATAAGGAATAGTTTTCGTGGGCTTTTATAAAATCTTTTTGAAATTGATTTGGGGTATTTGTTCGGGTAGCTGCAGCCAAATACGGCTCCAATTTATAATTTCCCTGTTCATCGAAAAGGTCGAGCAGTGAAATCTGACTTTCACCATCAGCTACTCCGGCAAGATGGCGGATACTGTCATTTCCACGTTTTAGAGCTATTAATGGTACTTCCACCCAAAGCCTTGGAAATTCAGTCATAGAAATAAAAACCTGATTGGCATCCAAACCTTCATAACCGTTGCTGCGACTTATTTTCCTCAAAAGCTCGCTGGCAAAAGTATTTACGGGTTTCATTCTCCCATTATCCTGAATGATCAAATGTCCAAATTTGGCCGCATGTTCTTTACTAACCGCATTGGCCATAATCAAGGAATCTATCTGCTTTTTAGGCACTGTCTGATGAGCCGATGTTTGCTGTTGGGCCATTCCCGAAAGGGAAATCAGCATGACTAAAATAGTTATTGTCCTTGCTTTCTTTTTCTTTATACGATTAAGTATTTGCTCCAATTTACCGAAACGGCTATACTTGCTGAAAAGAATTGCCATCAATCCAAAATACAGTAAGAAATATCCCAAATAAGTAATCCAAGTTCCCAAGCGATCGTGGTTGACAGAAAGGATAGTTCCCTGTTCATCGGGATCAAATCCTGCCTGAAAGAAACGATAGCCTTGGTAGTCCAAAACATTATTCATAAAAATATCCGCATCAAAAAATTCCTTATCAGAATCAGTAACAGTAACCTTACTTTTAAAGGACGCATAGCCTTTTTCCGTTCCAGGATACTTTGTGGCAATAAAATCATTAAGCGTTATGCTGAAAGGCACATCGATGCGTTTGGAACCATAACTTAAATAAACCTTTAAACCTCCAACTTCAATTTCTTTGGGATCCGGATCTGTTCCTTTTCCTCCCAACAACTCCACCGTTTTGGTTTCATTTTCTGAAGAAACATCAACTATAAGCGCATCTTGGGTGGAAGGTTCGCCAGCGTCCGCTTTTACAACCCCATATTTCCCTTTGACAATGGGCTGAGGAATCACAAAAGAAATACCGGCCAATTGATATTGTGACCGAAGCATCAAACTCTGTAGACTGTCCTTTATAAAGGGTTTGCGATATTTATCAATTAAATCAAAACTTGAAGGATCCAACTTTGTGGGATCAATGCCTGCCGCACTAAGCTCCATCATATTCATGAAAGTCCCTTCAAAGGGAGCGGCTATTAAATAGGTGCCATCTTCATTATAAGTAATGTTTACAGCCCCTTCAGTAGGTTTGTTAATTGCGAAAAGAATATTATGGATGTTGGAAATTTCACCAACCTTAACCCAATGATCGTGACGTTCGCCCTGCCCTGCTTCCACAATTTTTAGATATTGGTCGCCATCTTCGGTTTCGGTCAATCCCTCTTTTGCACCCTTAATGAATTTTTTAAATGAAATGCTAAGGGGTTGTTTATTATAATCTGTTTCAATGGAGAAATTATTATTTAAGCGTTCGGAAAGGCGAAGTTTTTTTGGCTTTAATTTCTTTCTTTGGGCCACACCATCAATTTGGTAATCCCCATCTATAAAAGCAGTTAAATAAGTTTGGTCTGAAAGAATTGAATTTTCAGTCTTTCCCTCCCGTATGTGCATGACTCCCTCGAAACCGATATATCGGGTAACAAAAGCGCCAATAAGAATGAATATAAACGCAAGGTGAAGGGTTAAGGAAGCCCACATTTCGCGCTTGTGAAGTCTGTATCTAAAAATATTTCCAATAAAATTGATTACAAAAAGCCCCATAATGGCTTCAAACCACCAAGCATTATAAATAAGTTCGCGTGTGTACGGCGTGGGCGGTTGTTGTGAAGAGGCGTCCAAAAATGTTCCTGCGGCCATGGCTGCGGCAAAAACTAGGAAAAGAACGGCGGTTAAACGGGTGGAGAAAAGAACGGAAAAAATCTTTTTTTGCATTACTGGATATTTTGCCGCAAAAATAAGGAATCGAACCCATTTGAGCTACTTAATTCTGTAAACTATTGCCCTTTTTCGGCATCCTTTTTTCGCGCATCAAAAATATTGAGATGAATAAAAGTGCCCATATTTCTAGCTCGGTTTTTTGCAGTCTGTGCGGCATCACCTTCAAAAAGTTCATCTATAGTTTGAATCCAAAGATTTATCCACGTTCCAAAATGAAGTTCATTTATAGTTCCATGAGTTTTCTTGTCAACTTCAATATGTGTATGCAATGGATTTCCAAAGTATTTCCTTTCAAAGAAAAGGTTGGTTTCCCAAAAATCGGTAAGCAATTCCAAATGGGTTTTCCAATCGGTTATAATTTTGTTGAAAATAGGCCCAAGAAGTTCATCTCGCTGTACTTTTGAATAGAATGTATTTACAAGCAAAGAGACATCTTCACGGGATTTTATTTCTTTTTTAGACATTTTTTAAATCAAGGTTATTATTATCAATAGTAAGTTTGCCATTAAGCTAACTGCTAGCAACCAAAATGCAAACTTTTTATTGGAACCGGCAAGAAGCGCCGCATTATAGCCCATGCAAAGTGATACACATATGGTTAATTCTATACCCGAAAGTAAGGAAGTTCCCTGTGCCAAAATGGTCATGGCCGCAATGGAGCCAAGGCAACTGTTCACAATAATGGTTAGCGGAATATACATATAAAATTCTGCTTCAAATTCGTGCTGTAACGATTTTATAAATACTGATTTCATAATTGAATAGTGTTTTGTTTTATAATGCCGTAAATTTACGCCCCCTAATAGCCGCCATTTTATGAGCCAAATCATAAAGCCATGATTCCCGAAAATTTGCTACTGGATTACAATGCAACAGTCGAATTCATTGAAGCTGGCCAACTTATTTTTTCCGAAAAAAAAAGGGCAGATTTCTTCTATCAGATAAAATCCGGAGAAGTTAAAATGTACAACCTCAACGAAAACGGAAAGGAATTTGTTCAAGGCATTTTTTACGATGGCGAAAATTTTGGAGAACCTCCGCTTTTTGGGGATTTTAAATATCCCGCCTCAGCAATGGCAGTAAAGCCAACCCAACTCTTCAAACTGCCTAAAAAGCAATTGTTCGAATTGTTGAAAGACAATTTTGAAATTCACCTAAAACTTACGCAGTCCCTTTCCAAAAGGCTTTATTACAAAGCCACTATTTTAAAGGAAATTTCGGTTCACCCACCGGAGCATCGCATTCTTGCGCTTATCGATTTTCTCAAAAGAAAAGATGGCGCGGAAAATTTATATCACATAGACCTCACCCGCCAACAAATAGCTGATCTAACAGGCTTGCGCGTAGAAACCGTAATCAGAGCCATAAAACAATTGGAACAGGACGAAGAAATAAAGCTTATTAAACATAAAGTGTTTCGTTGAAAAATTAAAAAACCCCTAACTTCGTATTATGATAAAAGTAGTTTTTTTGGGATTTGGAAACGTAAATCAACATTTGTGTGAGGCTTTAGATAAACATAATGAAATCTCTGTAATTCAGGTTTTTAATAGAAATAATATAAAGCTTTTATCACCTTTTGAAGATATTCATTTTACAGATGACATTTCCAAAATTGAAGCTGCAGATGTTTATATCATGGCTGTGCCCGATGATGCCATTGCATCTTTTTCCGAAGAGCTTCCGTTTCAAAATAAATTGGTAGTGCACACCTCCGGCGGAGTAGCAATTGATAAACTTTCACAAAAAAACAGAGGCGGTATTTTTTATCCATTACAGACTTTTTCAAAGCAGCGAAAAGTAGATTTTCACAATATTCCCATTTGCATTGAAGCAAACACTACCTCCGATTTAGAATTACTAGCAAAATTAGGTGTAATGATTTCCGAAAACGTGGTTGAAATTTCATCGGAAAAAAGGGCAAAGCTTCACTTGGCAGCAGTTTTCGTCAATAATTTTACAAATCATTTATACAAAATTGGTAACGACATTACAAAAGAAGAAAACCTGCCTTTCGATTTATTAAAACCCCTAATTTTGGAGACCGCCGCGAAAATAGAAACGCTGTCGCCCAAAGAAGCCCAAACGGGTCCCGCAAAACGAAACGATATTAAAACTATTGAAAAACATTTACATTTGCTGGAAGGCAACCCACACAGAAAGCTCTATGAGGTGTTTACCCAGAAATTGAAAGAAGAAAATTAAATAATATTTTGATTGATAATTAAATCGACCGCTGCCTCTGCAATGGATTCATATGGAAACAAGCTATAAAGAATATTTAAAACACATAACCACTTTTATCTTTGATGTGGATGGCGTACTTACCGACGGCACCATAAAAGTAACCACCGAAGGCGAAATGTTCCGCACCATGAACATAAAGGACGGATATGCGCTTAAAAGTGCTGTGGAACAGGGTTTCAATGTATGTGTAATCTCTGGAGGGACCAATGAAGGAGTACGGGTTCGGTTGAAGAATTTAGGAATAAAGGATATCTATTTGGGAGCACATCAAAAAACTGAAACGCTGGAGGAATATCTTGCCATTCATAATCTTAAAGCTGAAAACGTTCTATATATGGGCGACGACCTGCCGGATTTTTATATTATGCAGGAAGTGGGCCTTCCCACCTGTCCGCAGGATGCCGTTCAAGAAATAAAAGCCATTTCAAAATATGTATCACATAAAAAGGGCGGAAAAGGCTGTGTGAGGGATGTTATTGAACAAGTGATGAAAGTACAGGGAAAGTGGATTATAAGCGGTGGGGCGAGCGCTAAATACGATTAAAACTCCATTGAACTAAATATTAAACCAAAAACTTCCGAAAACCTCAACTCTTGAAATATCTACAAATAATTCGTTATAAAAACCTGCTATTTATAGCACTGGTGCAAATTTTCATCAAATACGGGCTTTTCCACCCATTCGGAATTGACATTACATTAAATGCATTTGGATTTGCGCTACTCGTTATTGCCACGTTATGCCTAGCGGCTGCGGGAAATATTATCAATGATATTTATGATGTGGAGATTGATAGAATCAACAAGCCCCACAAAGTGCTTATCGGGAAAAATATTTCTGAAAAAACAGCGAACCGTCTTTTTATTATACTTAATGTTATTGGGGTTGCCATTGGATTTTATCTTTCCAATATTATTGGCAGGCCGGCATTTTCAGCACTTTTTATTGTTATTTCAGCTTTGCTGTATTTATATGCCTCCTATTTAAAGGGAATGTTGTTGATCGGCAATCTGTTGATTTCTGCTCTTGTGGCACTTTCACTTATTATTGTTGGGTTGTTCGATCTTCTTCCAGCCATTACGCCACAAAATCAGGCTACACAATCCACCATTTTTAGTATTGTTTTGGATTACGCGCTCTTTGCATTCTTTTTAAATTTTATTCGGGAAATTGTAAAAGATCTACAGGATGTAAATGGTGATAAAAAAGGCGAAATGAACACGCTTGCTATAGCCATTGGCCGTAAAAGAGCCACTATTATTGTTTTCTTTCTGGGGGTTTTATTGGTATTTGGCGTCATTTTTTATATGTACCAATACCTTTACGCGCAACAACTGCTTTTGTTTTATTTCCTTTTTGGAATTATAGCCCCCTTGCTTTATTTCTGTATAAAAACGTGGGCTGCCAAAACCCAAAGCGAATACGGGTTTCTTTCAAATCTTTTAAAGCTGGTCATGTTTTTGGGCATGTGTTCTATTTTGTTGTTCCAGTTTGCTATCTTGTAAATAACAAACTTTTCCGTTATGATGATTAAGGAATTAACCCTTTGTACAAAGGACATTACATCACAAAAAGAATTCTACACTTCGGTAATTGGCTTGAAAATTACCGAGGATAAAGAAAACCTGATTTCATTTAAAATTGGAAATTCCATTCTTCGGTTTGTAAAAAGAAAAAACGCCCATCCCTACCATTTTGCATTCACAATTCCTGCTAATAAAACAGAAGAAGCATTAAAGTGGCTAAAAACCAAAGTGAAAATCTTGAAAGACGGAAACGATGAAATAATAGATTTTCCAGCATGGAACGCCAATTCAATCTATTTTTACGACAGCGATAAAAACATTCTCGAATTTATTGCAAGAAAGAATCTGGATAATCATTCCACAGCCGACTTTACTTCCGAAAGTTTATTGGAAATTTCAGAAATAGGTATCCCAACAGAGGATTTCATTGCAAAATATGATTTTCTTACAAATGAAGTCGGGCTTGCAAAATACAGCGGCGGAACGGATACTTTTTGTGCAATTGGCTCAGAAAGGGGTTTGTTCATTTTAATTGATAAAAACCGTAAAGATTGGTTTCCCTTAAATGACAAAGCTTTTACCGCAGATTTTAAAGAAAGGATTGAGAATAAAGGCGAAATGCACACAATCGAATACACAAATGAAGTACTGCTAAAAAATTAAAATACTTTATGCTAAGAGAAAAACTAAAAAAATACAATATAATCCTTGCTTCTGGTTCGCCACGCAGACAGGCTTTTTTTAAGGAGCTGGATTTAGATTTTACGATTAATACAAAGCCCGTTGAAGAAGTTTATTCTGAAAATTTAAAGCGCTCAGAAATAACTGATTATCTTTCACAACTTAAAGCATCTGTTTTTGCAGATTTACAGGAATATGATATTTTAATCACTAGTGACACTATTGTTTGGAAAGATGAAAGTGCCCTCGAAAAACCAAAAGATTTTGTGGAAGCCAAACAAATGCTTCAAAATCTGAGTGGCAAAATGCACGAAGTTATTACTTCAGTCTGCTTCACTTCAAAAAATTTTCAAAAAACAGTGAACGATGTTACGAAGGTTTGGTTCAAAGAACTTTCCGATGAAGAAATAGAATATTATTTAAAAAATTACAAACCTTTTGACAAAGCGGGCAGTTACGGTATTCAGGAATGGATTGGCTATATTGGGATTGAAAAGATCGAGGGCTGTTATTTTAACGTAATGGGGCTGCCCACGAGGCTTGTTTATAAAACTTTAATCGAAATTGCCAACCGTTGATTTTTTGGTATTTTTACACTTAATTCTTCTGAAAATATGACTGTTTATAAACTGCTTTTCTTTTTTGGTTTTTCACTTGTATTGCTAAGTTGCAATTCTTCTGAAGAAAAAAGCAATTCCAAAATAAAATCAGAAAACAAACCTAAAAATAGCATAGCCCCTCCACGCGCCATTTCACAACAATTTAAAGATTATTGGTATGCGGGTAAAGCCGAAATAACATCCTACACACTCATGCAGGAACGTTATGGGGAGCTTCGCGAAGGAACTGCGGTCAATATATTTGTGACCGAGGACTTCCTTCCAGAAGAGCAGGTGAAAGCCAATGCTGTTTCGGAAAAAAACATTTCCGTATTAAAGCTAAACCAAATGAAGAATTTCAATACTGGCATTTATTCGTATTCCATAATGAGCAGCACTTTTTGCCCTATTTCAACCAAAGGGCATCCACTAAAAGTAAGCAATGGTGTGCAGGAATGGTGTGGGCAGGTTTATATGCAACTCAATACCCGTAGGGCTTTTGAAATTGAGAGCCATTCCTATTTTGAAGGCGAAGCAGACCAACAATTTTCCATTGAACAAACTTGGTTGGAAAATGAACTTTGGAACCTTATCCGCCTCAATCCGGAGGAATTGCCCACCGGCGATATTATGATAATTCCTGCCTTTGAATTTTTACGGCTGCGCCACAAGGAAGTAAAACCCCACAATGCTTTTGCCAGCCTTAAGCAAGGCGATTCAATTACAACCTACACCTTGAATTATCCGGACCTGCAACGACAGCTTATGCTTTCATTCCACAGCAATTTTCCTTACGAAATTGAAAAATGGGAAGAAATAAATGCAGCGAACCAAAACGACACCATTCCTTTAAAAACCACGGCTACAAAGCTTAAAAGAATAACAAGTGCCTATTGGTTGAAAAATAAAAATGAACATGCTGGATTACGTGATTCGTTAGGGTTGAAATAACTTTTTGAAATCACTATTTCCATAATAATAAAATTAAGTTTCATGTATTTTGAAGAACACATTTCACAAATATTAAAATCGTTGATAGCCGTTGCTATTTTCCTTATTATCCGTTTTATAATCAGTAAGACCATTAAAAATTTCGCAAAGAAAATCGAGCGGTTGGAGCATAGAACGGGATTAATATTAAAGCATGTCTCATTCGCGACAGTATTTATGATTCTTCTTTCCCTAATATTTATTTGGGGCGTGGAATTTAAGGATTTGGGGTTCGTTATGTCCTCCGTTTTCGCAGTTATAGGAATTGGTTTTTTTGCGCAATGGTCCATCCTCAGCAACATTACCAGTGGTATTATTATGTTTTTTACCTTTCCTTATAAGATTGGAGACTATATTAAAATCCACGATAAAGAAATGCCTTGTGAAGGTATAATTGAAGACATTAAAACCTTTCATATAATTCTTCATACCAATAACCATGAAATTATAACCTACCCCAACAGCATGATGATGCAAAAGGGAGTGAGTATCATTAAGGCGGATGAATTTTATGAAAATCAACACGAAATGGATAAAAATACCGAAAATCTCCCCCACGATTAATTTCGCAAATAGGTATCTTTGATGGGTTTCAAATAATTTCCAAGTTTACTTTTATGCAAAAATCTTATTTTTTTCGGGTGTTGTTATTTCTATTCACTGCCATCGCAACCGCTCAAGCCCCTCAAAAACCTACTGCTTCACAACTTTATCATTCCCTTCAAAAATTGAATTTTCTCGGTTCGGCCCTATATATTGGCGCCCATCCAGACGATGAAAACACAAGGCTTATTAGCTATTTGGTGAATGATGTCCATGCCAGGACCGCTTATCTTTCGCTTACCCGGGGCGATGGGGGACAAAATCTTGTTGGCCCCGAACTGCGAGAACTTCTCGGTGTTATCCGTACGCAGGAACTACTTGCTGCCAGACGCACGGATGGCGGACAACAATTTTTCACACGGGCCAATGATTTTGGCTATAGCAAAAACCCCGAGGAAACCTTTGAATTTTGGAACCGTGAAGATGTTTTAAGTGATGTGGTGTTGAACATCCGCAGGTTTAAGCCAGATATAATTATAGATCGTTTTGATCATCGCAGTCCCGGCACTACGCACGGTCACCACACTGCTTCGGCTATGTTGAGCGTAGAGGCTTTTGATATGGTTGATAAGGCTTCAGAATTTCCAAAATCTGCCAAAGAATATGGCGTTTGGAAACCCCAACGCTTATTTTTCAATACTTCTTGGTGGTTTTATGGAAGCCAGGAAAAGTTCGAAAAAGCTGACAAATCAAAGCTCGTTACCGTTGAAACAGGGAATTACCTCCCTTCCCTTGGACTTTCCATTGGAGAAATTGCTTCCTTGAGCAGAAGTATGCATAAATCGCAAGGCTTCGGAAGCACGGGTTCCCGTGGTGGCGAAATAGAATATTTAGAATTACTGAAGGGAAATATGCCTTCTCCAAACAACCTTTTTGAAGGGATAAATACCAATTGGTCCCGTATAGAAGGTGGAAAGGAAATCGGCGCCATTCTAAATACATTGGAGGCAGATTTCAATTTTAAAAACCCTTCGGAAATGCTGCCACAGCTTTTGAAGGCTTATCCTTTGGTTTTAAATATGAAGGATGAACATTGGCGGGATATAAAATTGGAACAACTAAAACAACTTATTTTGGATTGCGGCGGGATTTTTCTAGAAGCAGCTTCCGAAAAAAATTCAGTGAACCCAAATGAAAAGTTTAAAGTAAATGTAGAAGCAATAAATCGTGGAAAAAGCGATGTAGTTTTGAAATCATTAAAAAATTTAGAAGGAAAAATAATCTGGAAAGAAACCGAATCACTGGCTTTCAACATTGATAAAAAAGTAACGGTTACAATGGATTCCGGAAAACAGGATCCCCCTTATTCCTCTCCCTATTGGTTGAACGAAAAAGGAACTGTGGGCATGTACGTTGCACCGGAAAAACTTATCGGTCTGCCCGAGACGCCAATTCAAGAGAAATTAATTTTTGAATTACAGTTTGGAAATACCACTATTCCATTCGCAAAAAATATAATCTATAAATTCAATGATCCCGTTAAGGGCGAGGTTTACCGGCCATTGGAAGTGCTGCCAGAAGTTAGCGCATCTATAGCGGAAAAAGTTTTGATATTTGCAGGAAATGAGGCCCAAAACGTTTCGGTAATTGTTCGGGCGGGAAAAGACAGCATTACCGGCAATGTGAGCTTACAACATCCCGACGGCTGGAAGGTTGAGCCTACTGAGCAATCCTTTCAACTAAACAGAAAAGAAGAAACAAAAACCTTTAATTTTACTGTAACCCCTCCAACAATTCAAAGTGAGGGAGCTTTAAAACCTCTTGTAAAATCAAACAATCAAACTTTTGATAAGGAATTGGTTGCCATCGATTACGAACACATTCCCTACCAAAGCGTGTTATTGCTTTCGGAAGCAAAAGTGGTGCGTATTGATATTCAGAAAAAAGGACAAAACATAGGTTATATAAATGGTGCCGGGGATGCCATTCCTGAAAGTTTGAAACAAATTGGATATTCAGTTACTACGATTGAGCCTTCAAACATTTCAGAAAAAAACCTTCAGAGTTTTGATGCAATCGTTGTAGGAATCCGTGCCTATAACACCGTTCCCGAACTGGCATTTTCACAACCCATTCTCAATAAATATGTGCAAAATGGTGGGACCTTGATTGTTCAATACAACACCAATCACAGTTTGGTAACCGAAAATATTGCCCCCTATTCTCTAAAACTTTCCCGAGATCGTGTGACGGATGAATTTTCAGAAGTAAAGATACTTTCGCCAAACAATCCCTTGCTGAACACCCCAAATAAAATCACGGAAAAGGATTTTGAAGGTTGGGTACAGGAACGCGGACTTTATTTTCCCGATGAATGGGCGAAGGAATTCACGCCAATCCTTGGAATGCACGACAAGGACGAAGCTCAAACAAAAGGTTCCCTACTTGTAGCAAACTACGGAAAAGGGTATTACATTTATACAGGTCTAAGTTTTTTCCGCGAATTGCCCGCCGGCGTTCCCGGAGCTTATAGACTGTTTGCAAATATGCTTTCATTAGGTAAATAATTTTTAAAAAAGTGAACGAAGAAAAACAAAAATTCGTCTGGAAATGGAAGTACACACTCGTGCTTTTGATAAATGCCGTTTACATCTATCTATTTTATTTACTAATGCAAAACTTCTCCTAAATGCAGCAGATTGATTGGATAGTTTTAATAGGAACACTTCTATTCATTGTGCTTTACGGTACCTGGAAATCGCGTCAGAACAAAGATGTTGGTGATTATTTAAAAGGTGGAAACACCGCGCGTTGGTGGACAATTGGATTAAGTGTTATGGCTACCCAAGCCAGTGCCATTACCTTTCTTTCTACTCCGGGACAGGCTTTTCACGACGGGATGGGGTTTGTCCAGTTTTACTTTGGACTTCCTATTGCGATGGTTATAATCTGTTTGGTGTTTATTCCCATTTATCACAAACTGAAAGTTTATACGGCCTACGAATATCTTGAAACCCGCTTCGATAAAAAAACAAGAACCTTAACCGCAATCCTATTTTTAATTCAACGCGGACTTGCCTGTGGCATTACCATTTTTGCACCTTCCATTATACTTTCAGCCGTTCTTGGCTGGAACTTGGTTTATTTGAATATCATCATCGGCGTACTCGTAATTATTTATACCGTAAGTGGTGGTACCAAAGCAGTTAGCGTAACCCAAAAACAGCAAATGGCGGTGATTTTCTTTGGAATGTTGGTTGCTTTTTTATTGATTCTGAATTATTTACCGCTCGACATTACCTTTACCAAAGCGCTTGAAATTGCTGGCGCGAATGGGAAAATGGATATACTCGACTTTTCATTCGACTTTGATAACCGTTATACTTTTTGGAGCGGTATTATTGGGGGTACCTTTCTGGCCCTCTCCTATTTTGGTACCGACCAAAGTCAGGTGCAGCGCTATCTTTCGGGCAGCTCTGTTAAGCAAAGCCAAATGGGTTTGATTATGAACGGATTGTTGAAAGTGCCGATGCAGTTTTTCATTTTACTGGTTGGGGTTATGGTTTTTGTTTTTTATCAGTTTAATGCGTCGCCCCTTCATTTTAATCCAGCTGCCGTAAAAGATGTAAAAAGATCTGAATATGCTGGAGAATACAAGGCTTTGGAAGTTAAAAAAGAAGCCATCGACAAGCAACTTTCGGCTACCCAAGTAAGCTATTCGAAAGCCGAAAATGATCTTGAAAAGCAGAAGTATGCTGCGGAAATCAAAACCCTGAATGCTTCTGAAAATCAATTGCGGGAA
>JBBQQN010000001.1:0-70615 GCA_038215845.1 Flavobacteriales bacterium | reverse complement strand
GCAGAAGGCAAACCAGAACAAATCTGGGACAAAATCCTTCCGGGAAAAATTGAGCGTTTCATTAGTGACAACACTACATTGGATCACGAAAAAGCATTGCTTGACCAAAACTTTATCAAAGACGACAAAAAGAACGTTGCCGATTACGTAAAAACGTATGGCGATGTTGAAGTAGTTGGCTTCAAAAGAGTTTCTTTGGTATAAGCTTTTGAACTTTATTTTATAAAAAGAAAAAGAGGCTGATTAATTTCAGCCTCTTTTTTTTATTCATAATGTCCGTTCGAGCGCAGTCGAGAACTTTTTTACTCCTTAATAAACTTTTTCACTACCACATTTCCGTTTTCATTCTCAATATTCAAAAAATAAATTCCGCTGGAAAGAGTGGAAACATTTATGGAGGCCTGCTTTTCAATCTCTAAATTTTGTGAGTTTAAAAGTTTGCCTTCAATATTATAGATTTTTATTTTTAGGTTTCCTATTTCGGTTTTTGAACTGTTTAACATCAGTTCATTATTTACAGGATTGGGATAGAGACTAAAATTGAACCCCTCTAAATGGGCTATTCCTAAACTACAATCCTCACTATAGGAAGTCCATTCATCCTTACACCAACCCACAACTGGAAATCCACCACATTCAGGATAAGTAGCATTTTCATCATCAATTTGAATACAACTAAGGTTTATATTTCCTGTGGAAAACATTTCCATTATGTTTTGGTTATTACCATTATCAATAGATAGGCTATTTAGTAGGTTATCGGAACAATCTAAACCTTCAAGGTTCACATTTTGAGATAAATCCAAACTGCTCAATTGATTATCCGAACAAACCAACGATTCAAGATTTAAATTTTGAGATAAATCCAATTCACTTAATTGGTTATTATCGCAGTACAAGAATCTAAGACTTAAGTTTTGTGTTACTTCTAAACTGCTTAATGAATTATCTCTACACCATAATGTCTCGAGATTTATGTTTTGGGATATATCCAAAGCGCTTAGAAAATTATCTTGACACCATAAATAGTTAAGATTTAAATTTTGCGCAACATTTAAATTTTTTAGCTCATTAAATATGCAGACTAACTTTTGAAGCTTCAGGTTTTCTGACATATCTAATGTGCTTAGTTGATTTCCTGAACAATATAATTCTTCTAGGTTAAGAAAGTTTTCTATTCCTTCCAAAGATGAAATGTTTTTGTAACTGACATTTAAGTTCATTACCACTTCCGCCTCACTAACCTGTATTTCTCCATCACTATTGGTATCCACACCCACCTCAATAAGAGCATTTTTAAAATTGATATCCGGAATATTTACAATTTGTGCATTGAGAAAGCTACATGCCAGTAAAAATATAACTGTATATAATGTTTTCATGGTTGAATTAGTGTTGGTTAATTAGTCGAAGTTACAAGTAACGGAATTATTTCTAAAAAATCCTTGTAGAGAAAAGAATCTAAGGGAAGATTCTCTTTTCCGTAATGGATTTCCAACTTTTCGAAAAGGGATATTTTTCATATACTTTGTCCCAAAAAAAAAGTCTATTTATAAATTTTGCAATAGCTTTTTTGAATGACAACAAGTATTCTCTTGCAAAAACTACTTTTTTCAATTCCGTACACCGCATCAATATTTTTCTTTATTTTTGCCACAGCAAACCCAAAATATGCATTACAAAAGAATTCTTTTAAAACTTTCCGGCGAAGCCCTAATGGGCGAACAACAATATGGCATTGACCCCATTCGCATTAAGGAATACGCCCAAGAAATAAAACAGATAACCGAAAAAGGTGTGGAAGTGGCCATTGTAATTGGCGGCGGAAACATTTTTAGAGGCCTGTCCGGAGCCAGCAGCGGCATGGATAGAGTACAGGGAGACCATATGGGGATGCTTGCAACGGTAATCAATGGCCTTGCTTTACAGAGTGCTTTGGAAAATGAAAATGTACCCACACGCTTGCAAAGCGCCATCAACATTAATGAGGTGGCAGAGCCTTTTATTCGCAGAAAAGCTATTCGGCATTTGGAAAAAGGCCGTGTTGTAATTTTTGGCGGCGGTACCGGTAATCCTTATTTTACAACGGATAGCGCAGCGGTTTTGCGTGCCATTGAAATAGGTGCTGATGTAATCTTGAAAGGCACCCGCGTGGACGGAATCTATACTAGCGACCCCGAAAAAGACAAAAAGGCAACAAAATTCGATTTTATTAGTTTTGAAGATGTACTGCAAAAAGGACTGAAAGTGATGGATACCACAGCTTTTACCCTCAGTCAGGAAAACGAATTGCCAATTATTGTATTTGATATGAATACCAAAGGAAATTTATTAAAGGTAATTTCCGGTGAAAATATTGGCACGAAAGTAAATTTGTAAAAACTGCCCTGAATACACGAATATTTTAATAATTTTATTGTGTATTATTGGGTTGAAAAATAATTTAAGTTTAATCAAAAGATACCTGCATTAGCGGGCATGTTATGGAAGACGAAATAGATTTTATTATTGAAGGTACCCGCGAAGCCATGGGAAAAGCCCTTAAACATTTGGAAAAAGAATTGGTAAACATCCGGGCCGGTAAAGCCTCTCCCTCCATGGTTGGAGGCGTTATGGTAGATTATTACGGAAGCCCTACCCCTTTAAGCCAAGTAGCCAACGTAAATACCCCGGATGGAATGACCATTACCATTCAACCTTGGGAAAAAGGTTTGATTCCAGAAATCGAACGTGGGATACATTTGGCAAATATTGGCTTCAACCCAATGAACAATGGCGAAAGCGTTATAATCAGCGTTCCACCATTAACCGAGGAACGACGGCGCGATTTGGCCAAACAAGCCAAAGCTGCCGCTGAAGAAGCAAAAGTGGGTGTGCGAAACGATAGAAAAAATGCCAATAACGAATTGAAAAACTTGGAAATTTCAGAAGATTTGAAAAAAATTCTGGAAGAAAATATTCAGGAAATGACCGATGTACATATCAAAAGGATTGATGAAATCCTCGTGAAAAAAGAAAAGGAAATCATGACGGTTTAATCATCGTTACGTTAAACTATATACAAAGAAGCGGCAACAATGCCGCTTTCTTTTTACTTTTAAAACAAGGTTTTGTTCTCAAATAAATGAAAATAATAAATTGTCAATTTACTTCATCAAATAAATGAATTTGTGAATTGATGCTTCAAGGATTTCAACAGTATGCATAAAAAACTGCTCTTTTTTCTTTTAGTGCTTTTCGGAGTTTCTTCCTATTCACAGGAACCTGCAATAAAATTGAAAACAGATAGCACGGCTGTAAAGGAAAAGAAAAAGGAAAGTCCATTTTCCTCTGGGTATTATCCAATTGGTTTTTTTGATGTTGATCTTAAAACCCTTATAAAATATAACAACCATGAAGGTTTCCGCTTAGGATTTGGTGGCATTACCAACGACAGTCTTTTTGAAAAATATAAATTGGGCGGCTATATTGCCTACGGCTTTAAGGATCAGACCATAAAATATAGTTTAGGCGGAAGTGTGCGTGTAAATAAGGAAAAAAAAGCGTGGATAAACCTTTATTATGCAGATGATATCCGCGAAATAGGAACCTTCGACTATCTTACCGATGCCCGGGTATATTCCATTTTTGAGCCCCGGTTGGTAAACATTATTCAATTTTATAAATACCGTACTTGGCAGGCAAATATTCAAAGTGAGCTGACGCCCAAAATACTTTCCGAATTTCGCGTATCGCACAGTAACATCGAAAACATTGAAGACTACGCATTTTTGAATAATGGTATTTTGTACGATAAATACCAAATGGCCGAAGCTACCATTTCGGTGCGGGTAAGCCCAAAGACCAATTTTTTTACAAATGAAGATGGCACCGTTGAGTACTTTGACGGTTTCCCAAAGATAAGTGCACAGATAACCCAAGGTTTCAAAGATGTAGCCGGCAGCGATTTCAACTACACAAAATTTGGATTAAAGTTTGACTATTATATAAAACGGACCGACCTTTCCTCTACCAATATTTTATTGGAAGGCTCTTTGGCCACCGGGGACGTTCCGCTTACGCATCTTTTTCACTCCTATCCCAATCAACCAACCAAGGATAAAATTATGCGGCGTTTTTCGGTAGCTGGAGTGCAGAGTTTTGAAACTATGTATTTCGGCGAATTTTTTTCAGATAAACTCACTACGCTTCAAATTAAGCACAGTTTAAGAAGATTTGAACTTACGGAAAAATGGAGACCCGAACTGGTTTTGATTACCAGACACGCTTTGGGTGATATGAAAAACCCAGAACGGCACGTAGGCATTCCTTTCAATACCTTAAACCAACTTTATAACGAAACCGGATTTGAGATCAATAAAATCCTTTTTGGGTTTGGGCTTAGTACAGCCTATCGGTATGGGTATTACAATCTGCCAAAATTTGAAGATAATATTTCGTTTAAGTTTACTTTTTATCTTACGCTGTAAGGTGATTAGATAAATTTGAAAAGGTGTTGAACTGAGATAATAATATTTAATGTAGCTTCGAAAGTTATGGATATAATTTATTCACGTTACTTCTTTCCTCCTTTCAAAATACCCAACAAAATAAATCCCCCACTTATCGGGAATCCTTACCTTTGCCGCATCATTAAAAAACTGCTTTGAACAAACTTTTCAGCATCGGGTTCTGGACTGCCGTGGCCCGTTTTATTTTACGTAACCGCGCCGGTATTTTAATCGTTATCGCGGCCATTACCGTGCTTCTCGCTTTTCAATGGAAGAACATGCGCTTCACTTATACCGAAGCCAACCTACTACCGGACGATCACCCCATTAACCTTGAGTACGACCAATTTTTAAAACATTTTGGCGAAGAGGGCAACTTGATAGTAATGGGCGTAAAGGATTCCACCATTTTTACCCCAGCAAAATTTGCTGCATGGAACAAACTTTCAAAGGACATCGCTAAATTCAACGAAGTGGAACTCACCCTTTCCGTGGGCAATCTTAAAAAACTTGAAAAAAAGACAGACACCACAGGTTTTGAACTTGTGCCGTTTATAAAAGATTCGGTGTTTACCACTGAAAATTTAAAAGAATACAAAAACGATCTTTTCAATAATCTCCCTTTTTACGATGGACTTATCTACAGTCCGGATAAAAAGTCAATCCGTTCGGCCATCTATTTAAAAAAAGACATCGTAAATACTGCCGAACGCCGAGATTTTGTTGTAGAAAACCTTATTCCACTTATTGAAAAATTCGAAGAGGATACGGGCGTAGATGTGCATACTTCGGGCATGCCATACATCCGAACCCTGAATTCACAAAACATAATTGATGAAATTGGACTGTTCATTGGTGGGGCATTGCTGGTTACTTCCCTCATCTTTTTCTTTTTCTTTCGTTCCTGGCGCGCCACCTTTATTTCCATGTGTACGGTAATTATCGGGGTGATGTGGGCCTTTGGAATTTTGGGATTGCTGCATTATGAAATTACGGTACTTACCGCCTTAATTCCGCCTTTGATAATTGTAATTGGAATTCCCAACTGCATTTTCCTCATCAACAAATACCAACAGGAAATTAAACAGCACGGCAACCAGGCAAAATCATTGCAACGTGTAATCAGCAAAGTGGGGAATGCTACCTTGATGACTAACCTTACTACCGCTTCCGGTTTCGCAACGTTTATTTTGGTGAAAAGTGAACTTTTGAGTGAATTCGGTATTGTGGCATCCATCAATATTGTAGCCATCTTTTTGTTGAGCCTGCTCATCATTCCTATTGTTTACAGCTATATGGCGGTGCCAAAATACAAGCACTTGAAACATCTCAATAAAAACTGGATCAGCAAGTTTACAAATTGGATAGAGCGGATGGTGAAGGAACGCCGAATTACCATTTATATCACCGCGGTCATTTTGTTATGCGTAAGTATTATAGGAATTTTCAGCATCAAAATTTCGGGCAGCCTGCTAGAAGATATGCCTAAAAATACCGACTTTTTTAAGGATATCCGCTTTTTTGAAAAGGAATACGAAGGGATTATGCCACTGGAAATAATGGTGGACACCAAAAGAAAAAAGGGTGTTATGAGCCTTTCCACCCTCAAAAAAATTGATGAACTTCAGGATCACATCAAGGAAATTCCAGAATTTGCGAAGCCTATTTCTGTAGTAGAATTGGTGAAATATTCCAAACAAGCCTACTATAATAACAACCCAGAATATTACCAATTGCCCAACAGCCAGGAACGTACTTTTTTACTTTCGTACGCCAAAAGCAGTTCCACAAAAACTAACCTTTTGACCAGCTATGTGGATAGTACAGGTCAGTTTGCGAGGATAACCACCTTTATGAAGGACACGGAGCCCGATAGGTTTGAGCGCATTGAAGAAAATCTCCACAACGAAATAAATAAGGTTTTCCCGCCGGACCGCTATAACGTTACGGTAACTGGAAAGGCATTGGTCTTCCAAAAAGGGACGCATTATTTGGTTGACAATCTTATTCTCTCCCTTTCCCTCGCTATTTTCTTAATTGCACTTTTTATGGCTTGGATGTTCCGGAGTTTTAAAATGATCCTTATTTCACTGATTCCGAACTTGCTTCCGCTTATTATTACAGCAGGATTGATGGGGTATTTGGGAGTTCCCATAAAGCCTTCCACTATTTTGGTTTTTAGTATTGCCTTTGGAATTTCGGTGGATGATACCATTCACTTTTTGGCAAAATACAGGCAGGAACTTATAGCAAACAACTGGAAGATCCGAAAATCTGTCTATGGCGCCCTACGCGAAACGGGTGTAAGTATGTTTTATACTTCCATTGTTTTGTTTTTTGGGTTTTCCGTTTTCACCATTTCAAGCTTTGGTGGTACCGTGGCTTTGGGCGCACTAGTTTCAATGACACTGCTATTTGCCATGCTATCCAACTTACTGTTGTTGCCTTCCTTATTGCTTTCACTGGAACGCAGCATTGCCAATAAGGAAACCATGAAAAAACCCGCCATTGAAATCTTGTCGGATAATGAAGAAGATGAAGACAACAAGTAATTTAGGCATAGCCCACTTCTGCCTTTTACAGAATAATAGTAATTCTGAATTCCGAATTTATATTTAAAAAATTATCTTTACGCCTCTTAAATAATACCCATGCAATACAAAACCATAGTTGAATTATTAAAAAGCGAACCCACACACCATGAAATAATAATTAGGGGTTGGGTGCGATCCTTTAGAAGCAACCGTTTTATAGCTTTAAATGATGGTTCTACCATAAAAACGCTTCAATGTGTAGTAGATTTTGAAAATTTTGAAGAATCACTATTAAAGAAAATAACCGTGGGCGCTGCCATTGAGGTTTCGGGTACGCTAGTCGAAAGCCAAGGCGAAGGGCAGACCTTCGAAATTCAAGTTTCAAAAATTACAATTTTGGGCGAAGCCGACCCAGAGGAGGTAAAACTTACCATACTTTCCCCCAAGCGCCATTCTCTTGAAACTCTACGCGAACAGGCACACTTACGGATTAGAACAAATACTTTTGGCGCCGTCATGCGCACCCGTTCAAAACTTGCTTTTGCCGTTCACGAATATTTTCAGAAAAACGGTTTTAATTATTTTCACGCCCCAATTATAACTGGAAGTGATGCGGAAGGTGCCGGCGAAATGTTTCAGGTTTCTGCTTTAGACGCAAAAAACCCTCCTTTGGATGAAGCTGGAAATGTAAATTACAAAGAAGATTTTTTCGAAAAGGAAACCAATCTTACCGTTAGCGGTCAGTTGGAAGCCGAGACCTACGCGATGGGCCTAGGAAAGGTTTATACTTTTGGTCCAACTTTTAGGGCTGAAAACTCCAATACAAGTAGGCATTTAGCTGAATTTTGGATGATTGAGCCAGAGGTAGCGTTCAATGATTTGGATGCAAACATGGACCTTGCGGAGGATTTTATAAAATATGTTATCAAGTACGCGTTGGAAAACTGTGCCGATGATTTGGAATTTCTTGAAAACCGTTTGCTTGAAGAAGAAAAAAGCAAGCCACAGGACGAGCGCAGTGAAATGAAACTTCGCGAAAAGCTTCAGTTTATCCTTGAAAATAATTTTAAGCGAGTAACGTATACCGAAGCAATCGATATTTTAAAAAGATCAAAACCCAATCAAAAGAAGAAATTCAAATATATTATTGATGAATGGGGCGCTGACCTTCAAAGTGAGCACGAACGCTTTTTGGTTGAAAAACACTTTAAGTGCCCAGTAATCCTATTTGATTATCCTGCTAAAATTAAAGCGTTCTATATGCGCCTTAATGATGACGGCAAGACCGTTCGCGCCATGGATGTGCTTTTCCCAGGAATTGGCGAAATAGTTGGTGGTTCGCAACGGGAGGAACGTTACGATGTGTTAAAAGAAAAAATGGTGGCCATGGACATTGACGTAAAGGAACTGTATTGGTACTTGGACCTTCGTAAATTCGGAACTGCCGTACACAGTGGATTTGGACTTGGCTTTGAGCGTTTGGTACAATTCACTACGGGAATGGGCAACATTCGCGATGTGATACCTTACCCAAGAACGCCCGGCAACGCAGAGTTTTAAAAGAAAAATTGGAAAATATTATTTTTTTTGAAGTTCAAAATTAAAGTCGATTTGCACTTCGTCCGAAACTTTATTTTTTACAATTTTAGGGATTTCAATATTAAAATCTGAAGCCAAGGCCGAAAAATGTCCGGAAAGCAAAATTCCATTTTCTGTTTGTTTCATTCTTACAGGAATTTGTTTTATTTCTTTGGTCACCCCATGGAATTCCAGTTCCCCGTCAATGTAAAATTCACTTGTTTCATTCAGACTTCCCAAAGAAAAATTTAAAATTTTCCCTTTAAAATTTGCTTTTGGATACTTATCTGATTCGGCATAATTTTCATTGAAATGTTCCTCCATCAGCGCATTTTTAAATCGAAATGCTTTTACAAGGGCCAATGCTGCAATTTCACCATTTTCAATATTTATTATGGCGGTTACCGAATTATTTTTGGCAGCAACCTCTTCGAAGGAAGGCACCGAAGCTTCAAAACTTATTGTGCCAGTTTTGGTTATGTATTTATTCTGCCCAAAGGCACAGGCAGTCACTAATAGGATTATAAATAATATATTTTTCATGATTTTCTATTCTATTAAACCGTCTTCATTCCATTGAATAATAATATCTATTAAATTTTGTGGAAGTCTAGGACCTCCAAAAGGCATCAAAAACAAAGGATCTTCGCTAGATATCCGTCCAATTAGGTTTCTGTTTTCAACCGCTTCCTTTACATTTTCATAGGTAAGCAAAGGCATAGGGGCTCCGTTTTGGGGAGGATCTGCATGGCAAATAATACAATTATTCTCAATAATTGGTTTCACATTTTCGGTGTAGGTAACTACTTCAATAATGGGAACAATCTCTACCAAATCCTCTTCATGCGCAGTTGTACAACCACTTAACAGAATTGTACAAATTAAGAATAGGATTTTCAGTAAAAATTTTTCCATAACCAATACATTAAAAAACCCGACTCAGGTTAAATCCGAAATAAATATCACCCTCTGTCCAATCTCCGGTAGCTTGTCCCAAAAATCCATTGGTATTCATCGGTTGGGCATTTGTAAAATGCATTTGAAAAACGTGCCCCCCGGTTTCAAGGTCCACTCCTACCGATAATGGGTTTTTAAAGGGAGAATTATTGGCCCTATTTAAATGCCAACCGTAATCTGCATTAAGGGACCAACGTTTGCCTAATTTATAACGGCCACCAAAACCCATTGCAAACTGTGCATTACTTTGTTCATTTATAGCCACATAATTATCGTGAAAATACGTGGGCGCCAACTCCACTGAAAAATTAGTGTTCAATTTTCTGGAAACCAAAAGCTGAGTAGTGTAGCCCAGCCGATGTTTGAATTTCAGTTTTGGCAAATTATCTTTATCCAAAGCCGTATTTATCAAAATAGAATTGTATCCAACTATTGTAAACGGAAACCCATTTTCTTGCTGTTTAATGATGCCGTACTTAATGGCGGATTCGTATATTTTTTGATAGGAACTTCGGGAAACACTGATGTTAAATCCCTCAAAAAGTCCATAGATAAAATTTAAGCGGGTAACGGCATCATCAAGCCCGAAAAAGCTATCAAAGCCGTTTTCAATACTTCCAAACCGGTGGGAAACTATTAACGTAAGTTCCTTTTTAGCTACTAATTTTGTGGACTCAAAATTTACAATTTTAAGCCCTTTGAAGGCAGCTGTTGCGTATTGATCGGTAACCGAATCGGTATCAATTTCAGCAAGCAGGTCTTCTTGGGAAAGAGCCAAAACCGGCATCCACAAAATTAGCAGGAAAAAATATTTCAAGGGTATCAGTTTTTGATAAACCTTTCAGTCTGTACCCTTTCACCGGAACTCACTTTTAGGAAATAAATTCCGGAATTCCATTTTGAAATATCGATTGAATGCGAACCTTCAGTTGTAAACTCCTGTGAATAAAGTTTTTTCCCCAGCATATCATAAACACTTATTTGGCCTTGGTTCATGTTTTTTGGCAATTGCAGGCTGATAAAAGAAGAGGAGGGGTTAGGAGAAATATTGATTTTATTCAATTCATTTTCATCTACACCCAAAACTTCATTAACGGTAATAGTTCCAGACATACTTGCTGGGCCATGTACACCACATAAATAATCATTGGCACCCACCACGGTAAAGGTGTATGAATACGTTTGGCCCATACCTGTAATTACACCACTGCTAAAAGTTTCTACGGAGTTACCTACCGAGTTCTCTACCGTATGCGGAGCGGTGTCGCCCCAGGTCCAGATAACGGTATCACCTTGATCGATTGTTAAATCTACGTTTGTTCCAATCCCCATGAACCAGTCCAGATTATAGGTTGTTTGTGCGTTTGTGGCAAAAATGCCAAAAAGTGCCAGTAATAATAATTTTGTTTTCATAATGGTTTTATTTTAAGTTAATTAATAATGCACTGATCTAATTTTACCTGCTCTAATAAGTCATCAAACCCAATAAATCTTCCTTTTATATTGACTTTTGAATTTAGGTCAAGATTTTTATTTATTGGGATGGAAAACTGGCAAAATGCCTTGTCCTCCAAGGTAATTTCTGCTTCGTTTTTTTCTGAAATAAATCCAGAAATTTCAATGGTCTTGTTCAAGTATTTATTTTGTGAAGCAAGTGGATTGGTCTCAAATTCAGCATATAATTCAGTCGCGGTGAGAGAATATGTAGCGTCTTCACTCTCTATATCCCGATGTGATTGATATAAATAGTTATAGCCTATTACAGCCAGTACTATTAGCGTCAATAAAAAAAATAATTTGCGCATTTGAGATTAGTTTTCTGTTTTTTCGATGCTTCAATTGCAATCGTTTACATAGCGTATCTGCTCCTCACCCAACCTTAAATCAACTTTTGTTTCGCCTGGATTTTGTTCAATTTCATGTAAAATCCAATTGTTGTTACAATCCGGCAAGGAGGGAATATCAATTACTACCGTAATATTGTTTGCAGAGCCCGTGGCAGTCCATGTTCCTGGATAAATACGCGCGAAATATTGGGATACTAATGTGCCGTCGGGATAAAAGTTAAAAACATAACCGGCATAATAATCTTCAGTATTACTGCTATTATCCCTTTCCAACTGGTCCACAGCCCAATCTGAACAACCGGTTAAATAGTTTGTCAATTGCGAAATTGTACACTCATTGCAATCGTCATCATTATAATTGTTGTCATCATCTTCATCACAATTATCCCTGTTGGTTTCAATCACGTTTTCAAGCTCGTTTAGGTTTTCAACATTCCTTGAAGAACCATCCGGTAGTAATATTGCAATAGGAAAATCCATAGTTACAAGATCAAATTGATTAATTCCATCAATAAATTTATAAAGCATTTCATCATTATTCAATATGATGGTTTCAAGCATTTCGTTATTCACATTGAATATTGATGCCTTTATTGGATATTGAAAATCCACACATTCTATATCATCATCTGCCCTGTTTTCGCCATTACACGTGTTGGAATAATTGGACAATTCGTTATAATTATCAATAGTTACCAGCGAATAATCTTCTAAAATTATAGTGATGGGAAAAAATATTTCAAGTGTGTCATTGTCATCATCAAATTCATCAAATACATCTTCAATTTCAGCATAATCTGCTTCAGAATTTACTGTGATTTCTATATCGTTTGCGGCCACCGTAACGGGTAGTTGAACCCTGAAACAATTGGCATTATCAATTATGTTATCGATGGAACCATCGTTGGAAACAGTCCGTTTTATTAAATCAACTATTAAAGAATTTGAAACCAAGGTTTCGTCCTCGGGGGGTTGTATAAGTTGCACTTCTTCCTTTCTGCAGGAGTTAAAAGCAAAAAGAAAAACCAAAAAAAAGAGGTGTGTAACTTTAATAGTTAATTTCATAGAATCAGGATTTCACAAACAATTGCATGCTTTTTTATTATAAAACAACTCAATTGTAAAAACTCCTGAAAAAAATTGAAAGAATATTTCAATAACTTAGCCACATAAAATTTCAATTTTGCCAAAAGACCTCAAGGATACTATTTGCGAAGAAATGGTTTTTGAACGTATTTATAAAAAATATGCAAAAGGCCTGCATGACTTTTTGTACTATAAATATGGAGAACAATTTAACCCCAATGATATAGCGCAGGATGCATTTATAAAATTGTGGGACAATTGCAAAAAAGTGGTTCCCAGCAAAGCGAAATCATACCTTTTTACCATTGCAAATAATATGATGTTGAATGAAGTAAAGCACCAAAAAGTGGTCTTAAAGCATCAACAGATAAAAAAGGAAAACCATACCAATGAAACCCCGGAATTTATTTTGGAGAAAGCGCAGTTTTTGGAACGCTATAAAAAAGTTCTGGAAAGTTTGACCGAAGAACAACGTGTCGCCTTTTTAATGAATAAGGCCGATGGCAAAAAACACAGTGAAATAGCAGAAATTTTAGGGGTAACCCAAAAGGTTGTTGAATACAGAATATACAGTGCTTTTACTATTTTGAAGAACGAATTGGAAGGTTTTAAAATAAAATAATCAGGAGAAAAAAGGCTCAAGTTGTTCTATAATAAAGTAATTGATAGATGGAGAAAGAGAATTTAATAAAAAAATGGCTGCGCGGAGAGTTGACCGATGCTGAAAAAGAAACTTTCAGCAAGCTGGAGGATGCGCAAATTAATCAAGTTATCCTTGAAAATGCAGAATATTTCAAAGCTTCCCATTTTTCAGAAATTGACGATTTTGATTCTTTTAAGGAAAATTACCGTTCACAAAAAAAAACAGTTAAAAAATTAAATTGGGTCAGCCCGTTTTTAAAAATTGCCAGTATTTTGGTAATTGCATTGGGGCTATACTTTGTCTTTTTTCACAATAACCTTACACACATTGAAACCGAAGCAGGAGAAAAAATAACCATTGAGATTCCGGACCACTCGCAAGTTATATTGAATGCCCTATCAACCATTAAGTACAACGAGAAAAAATGGGATGATAAAAGATTGGTTAAACTTGAAGGGGAAGCTTATTTTAAAGTAGCCAAAGGCAAAACTTTTGATGTTGTTACCAAAAGCGCGATCGTTACTGTAGTGGGAACGCAATTTAATGTGAAACAACGGGAACATTTTTTTGAAGTTAAATGTTTCGAGGGTATTGTTAAGGTTGTATCCGATACTATTAAAAGAGAATTGCATGCGGGTGAAACGTATAGAATTCTCAATAATAAATTTACAGAAGGCCACACAATTTCTTCCCTTCCATCTTGGACCGATAATATGAGTGATTTTGATGCAGTTCCGTTCGACGAAGTTTTAGCCGAATTGGAACGGCAGTATAACATTAAAATAACAAGTGAAAATGTAAATACAAAGAGATTATTTACCGGAGGTTTTGTGCACAATAATTTAGAAAATGCCGTGATTTCCATCACTCAACCTATGAATATGACCTATGAATTGAGTCAATCAAATCAAGTTATCATTCGTGGAAAAAACAAGTAAACGGCTATGGTTTGTTTTGTTGCTGCTGGCCTGTTTTAGCGCCTATTCGCAAGAGAGGCAACCTCTAACGGAAATAATTTCTGGGCTTCAGGAAAAATACAATGTTCAATTTAACTATGCTGAGGACTTAATAAATAATATTTATTTACTTCCACCTTCCACAAATTCATCCCTTGACACCAGTTTGTTTTATCTTGAAAATAACACTGGACTCTTATTCACCAAAATGAATGACAATCTTATTTTGATAAAACAAAAAGAAGCCGTTTTTCTATGCGGCTACCTCAAGGATATTGACAACCAAAATCCACTGGTTTTCGCAACAATACAAAGTGCTGAAAATTATGAGGTAACCGATGAAAATGGTTTTTTTCAATTAAAAATTGAAAGTGAATTCGAAAAAATAAATATTCGCTTTCTAGGTTACAAAACAATCACCAAATCCTATAAAGAGTTTGCAAAAAAAAACTGCGCTGATATTTATATGCTTCCCAATTTTCAATCATTGTCCGAAGTGTTGCTTTCCAACTACATTACTCCCGGAATCAATAAAATAAACGACGGCTCCTTTGTTATAGATTTTTCGCATTTTGGTATTTTGCCCGGGGTAATCGATAATGACGTTTTACAGGCCGTACAAGCGTTTCCTGGCATTCAAAGTATAAACGAGACAGTTTCAGACATCAACATTCGAGGGGGCACGCACGACCAAAACCTTATCCTTTGGGACGGCATTAAAATGTACCAGTCCGGGCATTTTTTCGGCTTAATTTCCATTTACAATCCCCAAATAACCCAAAAGGTTTCCCTTCACAAAAATGGAACAGATGCAACCTACACAGACGGTGTTTCGGGAACCATTGCAATGCAGACCAGTGATAGCCTAAACAATAAATTCAATGCAAGTATTGGACTGAATTTAATAGACGCAAACGTTTTTGCAGATATTCCTATTGGCCAAAAATCTTCCCTTCAAGTTGCAGGGCGAAAATCAATTAGTGATTTTATAAAAACGCCAACCTATAATGAATTTTTTGAAAGGATCTCACAAAATACAGAAGTGCAAAGTAATATAGGCAGCGCAACGAATTCTGATAAAAAGTTTGATTTTTATGATACTTCTCTTCGGTGGATATACAAAATAAGTGACAAAGATGAACTTCGGCTCAATTTTATAAATGTTTCCAACGAGCTTCAATTTAATGAGAATGCTGGCATGGGTAACGAGCAGGTTTCCCGGGAGAGCAGTTTATCACAAAACAGCATCGCGGGGGCCGTGTATTACAATCGCATTTGGAATTCCCATCTACAAACTTCTTTTGAAAGTTACGAAACAGATTATAAGCTAAAGGCCATCAATGCCAATGTTCTGGAATCACAACGGTTTAAGCAGGAAAATGTGGTTTCGGAAACTAGCCTTAAACTGAAAATGGAGTATCAATTCAATGAAAAATATCAGCTTTTGAGCGGATATCATTTTGTTGAAACGGAAGTTACCAATCTGGACGATGTGGATTTACCCTTATTTCGTTCTTTGGTATCGGAAGTGGTGAGGACCCACAGTGTGTTTTCGCAAATTGGCTATAAATCCATAAACAACAGAACTATTGTAAATACAGGTGTTCGGTTTAATTATATTGAAAAGTTAAATAAGCAGATCTGGGAGCCAAGGTTGAGTTTTACGCAGCGATTTTTTGAAAATTTCACTTTTGAAGTATTGGGGGAGTTTAAAAATCAAAACACTTCACAAATTATCAATTTTCAAAATGATTTCTTGGGAATTGAAAAACGAAGATGGCAATTATCAAATAATGAAGATATTCCCATTATAAAAAGCAAACAGATTTCTACAGGCATCAATTTTAGCAAAAAAGGGTGGTTGGTAAGTGCCGAGGGCTATTACAAAAATGTAGCTGGCATAACCGCCCAGAGTCAAGGTTTTCAAAATCAATACGAATTTGTAAAAGCTAGCGGAAGTTACGATGTTAAGGGTTTGGATGTACTTTTAAGAAAAAACATTAGCAATTTAAATTTCTGGTTAAGCTATTCCTATATGGACAATAAATATACCTTCAAAAAATTGGAGGCAGGTTCCTTTCCCAGCAATCTGGATATCGAGCACGCCATTAAGGTTGGCACTTCATATACTGCAAAAAACCTTAAAATATCGACGGGTTTCAATTGGCATACTGGAAAGCCGATTACCTCACCAATAGCAGGAAATGAAATAACCAACAACGAAATAAATTATGCCGGAACCAACAATAAAAATCTAAAAGATTATATGAGAATGGATATCTCTGCCCTTTATAATTTTAAATTTAACCAAAAAGTGAAAGGAGAATTTGGTGCTTCAGTTTGGAATATATTGGACAAAGAAAACGAGATCAATAGTTTTTACCAATTAGATAACGAAATGGTAGTTGAAACACATCAACGTTCTTTGGGTATTACCCCCAATGCTGTACTGAGGATATATTTTTAGATCCAAAACTTGGTTTTCTTGTAGCAAAAAAACCTCCTCCGCAATAAAGACCAATCCAAACCTTAATATTTAATTAAAACTAAGCCCCAACAACAATAAGTACCGAGTTTTTTTTAACTTTAGCTACTTAGAAACACTCATGTTAAAACAGCAGCTTAGTTTTAAATTATCCCAGAAGTTATCTCCGCAACAAATACAGTTGATGAAGATGATTCAACTGCCTACGCAGGCTTTTGAGCAACGTATATCCCAAGAATTGGAAGAAAATCCAGCCCTGGAAGGCGGTAAGGAGGAAACTGAAGATTTTGATGATGAGTTTGAAAATAATGAATACGATGATAATTATGACGAAGGGAACGAAGTAATTGAAACCGACATAAACGTAGACGATTATTTAAGTGATGACGAAGTGCCAAGCTACAAGCTTTCTGCCAACAATTACAGCGCTGATGACGAAGAACGACAGATGCCCTACGCCGCCGGAACTTCATTCAACCAGCATTTAATGCAGCAATTGAGTACGTATAGGATGGATGAAGAAGAGGAGGAAATTGCCAAATTTTTAGTGGGCAGTGTGGATGAAAGTGGTTATATCCGTAGGAAAATTCAAGAAATTGTTGATGATTTGGCGTTTACGCAAAATGTATACACTACAGAAGAAAGGGTCGAAAAAGTTTTAAAAATAGTTCAAGATCTAGATCCCGCTGGAGTGGCAGCACGCGATCTTCAGGAATGTCTTTTACTACAGTTGCACCGCCGGGAGCCGACTCCATCGGTTACTTTAGCAAAAGACATTATTGAAGATTCCTTTGATCATTTCAGCAAAAAGCACTATAAAAAATTACTGCAAAAATTCGATATTACAGAAGACCAACTTCGCGATGCAATTCATGAAATTGAGAGTTTGAACCCAAAACCAGGAGGTACTTATTCCGGAAATACGCGAATAGCGGAACACGTAGTGCCAGATTTCGCCATTAAGATAATTGACGGTGAACTGGACTTAACCCTAAATGGCAGAAACGCACCGGAGCTTCATGTTTCCCGGGACTATACCAATATGTTGAAGGGTTATAAAGAAGCGAAAGACAAATCAAAATCGCAAAAGGATGCGGTAATGTTCATAAAACAAAAACTGGATGCCGCCAAATGGTTTATAGACGCCATTAAACAGCGGCAGCAAACGCTTTTTGTAACCATGAATGAAATTATGCGACAGCAGAAAGAATATTTTTTGAGCGGTGATGAGCGAAAGTTAAAGCCAATGATTTTAAAAGATATTGCGGACAAAATAAACATGGATGTTTCCACGGTATCGCGTGTGGCCAATAGTAAATATGTAGACACCCCTTATGGCACGAGGCTTATAAAAGATTTTTTTAGTGAATCAATGAAAAACGACCAGGGAGAGGATGTTTCGACAAAAGAAATAAAAAAAATATTAGAGATCACGATTTCCGAAGAAGACAAGCGAAGACCCCTTACAGATGATAAGTTGGCGAAAATTTTATTGGAAAAAGGATATCCAATTGCAAGAAGGACCATTGCAAAATATAGGGAACAATTGGATTTACCAGTAGCTCGACTTAGAAAAGAAATTTGATGAACGCATTCTTAAAAGTAGCCTCTTATTTATTTCATCCCTTATTGATGCCGTTAATTGGCACAGCTATTTATTACCTCATTACACCTCGCTATATTGAGCCAGATTTTGTTCTGTCCAAATTTTTTGCAATAGCTATTATCACACTCTTCATTCCTATTGTTATCTTTTTCTTACTAAAAAATTTAGGCTTAGTAGACACAATACATTTAAAAGAAGTAAGGGAAAGAAAATATCCGTTAATGATACAATGCGTTCTTCTATTTCTGATTATCAAAATGGTTTTTGATCCTTATGACGATCCAGAAATGTATTATTTTTTTGTAGGGATTCTCTTCTCTGCCTTTAGTGCGCTCATACTGGTATTTTTCAAATTCAAAATAAGCTTGCACCAAATAGGTGTTGCAGGAATATTAGCATTCTTGGTTGGCCTTAGCGCTCACTTCAAAGTAAATATTCTATTTACCATTAGTTTCTTTCTATTTGTGAACGGTTGGGTGGCTTCTTCCAGATTAAATAATGATTCGCACAATTATCCGGAACTTGGACTAGGTTTATTGGTAGGAATACTTCCGCAATTGCTGTTATTCAATTTTTGGTTATAGCACGTAAAACATCAAACCGAGTTTAACGGTTCTAAAATCTACTTGTTCCCCTTCAGCGGTAAATGCATCCTTAAAAAAAGGATTTATAGAATAGGAAGCGAAAAAATTAAAGGTGTTATACCCAAAGCTTAAAGTTGCGGATAATCGAAGTGGATCAAATTCAGGTATTTTTGATTGATAGACCGTATTGCCTGGCTGTTTAAAAGTGGCTTGATACCAATAGGCATAACCTACCCTTACGCCTGTATAAACCCTCCAAAACCTGTATGATGTAGGAGTTGAAGATCTCCATCTAAATTCTATGGGGGCTTCTATCAAAGCCATACTAAAACGGTTTCGCGTGAAGTTGACATTTGCTTCATTCAGAACTTTAAAAATTGTTTTACCATCTTCGCTTTCCCCTATAAAAAGATTCTGCCCAAATTGATCAAAAGCTATTCCCGCACCCACAGCAACCGCAATATTGCGTCTTTTATTAATAGGCATATCCCTAACGAAACCCAATTGTACACCTCCAGAAAGACCTCTAAGGCTAACACTTGATGGCACGCTCATCAATAGATTGTAAGTGGCACCTATATAAAACTGATCCTCCCTGTATACCGAGTCCACGGTTGTATGAGCAATACTGTCTTGGGCCACAGCTGTGGTAGCAAAAAGAGCAACAAAGAAGTAGAAAAAAATTTTGGAAGCCTGTAGCATTCGATAAAGATAAATGTATTTTCAGAATATGGGAAACAAAAAAAGCACCTTGTAAACAAGGTGCTCAATATAATAATTACCTGTATATATTATTGCTCTATTTCATTTCCTGGGGAAGTAATATATATTATTTTCAACATATTTAAATCCCGTAATTGTTGCTTTATATCAGTAACAAGTCCTGTATTAGTCTCTTCGTCCACTTTTAAAGCTACCATTACTTTATCCTGCAATTCAGGACGAAGTTTTTGTCTGGCTTCAGTTAAAGCAAATTTTAAACTTGATACATCAGTATATTTATCACCAATTTGAATTTTACCTTCCTTTCCGTACTTGTCTTGATATCTAGCACTGGGTTTCCCAGCATAGATAAATACTGAACGGTCTTTTTTAAGCTTTTCTACTTGATCGGCTTTTGGAAGGGTATTTTTAACCAGTAAATTGTCATCGCGCAATACAGTTACCACCATAAAGAAGAATAGTAACATAAATACAATATCCGGAAGAGATGCTGTATTCACGGCTGGCAATTCGCTGCTCTTTTTCTTTGTAAACTTTGACATCTTCTTTTAAATTATTAGGTTCCTGATTTCTTAGGTTCGGCTTCTGACAGTTTTAAGGGGAACAATTTTTGAATGTTCTCCAACTTTGCCTGGGCATCCGCTTCATTTCCTTTATAACTACCTTCGTCAATGGCTTTACTTACTTCAGTAAACTTCCAACCATATAGTCTTTGTGATTCCCGATCCCTTAAAAAGTTGTAAGCAGCTACCAATTCGTTTTGTACAGCTATATACATTTTATAGGATGTAAGCCTGTCATTTTGAACAGAGATTACAGCTTTATCAGGATTGTCTGATGAAGCAGGATCACGTTTTCCCCTACAGTAATTACAATATTCTGCAGTTCCAGAAGACGCTCCGCCATTATCCAAGAATGCTATGGCCGCTTTGCGTAAATCTTTAAGTTCCATCAAACTTTCTTCAACGAGAAGTTGATCGTTCTTATTAACTGTTACAATAAAAAGGTTTTTCTCCTTAATCTTTGGTGGATCAACTATATCTTCTATTGGAGGTAACTGTCGTGCAATTCCTTTATCCTTTTCTATGGTAGTTGTTACCAAGAAAAAGATAAGCAACAGGAATGCTATGTCTGCCATAGACCCTGCGTTAACTTCCGGTGTTGCTCTTCTTGCCATTATTTTGTTACTTTTTTAATTCCGCTGAAAACCATTGCGCCTACTGCCAATATGGCCATTATGTAGAATGCGTACAATCCTGTATCAACCCATTTTGAGCCGCTTGCAGAAAGTACTTCTTCACCAACAGTCATTGGGGTTCCATCAGCCAACACGTATGAAATAACAAACACGAGGAAAAAGGCTCCTACTGAAAGTAAGGTACTTTTAATATTTCCCTCAAAAATTCCTTTTAGTACAAAAAAGAGAACAAAGAGAAGGGTTATTGCGAATGTGATATAGGCTACATATAAAAAGCCATCTACGCCATCACCGGTTGCTGCAACTTCTACATCACCTTTCGCGATGATCATTGCAAGAAAAATAATCCCCGCAACACTAAGAAGCAATGCCACTATTTTTAAAATTTTATGTAATGCCATCTTATGGTTTATTTTAGATTTTGTTTTTTGTTTTGTAATCGAACAACATATCGATCAATGTAATGGATGCATCTTCCATACTGTTCACTATACTATCAATTTTTGCGATAATATAATTATAAAATATTTGAAGAATAATAGCCACGATCAAACCGAATACGGTTGTTAAAAGTGCCACTTTAATACCACCCGCTACTAATGAAGGGTTCATATCACCTGCAGATTGAATTTTATCGAAAGCAATAATCATCCCAATTACTGTACCCATGAAACCAAGCATAGGAGCAAGTGCGATAAATAATGATATCCAAGAAACATTCTTTTCCAATTGGCCCATTTGTACACCACCGTAAGCAACAACTGCCTTTTCGGCAATGTCGATGCCTTCGTGGGCACGGTCAAGACCTTGATAATAGATGGACGCTACAGGTCCTTTGGTATTACGGCAAACTTCTTTTGCTGCTTCTATACCACCACTATTTAAGGCATCTTCTACTTCTTGCGCAAGTTTTTGCGTATTGGTTGTAGAAAGGTTTAGGTAAATAATTCTTTCAATAGCAATTGCTAAACCTAGAATTAAACATAAAAGTACAATCCCCATAAAACCGGGACCACCTTCCACGAAACGTTCTTTTAATTCTTGATGAAATCCTTTGCTTTGCTCAGCGGCAGGAGCAGCCTCATCCTGTATAATGGACATGGTTGCTAAAGTTACTAAAGCTTGGGAGCTGGTTGGCATTGTTTGAGCTGCTGTTGAAGCATTCGCGTTTAAAGTGCCTACAAAGACCATTGCGGCAAGCGCCATAATAGAAAGTAATTTTTTCATTGCTATCGACTTAAAGTTTGTTTTTAGTTAAAGGTTTAAAGATATAAAATAATTTAGTTAATCTACAATATTATTATTTGTGAAGGATAACAAAGTAACGTCTTCAATACATAAATCTTATTTATTTAAACAAAATATTAACGGAATTTTTATCTTCCCCTATTCAAATACTTGTCAAATAAATTCAATCAAATTTGAAATCCCAAATAAACTAGCAGAGAGGAAGGGATTCGAACCCTCGATACGCTTGTGGCGTATACACACTTTCCAGGCGTGCGCCTTCGACCACTCGGCCACCTCTCTATTAATTTTACCCATACTTTTTATGGAGTGCCAAATATCAAAAAAAAAACAACGCCATAAAATTATTTGTGGGGTTTATTTATTGCATTTCGCCCCTTAATGAGGTTTCGAATATGGTTTTGAAGCTGTTAGCCGAAATTTTTTGCCCTAATAAATACATAAGTTTTGCCAAAGCCGCCTCGGTGGTACAGTCTTTTCCGCTGATTATGCCCATTTTCCTCAATTCTGTACTGGTTTCGTATTGACCCATATTTACACTTCCGCCAGAACATTGGGTAACATTTATTATGGGAATACCTTTTTTAATAACAGATCTAAGTGCCTCCAAAAACCATTTTTCATTGGTTACATTCCCGCTTCCATAGGTTTCGAGCACCAATCCTTTTAAATTGGGATAGTCAAAAATATACTTAACTGCGCTTTCATCTATTCCCGGAAACATTTTCAACAACAGAATATTCGTTTCAAGGTTTTTGTGGACTTTTAGCTTTTTTCTTCGGTTTGGCCTGTACAAAGCCTCATTGTTTACAACTAAATGAACTCCGCTTTGTACCAATTCAGGATAATTGCTGGAGGCAAAGGCCTCAAAGTGTTCGGCATTAAGCTTAGTTGTGCGGTTGGCGCGGTAAAGTTTATATTCAAAATAAAGACACACCTCACCAATTTTTGAAACGCCCCTTTCCTGCAGGGCAGCAATCTGAATAGAGGTTATCAAATTTTCCTTGGCATCTGTACGCAAATCGCCAATTGGAAGTTGAGAGCCTGTAAATATTACAGGTTTTGCCAAATTCTCCAGCATAAAGCTCATTGCCGAAGCAGTGTAGCTCATGGTATCGCTTCCGTGTAGCACCACAAATCCATCTACGGTTTCGTAATTGTTTTCAATAATAGTTGCAATATCTATCCAATATTTTGGATTCATATTTGAACTATCGATTGGTTTTGAAAAAGTTGTGGTCGTTATGTTGCAATCTATCAGCTTAAGCTCGGGAATATGATTCAGAAGTTCGCCAAAATTAAAATTGCGCAGCGCGCCGGTCTCAAAATCCTTGATCATCCCGATAGTTCCGCCGGTATATATAAGGAGTATGTTTGGTTTTTTTGTCATATTGATTTGTTCATCCTTAAATTCCAAAAATTTTCTTCGAATTTTCAGTAGTAACCTTTGCTATCTCTTCTTCTGAAACTCCATAAACCTCAGCAAGTTTTTTGCAAACTAGCCTCAAATAACTGCTCTCATTACGCTTGCCACGATATGGCGCCGGCGCAAGATAGGGCGAATCGGTTTCCAAAACAATGTGCTCCAGCGGAATCTGATTTAAAAAAGTATCAATCTTTCCATTCTTAAATGTCACCACTCCGCCGATACCGAGTTTCATATTATAGGAAATGGCTTTTTGGGCTTGCTCAAAAGTTCCGGTGAAGCAGTGGAAAATTCCAAACAGATCGTCGTCCTTTTCGGTTTCCAGCACTTCAAAGATTTCATCAAAGGCCTCCCTGCAATGGATTACGATTGGCAATTTGTGCTTCTTCGCCAATTGTATCTGTTTTTTAAAAGCGGTTTTTTGGATTTCCAAAGTAGATTTGTCCCAATAAAGATCGATGCCAATTTCACCAACCGCGAAAAAATCTCTCTTTTTGAATTGTTCCTCAACATGCGCCAATTCCTCTTCAAAATTTTCCTTTACCGAAGTTGGGTGCAGCCCCATCATTAAAAATACATTGTTGGGATATTCATTTTCCAGCGCATACATGGCTTCGGTATGGCCGGAATCTATTGCGGGGATAAAAAAACGTTCGATGCCCGCCTCAAAAGCCCGTTTCATCATTGTGGCCCTATCTCCATCAAAGGCATTACTATATAAATGAGTGTGTGTATCTGTCAACATACCGCAAAGCTACTTATTTTGTTTACTATCTTTGCACAAAAAAAATTGAAGCACTTACGTAGTTTTATGAAAGCCGTAGGCTTTTATCGCATTCCGCTGAAAAGACTTGCCACGGGCCATTATTTTTTCAGCGCGAAAATTAACGGCTCAGTCGGCAATTTTATTTTGGACACCGGCGCTTCCACCAGTTGTATAGGTTTTAGTGACAGTTCCCATTTTTCAATGGTAAGTGAAGACAGTATCATTAAAGCGGCGGGTGCCGGCGCAATAAATATGGAAACCATGCTGTCCCGCAATAATGTTTTTACCATTAATAATTGGAAAATAAAAAATATGGATTTTGTTATTTTCGATCTTTCACACATAAATGAAGCCCTTGGGCAAGTTGAGGAAAAACCCATCCACGGTATTATTGGAGCTGATTTTCTCAAAAAAAATCGGGCGGTAATTGATTACGGTAGAAATTGCTTTTATGTTAGAGAATAGTTTTTAGATATGCCTTATTTACAATAAATTAACTACATTTAACTGCTCTCCACAAAACCTAATGTATTGAAAACTTTAATGGCTGTGCTTACCTTTATTATGGTTGCGCCCTTTGTAGGGGTTAGCCAGAATATTTCCTATTACAAGCACATTGTGGACACTAGTCAAAACACTACAGTAAAACTAGCTGCCCTGGACAGTTTGCTTTTCAGAACCTTTAGGGTTGACAATGAGTCTTTTTTAAAATATAGCATTCAGTATATTGACCTTGCCGAAGAACTGGATAGTATTGAGCCAGCTGCCAGAAAGGCCATGAACTTGCAGTACACAATGACCACTTATGCCAACGACCCACTTAAGGCCATAACAATCATAAATGGAGTTTTAGCACGCAAATACAAAATAAAAGACAGCTTTTTATTGGGCGGCCTTTATTTAAAAAGAGGCAATGCCTTCACAAAGATTGACCTTAAAAAAGCGATTGAAGATTTCACTTTGGCACTGGCCAATTTACCCGAAAAAGATTCTCTACAAAAGGCAGATGCGTATTTATTTAGGGGGCAAGCTTATTCCAGCTTGGGAAAGTTTGTTTTGGCGGGTGAAGATTTTACAAAGGCCTATACTATTTATGAAAACGGGAAGGATTACGAATATATGGTATTCTCGCAGCAGGGTATTATAAATATGTTTAGCCGGAACGGGTTTTACGAAAAAGCAAAAATTGAACGCGATGGGCTTATCGAAAAAATGAAGGCGCTCAAACTTTATTCGTACCTCTCTGATGAATATTATAATCAAGCCTTGGATTATAAAAAAATTGGGAAATACGACTTGGAGTATAACTCCCTTTTGTTGGCAGAAAAAAGTGTGGATAAAAATTCCATGAATAATTCCAATTTCATAGATATTCAGGCAGCACTCATAGAATATTACTGCGAACACGACCAAATTGAACAGGCAAAAAAACACATTGCCCTTCTCGAAAGTCAATATGACCTTAAGGGCGATTCCGCATCAAAGCTTAATTATCTAGGCGCAAAGGCAAAATATTTCCTAACTATTGGGAAAAATGAAGTAGCCTTGGCTCTGGCACAACAAAAGCTCGAAAGTGCCAAAACCCTTGGAATAGAAGATGAGATTATGAGCACCTACTCGCTTCTTTCCGAAATTTACTATGATATTGGTGATTATAAAAAAAGTGTGGAAAACAATATCTCCTCCAATTCCATAAAGGATTCCATATATAATAGAAGTACGGCAAATTCCCTTGCCTACTACCAAACACTTTACGAAACGGAAAAGAAAGAAAAAGAACTGGTTGAAAAAACTACCAACATCACCCTTCTTGAAAAAGACAATGAGAACTTTAAAAAAGTCATGCTCTTTACAGGAATTGCTATCCTGCTCTGCTTTGGGTTAATATTAATGTACCGAAACCACAAACACCTGAAAGCCCATAAAATACTTCAGGAAAAATTTAGCCAGGAATTGATTGTCTCACAGGAAGGAGAACGAAGAAGGATTTCAAAAGATCTTCACGATGGAATAGGGCAGCAATTATTGGTCATTAAAAACAAGCTTATTGAAAGCGGAGACAACCACACAAAAAGAATGGTTGACCATACCATTGAAGAGGTACGAACAATCTCCCGTGACCTTCACCCTTTTCAGCTGCAGGAATTGGGCATTACCAAAGCCATAGAATACACCATTAACCTTATAGATGAAAATACCACGCTTTTTATCTCCGCTGAAATAGATAATATAGACAACATTTTTTCAAAAGAGGAAGAAGTAAATATATATAGGATAGTCCAGGAAAGTCTGAGCAATATTTTGAAACATGCCAAAGCTGAAGCTGGAAAGGTTTCGATCAAAAAGTTTACCAATAATATCCTCATTTCCGTACGGGATAACGGGGTAGGCTTTGATTTTAATGAAAAATACCAAGACGTAAAATCATTGGGACTTAAAACGCTTTTGGAACGCACAAAGTTTTTAAAGGGACAAATGAAGGTAACTTCAAAGAAAGATGCGGGAACTATTATTGAATTTCAATTTCCATTATGAATAAAACAGCATCCATAATCATTGCAGATGACCATCCCCTGCTTCTAAAAGGGCTAAGTGATTTTTTATCTGAAAAGGGATATAACCTTGTTGGGAGTGGCAACAACGGCAGGGAAGCCTATAACCTAATCACTAAAACAAACCCAGATATAGCCATACTGGATATTCAAATGCCATTTATGTCGGGCTTGGAAATTGCAAAAAAATGCAAAACCCAGGGCATAGAAACTAAAATAGTATTAATTACTCTTCATAAAGAAAAGGAACTCTACCAAAAAGCCCAGGAACTTAATATATTCGGTTATATTTTAAAGGAATTTGCACTGGAGGAAATTGAAAACTGCATTAAAACGGTAACGGAAGGCAACCCTTTTTTCAGCCCAAAGATTAAGGAATTGATAGGCGTAGTATTTATTGGCGATAATGATCTTAATATTCTAACCCCTTCCGAAAAAAAAATATTAAAGCTTATAGCCAAGGACAAAACCAATAAGGAAATTGCCTCGCAGCTTTTTATTTCATACCGTACAGTAGAAAAACACCGTAGTAATATGATTACGAAATTAAACCTTGAACCCAAGACAAACAGCCTCCTTATATGGGCCAAGGAACATCATGAAAAATTGTTATAGAGGTGTTTACAGAATTTTTTTAGAAATTTACGTGTTACTACGTATTTTATAATTCTAAAGAAATATGCATATTTACAATATGAAAGAATCAGTTTTAATAGAGGAAGAACAGAAGGTGGAAAAAACTTCTAGAAACCCAGTTATTGTGGTTCTGGCTATATCTGTTATTTTTATAATTGTGTTAAACATATTAAATAGTTTAATTTTTTATTGAAAATTTAAGGTTGCTATCCTTAAGCTAACTAACCAAAAAAAAATCCGGTCTATAAACCGGATTTTTTATTTTAGAGATTTATTCTTTTATAATTCCAAAGCGTGTTTCACATTGTTGTTCATTAACAATTCTTCGGGATTTTCCAATGCTTCTTTCACTGCAACCAAAAATCCAACAGATTCCTTACCATCAATAATTCTGTGGTCGTAGGACAAAGCAACATACATTACAGGCGCCACTACTATACCTCCATCGCGAACTATTGCCCGATCTACAATATTGTGCATTCCCAGGATTGCGGATTGTGGCGGGTTAATAATGGGTGTGGAAAGCATGCTTCCAAAAACACCTCCATTTGAGATGGTAAAGGTACCGCCAGTCATTTCATCAACGGTTATTTGCCCATCGCGTGCGCGCAAAGCCAATCTTTTAACTTCATCTTCCACCCCTCTAAAACTTAAGTTTTCAGTATTTCGTATTACTGGGACCATTAATCCTTTGGGACCAGAAACCGCAATTGAAATATCTTTAAAATCATAGGTTATCATGTAGTCACCATCAATCATGGAGTTCACATCTGGATAAAGTTCCAATGCCCTTACTACGGCAAGCGTAAAAAACGACATAAACCCAAGTCCAACCCCATGCTTTTCCTTGAATTGCTCCTTATATTGGCTTCTCAATCCATAAATAGCCGTCATGTCCACTTCATTAAAAGTGGTAAGCATGGCTGTTTCATTTTTGGCGGAAACCAAGCGTTCTGCCACTTTACGGCGAAGCATGGAAAGTTTCTTTCTTTCACTACCACGACTGCCAGTTCCCGGAGTTCCCATAGAAGGTGCAGCGTTTACAGCATCATCCTTGGTTATCCGTCCGTCTCTTCCCGTTCCGCTTACATCTTTTGAAGACATACCCTTTTCGTCAAGAATTTTCTTAGCAGCAGGGGAAGCCGAACCGCTGGCATAGCTTACTTTATCCTGCTTTTGGTTGGGTGTTGAGGATTTTGAAGGAGTTTGAATTTTTGCATCTCCTTTTTTTGAAGTATCTTCTTTGGGTGTTTCTTTTTTTGGCGCTTCCTTTGTTTTGGGCGCTTCTTTTTCTGAAGTACTTTCGTCTTCTCCTGGTTTTTTTGCGTCGGTATCAATAATACAAACCACCTGACCTACAGCCACAGTATCGCCTTCTTCCGCTTTTAAGGTAATAATACCACTTGCTTCTGCGGGAAGTTCAAGAGTTGCCTTATCGCTATCTATTTCTGCTATCGCTTGGTCTTTTTCCACATAATCACCATCCTTTACCAGCCAAGCTGCTATTTCAACTTCGGTGATGGATTCTCCGGGGGACGGAACTTTCATTTCTAATGCCATAATTTTATCTTTTATTATAAGCCAAGGTTTATTTTTCCTTATTGTTTTTTGGGCTGCCTCTTAAAATTAATTCATTTTTTAATTTAAGCCCTATAATCTTTATTACTAATCCATTGTTTTATCAAAAACACTCTCCATAACTTTTTGATGGCGCGCTTTTGATCTAACGGTACTACCTGCCGCGGGAGCAGCATACATTTTTCTACTGCATACCCTAAAGTTTCTAGCTTCTTCAAAATGCATCAAAACATGCGAATAAGCTCCCATGTTTTTTGGTTCTTCCTGTGCCCAGACTACATCCAGAGCATTTATGTATTTTTTGATAATTTTCTTCATCGCTGTTACTGGTAATGGAAATAATTGTTCCACACGCACCAATGCTACATCGTCTCTTTTCAATTCTTCTCTTTTTTCAAGAAGATCGTAATAAAATTTTCCGGTAACGAAAACCAAAGTTTTTACTTTTGCTGTCTTTGCTTCAGAATCGTCAATAACCATTTGGAAACTTCCATTGGCAAATTCTTCCTTAGTTGAAACAACTTTTGGGTGGCGCAATAAACTTTTTGGAGTGAAAACAATTAACGGTTTGCGATAATTAACTTTCATCTGCCTTCTAAAAAGGTGAAATAAATTGGCCGGAGTGGTAACGTCCGCAACAAACATATTATCTGTAGCACAAAGCTGTAGGTAACGTTCCATTCTTGCAGAAGAATGTTCCGCTCCTTGCCCCTCATATCCGTGAGGCAAAAGCATTACCAAACCATTCTGAAGCTTCCATTTATCCTCGGCTGCAGAAATATATTGGTCAATCATTATCTGCGCTCCGTTGCTGAAGTCGCCAAATTGGGCTTCCCACAAGGTCAACGTTTTCGGACTTGCCATGGCATAACCATAATCAAAACCAACCACGCCATATTCCGACAGCAATGAATTGTATATGTAAAAATCACCTTGCTCTCCTTTTAGTTGGTTGAGCAATACTACCTCTTCTTCACTATCCTCTACCGTAATAACGGCATGCCTATGCGAAAAAGTTCCACGTTCCACATCCTGCCCGCTCATCCGTACATCGTGACCTTCCTTTAGAAGTGTTCCGTAAGCAAGCAATTCGCCCATGGCCCAATCCAGTTTGTTGTCATCAAAATACATAGCGTGACGGGCCTCAATAAGTTTAGCAATTTTTTTAAGGAATTTTTTGTCCTTAGGCAGTTTTGTAATGGCTTCTGCAATTTCGGTCAACTTATCCAAATCGTAAGTAGTGTCCACCGCTTCCATCATCTTATCTTCTTCGGCATATTCATAACCTTCCCATTCATCCTTCATAAAAGGAGTAATGGTAGTTTTGTCTTCTTTTCGGGAATCTTCGAGGTTCTCTTCTAAATTATCCTTGTATTCTTCCTCTAATTTTTTGGTGTGCCCTTCTTCAATAACCCCTTCCTTTATAAGCTTATCCGCATAAATATCCCGTGGATTTTCATGTTTGCTAATAGCTTTATAAAGTTTGGGCTGTGTAAAACGCGGTTCGTCTCCTTCGTTGTGTCCGTATTTTCGGTAACCCAACAAATCTATAAAAACATCGCGGCCAAATTCCATTCTGAAATCCAGTGCAAAAATCATTGCATGAACCACTGCTTCCACATCATCGGCATTTACGTGAAGGATGGGCGAAAGGGTCACCTTTCCAACATCAGTACAATAAATTGACGAGCGCGCGTCCAAATAGTTGGTGGTAAAACCTATTTGATTGTTCACCACTATATGAATGGTGCCGCCGGTTTTATAACCATCCAACTGTGCCATTTGCACAATTTCATAAACAATTCCCTGCCCTGCAATGGCGGCGTCTCCGTGAACAATTATAGGCAGTACTTTGCTTGGGTTTTCTTTGTGGTGGTCATCCTGTTTGGCCCTTGTTATTCCCTCCACCACAGCACCTACTGTTTCGAGGTGAGAAGGGTTTGGGGCAATGTTCAGGTTTATTTCCTTTCCGCTCACGGTGGTACGTTTTGAGGTCCATCCGAGATGATACTTCACATCGCCATCAAAAATATCCTGTGCGTAATCCTTTCCGTCAAATTCACTGAAAATATCTTTCGCGCTTTTTCCGAAAATATTTGTAAGAGTACTCAGCCTACCACGGTGGGCCATTCCCATTACAAATTCCTCAACACCTTTTTCGGCTGCATTTTCAATAAGTGTATCCAAAGCGGGAATTAAGCTTTCGCCACCTTCTAAGGAAAAGCGTTTCTGGCCCACATATTTTGTGTGCAAAAATGTTTCAAAGGAGACCGCTTCATTCAGTTTCCGTAAGATATATTTTTTATGTTCGGATGAAAAATTGGGTTGATTGTCATTAATATTAAGCCTGTCCTGAATCCATTGAATTTCGTTGGGCTTTCTAATGTACATGTATTCTATCCCAATGGAATCGCAATAGATGCTTTCCAAATGTTTTATTATCTCTTCAAGGCTTGCCTCGCCAATCCCCAATATTTCCCCGGCCTTGAAAGTTGCCTTCAGGTCGTGCTGGGAAAGCCCAAAATTTTCTATGGCGAGGGTAGGCGTGTATTTTCTGCGCTCCCGTACTGGATTAGTTTTGGTAAACAGATGCCCGCGCGTGCGGTAGCCATCAATGAGTTTGATAACCTGAAATTCCTTTACAACATCTTCACAGCTTTCGTTTTGTATTGCCGCCCCTGTCTCATTATCTTGAAACATTTCAGCCGAGCCATTTTCAGAACCAAAGTCAAAACCTTGAAAAAATGCCCTCCAACTGGGCTCCACACTATCGGGGTATTGTAAGTATTTGTCGTATAGTTCAGCTAGATAAGATGGGTGAACCGAATTGAGAAATGAGTATTTATCCATGATAAATTTGCAAAGGGAATTTTTGTTTAAAACGGTACAAAAGTACAATAAATACACAAAATAGCTGACTTGATTTTACATATTTATACTTAGTGATTCTTAAAATATTCCCAATAAAAGGAGTGAAATCACAATCCCCAAAAAACTAGTTTTTTATAGTACTTTTTTAAGTGGAATTTTCTTTAGGATTGAAAAAGGATGGATAGGAGTAAAATAATGAAATATTTCGGAAAATTCCCTAATTGCTTTTTAAAATAAATGATGTTCTTTTTGAAACAGTCATTCCTTTTAAAGAAGCAACGAAAACTTTTTGGGCGTTATAATTCTATCATTATTGTAAAGCTATGGCTATATTTTTATACTTTTCTAAGCATCAGTCCCTTCCCAAAATTGAGCAGTATTTCTCGCTTTTTTTCTGAAATACTTATTCCATTTAATACCTCAAACGCCAAATTACTATATTTTTCAATTTCGGCACGAGTAGTATCCGCTGCGCCAGTAGCGAGAAGAATTTCCTTTACGCTGGAAATTTTATCCTGAGGATCTTTTGGACTGATGGAATAAAGATGCTGAAGATCTTCTGCCTGTTCTGTAGAACCTTGTTCAATTGCCATCAAATAAAGAAAAGTCTTTTTATTCGAAATAATATCGCCCCCTACTTGTTTCCCAAAAGTATCAGGGTTTCCAAATACGTCTAGATAATCATCCTGCAATTGAAAGGCAATTCCCAAGTTACGGCCAAACTCATAAATTTTGTCTTGGTCATTTTTTGAAGCCCCGGCAACAATAGCACCCATTTCCATAGCCGCCCCTAACAATACTGCGGTTTTATGGTCAATCATTTGAATGTATTCTGCTAAATTCACATCCTCCCTTGTTTCAAAATCCATGTCGTTTTGTTGGCCTTCGCACACCTGCAGTGCGGTCTTGCTAAACAGTTTTGCCAGTTCTTGAAACATCTGGGGTTCGTAGCTTTCAAAAAAACGGTAAGCCAAAATTAACATGGCATCCCCAGAAAGAATAGCGGTATTGGTATCCCATTTTTCATGAACTGTCTGTTCTCCCCTTCGCAAAGGGGCATCGTCCATAATATCATCGTGAATTAATGAAAAATTATGGAACATTTCAATGGCCAAGGCTGCGGGAATAGCTTTTTTGAAATCAGTACCAAAAAAATCACAGATCATCAACGTTAAGGCTGGCCGTATTCTTTTTCCGCCCAATGAAAGGATATAACGAACAGGTTCGTATAGCCGGGCAGGTTCCTTTTTATCGACAGCTGTTTCCAAATATTGGTGAAGCACATCATTATATTTCTTCAAGACTTCCATTAAAAAATTTTCGCTAAAGTAAAACATGCAATACAAATGGACACAATTAATCACTTAAAATAGCCTTAGAATTTCCGTAATATTAAATTTACAAAACTTTGGAAACTTTTTTTGTTTTAATAGTTTCCTTGTTATACATTTGCAGCTTATTATGAAAGAAAAAATTATTCAAAAAGCTACAGAGCTTTTCCTAAAACTGGGTTTTAAGAGTGTAACCATGGATGATATTGCCAATGAAATGGCTATTTCAAAAAAAACAATCTATACCTATTTCAAAAATAAAACCCAATTGGTAAAGGAGTGTACCTGCGGAATTATGCATAACATCACAGATGGTATTGACGCTATTTGTTCCCTTGAGCAAAACCCTATTGAGGAACTCTACGAAATCAAAAAGTTTGTAATGGGCAAACTTGAGGACGATCAATCCTCGCCCCAGTACCAACTCCAAAAATATTATCCCGAAATAAGCGAAAGTCTAAAGGAAAATCATTTTGAAAAAATGATGGAGTGTACGCGAAAAAATCTGCGAAAAGGAATCGAAATGGGGCTTTACCGCAGTAATATGAATATAGAGTTAATCGCCCGCCTTTATTTTTTAGGCATTCACGGCACCAAGGACCTAAACCTTTTTCCCATTGAAATGTTCTCTGCCAAATTAATCACGGAGGAATACCTGGAGTATCATTTGCGTGGTATTGTAACGAAAGAAGGTTTTCAGACACTTAATAAATTCATTAAAGACAACCAATCCAATGAGTAAAAAACTTTTAATTTTCAGCTTTATATTCATTTCTGCCATAGGTTTTTCGCAGGAAAAAAAAGATTATAGTTTCAGCTTGGAAGAAGCGGTAACCTTTGCTTTGGACAGTAGCTATACTTCAATCAATGCCCGGAGGGAAATTGCAAAGGCTTTGAAGCAAAAGTGGGAAACTACCGCCACGGGGCTACCACAGATTGATGGCAATGTTTCGTACAATAACAATTTAAAACAACCTGTAACGCTTATCCCTTCTGAATTTAGCGGCGGTGAGCCGGGGACATTTCTTCCCGTTACTTTCGGAACAAAGCAAAACGCAAATGCCGTAGCCACCCTCAACCAATTGATTTTTGACGGAAGCTATTTGGTTGGGCTAAAAGCTGCAAAAGCATTTTTGAGATATTCCGAAAATTACAATGAAAAAACTAGGTTGGAGGTTAGAAAGGGAGTAATCAATGCCTATGGGAGTGTGTTACTTTCGCAGGAATTGGTTGATATTTTCGAAAAAAACAAAACCAATCTTGAAAAAAATCTGGATGAAACCCAAAAGATTTTTGAAAATGGTTTAACAGAAGAAGAGAGCGTAGAACAGCTTGAAATAACGCTATTGGACATAGACACGCAACTTAATAATGCCCGTAGAAGCCAAGCCATTGCAAAGCAAATGTTCAATCTATCTTTGGGTATTGATGTTGAGGCTCCCGTAGTACTTACCGATACATTGGACCAATTGGCCGATACAAATATTACCCTCTCGCTTTTGGACACTTCCCTTAATATTGAAGATAATGTAGATTATAAAATTGGCAACAACCTTGTGGAGCAACGCTATTTCGAAAATCGTTTGGAAAAAAGTAAAGCTCTACCAAGGCTATCAGCTTTTGTAAATTATGGCACTTCCGCAAATAGTGAAGATTTCAGTTTTTTCAATGGCGATCAAGTTTGGTACCAATCGTCAGTTTTAGGCGTAAGCTTGAATATCCCTATTTTCAGCAGCGGTCAGCGCAGTGCAGCTAGCCAGCGAACACGTATTGCATGGGAGCAAGCAAAAACCGATTTGGAACAAACGAAACAACAAATAAAACTTGACTTAACAACGGCCCAAAGTAATTATCAATTCGCAGTAGAGAATTATGAAAATTCTAAGAAAAACCTTGCTTTGGCTGAGCGCATTGAAAACAAAAACCAAATAAAATTCACGGAAGGTATTTCTACTAGCTTCGATTTAAGACAAGCTCAAACACAATTATATGCTGCACAGCAGCAATATTTTCAATCAATGCAACAAGTAATAAATGAAAAGGCGAACCTTGAAACGGTTCTTAATATTCCGAAGTTGCGAATCAATTCTGAAGAAATTAAAGGCCAATATTAAAAACATATCTCAACTAATCGACTTTAAAATAAATCAACAAATGAAAAAATCAATTCTATTTCTAATAATGCTAATCACGCTTGCGTCCTGTGGCGGTGATAACCAATCGGTCGATGCTGTAATTGGTGCTGGCGATATGGCAGCAGTAAAATCGAAACGTGCCGAACTGAATAAACAGCAACGCGATCTTAAGGCAGATATCGATAAGCTCAACGAATATATAGATGAACATGAAAAAAGTGAACGTCCGGCTTTGATTACTGCTGAGGTAATAAAGGATTCTATTTTTCAGCATTATGTAGAAGTTCAGGGCAATGTGGAAACGGATCAAAACGTAGTTTTAAACGCTGAATATTCGGGCGTGCTTACCAACGTTTATGTGAAGGAAGGCCAACGTGTTTCAAAAGGTCAACGTCTTGCAAAAATAGATGATGGCGGTATGTCTAGTCAAGTAGCGCAGCAGGAAGCACAATTGGCATTGGCAAAAACCACTTTTGAGCGTCAGGAAAAGCTTTGGAATCAAAAAATAGGTTCTGAGATTCAGTTTCTTCAGGCTAAAACCAGTTATGAAGCTGCTAAAAATGCCACCCAGCAAATGCGTACACAATTGGGAAAAACAATAATTATCGCCCCTTTTAGTGGTGTGGTGGACGAAATTATTTCAGATCCCGGACAAGTGGTTGTTCCCGGCCAAACGCCTATAATCCGTTTAGTGAATTTGAGCGATATGTATGTGAAAGCATCCATACCTGAAAATTATTTAAAGAACATCAAAAAAGGAACACAGGTAAAAGTAAATCTAGCTTCAATTAATGAAGAGTTCACCGGAACAGTTCGCCAAGTAAGCAATTACATAAACCCGAACAACAGAAGTTTCGACATACAGGTTGAAATTCCAAATAAAGACGGATTGGTAAAACCCAACCTCATCGCAACAGTAAAAGTGAACGATTACAGCGCTGAAGGAGCTATAACAGTTCCCGAAAATATTTTACAGGAAAATGCCGAAGGCGAAACTATCGCTTATTTATACCAACCAGTAAACGATTCTGTAGGTGTGGCAAAGCGTGTTATTCTTGAAACAGGTCTTTCTTACGAAAACCATACGGAAGTAAAATCTGGCCTTAAAAAAGGTGATACTATTATTAAGGAAGGTGCCAAAACCCTTCGCGACGGTCAAAAAGTAACCATCAAAAACTAAGAAACCCTTTGCATCATGAGCAAAAATCCATATAAAGAATTTAGTATCTCGTCTTGGGCCATTGATAATAAAATGACGGTCTATGTAATTATGGCTATCATCCTATTTCTGGGTGCCTATGCCTATTACAGTATGCCACGCGAGGCTTTCCCAGAGATTATTGAAACCAAAATTTACGTTAGCTCTGTAAATCCTGGAAACTCCGCAGAGGATGTTGAAAAATTCATCACCGAACCTTTGGAAGAAGAATTTAAAGACGTTGCCGGGGTAAAGGAAATTACTTCAACAACCCTTCAGGATTATTCCATTATTATTGTGGAATTTGAAGAAAATGTTGAAATCCCAGTTGCCAAACAGTCTGTAAAAGACAAAGTAGACCAAGTAAAAGCAGAGACAACTTGGCCCGTACTTACCAATGGTGCTAAGGTTGAACCCAATGTTTTCGATTTGAATTTTTCTGAAGAAATGCCAATTCTAAACATAAACCTCACAGGAGATTATCCTGTACAACAGTTGAAAGATTATGCCGAATATCTTCAGGATAAAATAGAACTTTTACCACAAATTAAAGAAGCTACCGTCCGCGGAGCCGAAGAAAAAGAAATTGAAATTGCAGTTGACATTTACAAAATGACCGCTTCGCAGGTAAGTTTTGACAATATTATAAATGCGGTGAAGGGTGAAAACAATACCATTTCCGGTGGAAACATTATAACTAACGGAGTTCAAAAAAACATACGTATTACGGGTGAGATTGAAGACCCAAAAGAACTGGAAAATGTAGTTGTTAAAAAAGACGATGGGGTTATTTTCCTCAAAGACATAGCCGAAATAAAATTTAAGGAGAAAGATGCCACCACCTATGCACGTGAATACGGCCAACCCGTAGTGATGCTGGATGTAAAAAAACGTGCTGGAAAAAACATGATCGAGGCAGTAGAGCAGATCAAAAAAATAGTAGCTGAAGAACAGGAAAACTATTTGCCCAAAAGCCTGCATATAAGCTTAACGAATGACCAATCAATAAAAACCGAAAACCAAGTAAATGATTTGGTAAACAACATCATTTTCGGGGTAATCTTGGTTGTACTTGTTTTGATGTTTTTCTTAGGTTTCCGAAACGCTTTATTTGTAGGTTTCGCAATTCCACTTTCTATGCTTATGTCGCTGTTTATCCTGTCGGCAATGGGCTTTACGCTGAACACTATGGTCCTATTCGGACTCGTTATGGGTCTGGGTATGTTGGTGGATAATGGTATTGTGGTGGTTGAGAACGTATACACTTTAATGAGCGAAGGTATGCCTCCGCGAAAAGCTGCGAAACAAGGGATGGGCGAAATTGCTTGGCCTATTATTGCCTCTACTGCAACCACATTGGCTGCGTTTTTCCCACTTGGACTTTGGCCGGGAACTATTGGGAAGTTTATGATTTATTTCCCTATCACGCTTTCGGTAGTGCTGTCGTCATCGCTTTTTGTGGCGCTGATTATAAACTCTATGCTTACTTCAGAATTTATGAAAACTGAAGAAGAACCAATGACAAAAAAGAAACTTATCCGCTGGAGTTTAATTCTATTGGGCGTGGGGATTTTGCTTTTGGTTGCAGGATTTGCGATGGATGTAGCCGCTTTCCGTGGTTTTGGAAACTTGGCAATTCTTACTGCCATTATGCTTTGGGTTTACAAATATTTCTTGGCAGGAGCCGTGGATTATTTTCAGTATAAATCACTTAAAAAACTGGAAAATTTCTACGAAAAGATTCTGAAATACGCCTTGCGCGGAAGAAAAGCATACGTGTTCTTCTTTGGAACAATTATTCTCTTAATCCTCTCTTTTGTTTTAGTAGGAATTGTGCAGCCCAACGTGCTCTTTTTTCCTGAAAACGAACCCAATCAAATTATTACCTACATAGAATATCCACAGGGAACCGATATTGAAAAGACCAACGAGCTTACAAAGCAAGTAGAAAAACAGGTTTTTGATGCCATTTCAAAATATGACGATAATGGCTACAATTATATGGTGGAATCTGCCATTTCGCAGGTAGGCCAAGGTGCTGGAAATCCACAGACCGATGGTGGGCAAAGTAACGAAATGCCGCAAAAGGGAAAAATAACACTTTCCATGCGCGACTTTCAACTGCGCCGTGGTGTAAAAAGTAGTACCGTTTTGGAAGAGGTACGCGAATCTGTAAAAGGTTTCCCCGGAGCTTCCATTATTGTTGAAAAAGATGCCGCGGGCCCGCCCGTTGGTTATCCAGTCAATATTGAATTGAGTGGCGAAAATTATGAAGACATGCTTCGAGAAGCTGAAAACCTGCGCTCTTATATTGAAGGTATAGGCATTAGTGGTATTGAGGAACTGAAAATTGACGTAAACAAAAGCAAACCCGAAATGGATGTGACAGTAAACCGTGAAAAAGCGGGACAACTGGGCATTTCCACTGGTCAGATTGGACAAACTCTGCGTCGCGCCATTTTTGGGGAAGAAGCTTCCACCTACAAAGAAGGCGATGATGATTACGAAATTAACGTCCGGCTTTCCGAAAAATCCCGTTATGACGAGAGTGCCCTTTTCAATCAGCCAATTACCTTCCGAAACAATGAAGGGAAAATTGTGCAGGTTCCAATTTCTGCAATGGTTACAAAGTACAATACGTCTTCCTTCAGTGCTATTAAAAGGAAAGATTTAAAAAGGACTATAACAGTTTATTCCAACGTAATTGGTGGTTATAATCCCACAGAGATTGTAAACGACTTAAAAACCGAACTCCAGAATTATGAACTTCCAAAAGATATAAACCTTTCTTTTACTGGTGAACAGGAAGAACAGGCAGATAACATGGGCTTCTTATTGTTGGCATTGTTTTATGCCCTAGGCGGGATTTTGCTGATACTTGTGGCACAGTTCAACTCGCTTTCCAAACCGGTGATTATTTTAACTTCAGTGGTGCTAAGTTTGGCAGGGGTTTTCCTTGGGCTGGTCATTTTTCATATGGACTTTGTGATTATTATGACGATGATGGGTATTATTTCACTTGCAGGTATTGTGGTGAACAACGCTATCGTACTCATAGATTACACCCAGATTTTGATAGACCGAAAAATGAGCGATCTTGAAATGGACGATGATGATATGCTCACCAAGCGTCAGTATTTCGACCTCATCGTGGCTGGAGGAAAATCGCGACTGCGCCCTGTATTGCTTACTGCAATTACTACCGTTTTGGGGCTTATACCTTTGGCTATAGGTCTAAACATAGATTTCTTTGGGTTGTTTACAGATTATAACCCGAATATTTATATAGGCGGGGACAATGTAATTTTCTGGGGACCACTGGCGTGGACGGTAATCTTCGGATTGATTTTCGCCACCTTCCTAACTTTGATTGTTGTGCCGGTAATGTTCTATTTAGTGAACCGAGCCAAGATTAAATTCAGAAAAAAGAGAAGGCTGAAGGATTTAAAAAAGTTGAAGGAGAAGGAACAACTGCGAATCGAGAATCAATAATGTCTTTGTCAATTCGAGAGTCGAGAACTTAATTTTTAAGTTATATAAAAGACTTGCAAGGTTTCCAAAATCTTGCAAGTCTTTATATGTAAAGAGTATTTCTTTACTAATATATAATAATCCCTTCAAAACCACTTATCATTTTGTGGCCATTATCCCAAGGTTTTATTGGGGTGCTCCTTGGCCTGATTTTCCAAATGATTTTGTGTAATAATGACCATGATGGGTTTTTTTATTGTTCAGGATTACTGGTTTTCGGTTAAAGGAATAGGGAAAAGAGAGAACACATCGTCTTCCGGCCTTTCGAACGCTGGATCTGCCACTTGACCCAAACGGTTATAACGTCTCATATCTACCCATCGGTGGCCTTCGGCGTACAATGAATAACGGCGTTGGTTGAGCATTTCATCAATTAAAGATGCCGAATCTGTTGGTCCAGTATAAGGACCAAGGCCAGCGCTCTGCCTAATCATGTTCAATGCATTGACCGTTTCTGTTGGATTGATTGTTATGTTCGCTTCGGCATAGAGGAGAATGAGTTCCTCATTGCGTATTATAGCAATAGGATCAGTATTGGTTTTATATAGAAATACAGAATAATCTCCAGTTAAGCCATCCAATGTAAGAGGTTCGGTACGCAGTGCCACTTTGTTTAAGCGGGTATCTCCCGGTTCGGCATCAGGCACAAAACTTGGGTACATAATACGGGCATTTGCTGTGGTTGCGTCCACAATAAAAAACATAGGGTTCAAGAGATCGGTCTGATCTTCTGAAAATACGTAATAAATCCCCGTGTTAAGATCATTAGCATTCAAAGTGAAAAAAGACTGACTAAGGAACGAGAGTACCGCAGGAAAATCGGCTTGATAAGCCGCGACTCTCGCGGAAATAGCCCTGTTTGCCTTTAAAAATGTATCGGGAGTATCAAAACCACTAAAGCCAGAGGATAAGACAAAAGGAAATTCGTCCCCACCGTTTGCAAGATCGCTTGCGCCTTCAACCAGAAGTGAACGTATCCCAGCCAATGCCTCTGCCTTAGTGACAAAGGGACCTAAATTATTGGGATCGGTAACATCCAAACGGATTCCGTTTACATCTGTCAGATTTAAGTTTAGCAAAAGTTCGTATGCTATAAAAGTCTTGAGCAATCCTTTTGTTGCTGTCACTTCTGCATTAGTGAATTGTGCAGAAAGATCCTGTCCATCCAAAAATCCAAGAATTAAATTTGCATTTTTTACGGTTCTGTATCTTGCCGACCAAGGGTTTGTTATATAAAAAGTGTTGTTATCTAACTGAGCATCGCCCTTGCCAAGCAAATCTGTGGTAAAGCGAGGATCGGAACTTGAAAACCTCCACCATTCCCGGCCCAGCACACCACAATCGTCATAGTAAGTTCCTAAATTTATTCTGGAACTATAAAGAATACCTCCCACAAGGTCCTGCAGATCACCCCGAGTGAGGCCTGTTTCAAAACCATCTACTTCAGGATTGTTAAGGTCTGAAAATTCCTGCACCTCGCAAGAAGCTAATAGGAGCATAGTGCAAAGCAGGAAACCTATTTTATGTATTTTTTTATTTATTTTCATTTTTTCCATTATTAAAAGTTAACTATAAAATTGAATAAATACCTTTTCGATGAAGGGAAAGGGGTTACGTCAACACCTGTAAAGATGCTATTTCCACCAAAATTGGAAACTTCTGGGTCATAACTGTTATAATCAAAAAAGCTGAGTAGATTTGTTCCCGAAGCACCTATTTTTACAGACTCAATTGCACCTCCAAGAACATTAGACAATGTTTTACCTGTGAAAGTATAATAAAGCCCGACCTCTCTTAATTTAACATAAGATGCATCCTGTACAAAAGGCGCTGCGTTGGAGCCTAATTGACCTGTTCTGTATGGGCCATTGGGCAATGTCCCGGTTGGATCTTCCCCAAAATCGTCATAATCATGGCTTGTACCATTCAGGTCAGATAGCAAAGTGGTAAGGTTTACGTTGTCCCCTCCTTTTTTCCATTGCCACAAAAAGGAAAGCTCCAAATTTTTATACCTTATATTGTTACTAAAAGACATTTGAAAATCTGGTTCTGCATCACCCAATTTTTGAATGCCATCTGGAGTAACACCCACTATTTGGGTAGCGCTTTCACCTTCTTCAATCCTAAAGGTCCCCAAAGAAGCACCAAAAGCCCCTATATTGAATGGATCAACATTCAATTCGGTAATTTCAGACTTGTTCTTGAAGTAATTGACTCCGAGTTCCCATTGAAAATTATCACTTTTAAAGGGAACGAGATTAAGAGAAAGTTCCAATCCACGGTTTTCCAGACTCCCTGCATTTACAAATTGAGTAGTAAAACCCGAGGAAGGCTCTAATGCTGCCTGTAAGATCAAATCTTCCACCGATTTTTTATAATAAGTGCCTGAAAAACTGATCCTCCCGCTAAAAAATCCTATGTCGGTACCAAACTCAAACTCTTTTTGACGTTCGGATTTTAAATTGGGATCTCCTTTAATGCCAATTAAGCTAATCCCCAAAATCCCATCTGTAGAAAAGGCGTTATAAGATGTAAAAAGTGCATTTGCTGGTGGAAAGTTACCAGCTTCACCATACGCAGCACGTAGTTTAAATTGACTCCAATTAGTAGTTGGGCCCCAAAAACCAAATTCATTTATGTTTATGGCCAAGGAGGCTTTTGGAAAATAGAAGAGCTTGTTGGCATCCCCATTATTCGATGACTTATCGCCCCGAACACCTAATGTTGCAATGGCTAAATCATTGAAATTTACCTCTTCCTGTACAAAAAATCCGGAGTCTTCTTGTTTGAATCGGGTCTGATTTACCCCCACATTTGCGGCTTGGTCAACGTTGGATTCTGAAGCCACAAGTCCAGTGGCAGTTGTTAATTGACCATCCAAGTCAAAATTTTCACGCGTTAACCCTGCCTGAGTAGTGAAGTTGATATTATTTGCAGTATTAAAATTATGCACCAAAAAAGCGGATAGGTTATAATTTTTGTTCTGGACCAGGCCTTGTACCGATACTCCATTTACCCCACCGTTCGAAGGTTTTTCAAACTGCAGCTCCTTAGGGAAAAGGGCAACGGTCTTTAATGAATAAAAATCCAAACCGCCTCTCAAAATTAATTCGAGGCCAGAATTTTCCGATTTATAGATGTCCAGATTGGCTGTACCTCCAAGAATTACCCTATTTACTTTTTCATTATTGGTAATAAGATCCCGGGTTTGCAGAATATTTGATGATCCAGCGGGATTATCGGGATATACGCCATCTCCATTGGGAAATAATTGCAACCAAGGCGTTGTACCCGTGAGGGCCACCCCGATGGATGTGCCGGTGTTATCATTATTGAAATATCCCCTATCTGAGGAAGAATAGATATAATTTGTGTTCAGGTTAACCCTAAAGAAATCTGCTGGCTGGTTTTCAAGATTTAACCGAAGTGAGGTTTTTTCGTAACCAGTATTTTTCACAATTCCATTTTCGTTATTATGTGTAATACCTGCGTAAAATTTTGTCTTTTCACCGCCACCGCTCATAGTAAAATTGGTAATGCTAATGATGCCATGTTCACCAAATAGCTCATCTTCATAATTAACCAACCGGCCATTGTTTTTAGCTTCAATATAAGCAGCTAGGGCATTTTCACCAAAACCGTCCAATACTCGTGCTTCCGTATAATCCCGTACACCCAGTAAATTTAAAGCTTCGGTCCATCCCGTTGATTGAGAGAATCGGAATTTTGTGGCTCCAGCCTTCCCTTTTTTAGTCGTAATCAATACCACCCCTGCAGCTGCCCTCGAACCATAAATGGCCGCGGCGGAAGCACCTTTTAGTATTTCAATATTGGCAATATCCTCGGGGTTTATATCCGCAATACGGTTTGAAGGGTTATCCTGGTTGGCAACACTGCCCTGTCCGGCCGCCGCCGAGACCACATTGAGCCCTGCTGCGATGGATGAGTTGTCAACGTAAACCCCATCGATTATATATAACGGTTCTGTATTCCCGAAAATTGAGGTTGCTCCTCTTAGTTTAACAGACAAGCCACCTCCTGGTGCGCCTGAGTTTGCATTGATGACCGCTCCAGCAAATTTGCCATAGAGTGCGCCATCGAGGGTAGGTGGCGGGGTAGTTCCCGTTATTTCTTCAGCGGAAATGGTGGCCACAGCATTCGCCGAATTGGAACGCTTTCCAGAGGTAGCCAACCCAGTTACCACTACTTCTTCCAGTGATTCAGCAGATTCCTGCAAGGTAACAGAAATAGGGGTTCTATTTATCACGCTAAGTTCCAGTTTCTCATACCCCAGGGAAGAGAATTCTAGAATAATAGGTAGCGCGGCAACTTCAAGGGTGAAATTACCATTCTCATCCGTTGTGGTACCATTGGTGGTACCTTTTTCAATTACGTTTGCAAAGGGAACTGTGATGCCATTTTTATCTATTACCTTTCCAGATAAAGAGGTTTGTGAAATTACCAAATAAGGGAAAATAAAAAATAACAACAGGAGTTTCCTAAGCTTAAGGTTGTTTTGTTTCATAATCATAAGGTTTTTTAATTATTACCCTAAATTAATGTTAATTTTTTAATAATTATATATATTATTTGTGATTTTATCGGTGTTTATCTTTACCAATAAATTTATTTATTGAATTAACGTTGATTTATGCATTCAGTCAAAAAAAACGATAGAATCCCCTTTTATCTTTATAAATTTGCACCTTCTAATTTTTTCAGACGAAAATGTACAGAACGCACAATAACGGCCAACTTCGTGCCGCAGATATCAATAAAGAAGTCACCCTTTCAGGATGGGTGCAAAAAACACGCAACAAGGGCTTTATGATCTGGGTGGATCTTCGCGACCGCTATGGCATCACACAACTTATTTTTGATGAAGAAAGAACTTCAAAAGAAGTAATCGAGAAAGCAACAAAGCTTGGCCGCGAATTTGTGGTCCAAGTAAAGGGAACCGTTATCGAACGCGAATCCAAAAATCCAAATATGCCAACTGGCGATGTGGAAATTTTGGTGTCGGAATTACTAATTTTAAATGAATCTTTAACCCCACCTTTCACCATTGAAGACGAAACTGATGGCGGTGAGGATTTAAGGATGAAATATCGTTATTTGGATATCCGCAGAAAACCAGTGCGCGAAAATCTTATATTTCGTTCAAAAGTTGCTATGGCGGTTCGTAATTATCTTTCAAAAGAAGGATTTATTGAAGTGGAAACTCCATATTTAATAAAATCAACGCCCGAAGGTGCGCGCGATTTCGTGGTACCTTCCCGAATGAACGAAGGCCAGTTTTATGCTCTTCCACAATCACCTCAAACTTTCAAGCAATTGTTGATGGTGGGAGGTTTAGACAAATATTTCCAAATAGTAAAATGCTTCCGCGATGAAGATTTGCGGGCAGACCGCCAACCGGAATTCACACAGATTGACTGTGAAATGGCTTTCGTTGAGCAAGAAGATATTCTGAATGCCTTTGAAGGTTTGACAAAACATTTACTGAAAGAAATAAACGGCGTTGAAATTTCCGAATTTCCGAGAATGACCTATGATGAAGCGATGCAACGTTACGGAAACGACAAACCGGATATTCGCTTTGGAATGGAATTTGGCGAATTGAATGAAGTGGCACAACACAAGGATTTCAACGTTTTTAACCAAGCTGAATTAGTTGTGGGAATAGCTGTTCCCGGGGGAAATACTTTCACCCGAAAAGAAATAGATAAATTAATTGATTGGCTAAAACGCCCACAGATTGGTGCGTCTGGAATGGTTTACGTACGCTGTAACGAAGACGGAACCTATAAATCTTCCGTAGATAAATTTTACAGTGAAGAAGATTTGGCAAAATGGGCAGAAGTTACCGGTGCAAGACCGGGCGACCTTATTTGTGTACTTTCAGGGGCAAAAAACAAAGCAAGAACACAGTTGAGTGCGTTGCGTATGCAGATGGCAGAACAACTAGGTTTACGCAAAAACAACGAATTCGCTCCGCTATGGGTGGTAGATTTTCCACTTTTGGAATGGGACGAGCAAACAAACCGTTACCACGCCATGCACCACCCGTTCACTTCCCCCAAACCGGGACAACTGGAATTATTGGATACCAATCCGGGCGAAGTAAAAGCCAACGCATATGATTTGGTTTTGAACGGAAATGAAATTGGCGGTGGTTCCATTCGTATTCACGATAAAAAAACACAAGCATTAATGTTCGACTATTTGGGCTTTACGCCTGAAGAAGCAAAAGCGCAGTTTGGGTTTTTAATGGACGCTTTTCAATACGGGGCGCCACCTCACGGAGGCATCGCTTTCGGATTGGATAGACTGGTCGCAATTTTGGGAGGACAGGAAACCATTCGCGATTTTATCGCCTTCCCCAAAAACAATTCTGGCCGAGATGTAATGATCGATGCCCCTGCACCTATTGATGCTAAACAATTAGAAGAACTTCATTTACAAATTGATATAAAACAATAAAAAAAATCCTGCAATTGCAGGATTTTTTGATAGCTTTAAATATGCCTAAACAAAAACGTACACTGCTCACCCGTTTCTTAATTTGGAGAATAAAACACATCTCAAATAGACAGTTTGTGCTCCTTTTGAGTATTGTGATCGGTCTATTGGCCGGAATGGGCGCAGTAATCTTAAAAAACCTTACCCACCTCATCCAGCATTTACTGGAAGGTAAACTAATTGCAGATTACCATACGGCCTTCTATTTTATTTTTCCCATTATTGGGCTTACATTGGCGTATTTGGCCATGCGGTATGTAATAAGAAATAAAGTGAGTCACGGGATTCCATCCACACTTTATGCAATTTCCAAACGCAAAGGCTTTATGCGTCCTTTCCAAATGTTTGGTAGCATCATTGCAGCACCTATTACGGTAGGATTTGGAGGTTCGGTAGGACTGGAAGGACCTACGGTGGCAACTGGCGCGGCCATAAGCTCAAACCTTTCGCGTGTTTTCCACATGAACCAGGCTACGCGCACCTTGCTTATAGGTTGTGCGGGAGCTGGAGCTATGTCGGCCATTTTTAAAGCCCCAATCGCTGCCATTATTTTTGCTGTGGAAGTTTTTAGTTTGGACCTTACCTTGGCTTCAATGGTTCCGTTGTTATTGGCTTCCATTTCTGCTATTACTACTTCGTATTTCTTTCTGGGTACGGATGTTTTGCTCCCCTTTAAAATAGCAGACAAATTCGTAATTAATGATATTCCTTTCTATATTTTATTGGGGTTAGTGGCATCAATGGTGTCCATCTATTACACAAAAATGTACGCTTATATTCAGGATTTCTTTGAAAAAATAGGATCCCCCATAAAGCGATTATTAATTGGTGGAATTGGTTTAGGCGTCATAGTCTATTTTATACCCCCTCTTTATGGGGAAGGATTTGACGTGATCAACAATCTGGTACAAGGCAACCCCAAAGCTGCCTTGGAAAACAATTTTTTCGACTTGGATCTTTCCAGTATTTGGGTGGTTATAGCACTTATGGGTGGATTAATAATTTTTAAGATTATAGCCAGTGCACTTACCTTTGGCGCTGGTGGTGTAGGTGGTATTTTTGCTCCTACCCTATTTATGGGAAGCATTATGGGTAACTGTTTTGCGAAAATTTTGAATAACATCGGCATCCTTTCCACACCTATTTCAGAAAGTAATTTCACCTTAGTAGGAATGACGGGACTTATGGCCGGAGTATTACATGCACCCTTGACTGCAATCTTTCTTATTGCTGAAGTTACCGGCGGTTACGAACTATTCATCCCTTTAATGGTCACCGCAGCCATTTCCTTTTCGTTGACCAAATATTTTATACCCCATTCCGTTTATACGATGGAATTGGGCCGAAAAGGCGACCTCATTACACATGATAAGGATCATGCGGTACTTACGCTGATGGATATAGGTACCGTTATTGAACAGGATTTTGTGAGCATCTTTCCAAGTATGAGCCTAGGAGAAATCGTCAACAGTGCAATCATAAAATCCAAAAGAAATATTTTTCCAGTCCTCAATAAAAAAACAAGGGAATTAGAGGGAATAATACTTTTGGACGATTTACGGCCAGTGATGTTCGACCAGACACTATACAAAGAAGTAAAAGCAAGCGAATTAATGCACAGTCCGCCCGACACCATTGACCTGAACCAAGATAAAATGACGGAAGTGATGAAAAAATTTCAGGATACGGGCGCATGGAATTTGCCCGTTCTAAAAGATGGCGTTTATTATGGATTTGTTTCAAAATCAAAATTGCTTACCGCCTACCGTAGAAAATTAATCGATTTTTCTGGGAAATAAGAACGCAGTAAAATGACAAACGCTGGACAAAAAAGCTAATAAAAATACTCAATGAAATACATTCTCTCCATATTGTTCATATCAGTACTCATTGGTTTGGGCGTAGGATTCTATTTAAAAACCGATGATGAAGCCACTGGAAATTTAATTATAGGTCTTTCATTAATGGGTGGATTTTTTGTGGTTATGCCCTTGTTTATATATCATAGATGGAAAGATAAAAGCGTGAAGGACTATATGTTGAACAAGGAAAACATACAAAAAATGCAGGATTACCAAAAAGATAAAAAAATATAATAGGAGCCATTTTCGAAAAAAATTTTAACGAATCCAAAGGTTTTGGTTTTATTACAAATGATGAAACTGGGAAAGACATTTCTGTGCATGTTACCGGCTTAAATGGCAAGGCCCTAAACGAAGGTGACAAAGTAGAATATATTGAAGAAGAAGGTCGAAAAGGAAGTGTTGCGGCCCAAGTGCGCAAGATTCATGACTAAGGATAAACTATATCGATTTGTTAAAGCCTTTCTACCTGAAAGGCTTTTTATTTTAATTTAAATTTCTTTTTTCAATAAAAAATCGCTTCAATAATTGCGATGCCTCTTCTGCCAGAATTCCCCCAGTCATTTTTGTTTTGGGATGCAATTTTGTGTTAAGTGAAATACAACCACGCTGTTCATCCCTTGCCCCATAAACTATATTCGAAATCTGACTCCAAAATAAAGCTCCTGCACACATTTGGCAAGGTTCTATGGTTACATAGAGTGTGCAATCTATTAAATATTTTCCTCCTAAATAGTTCGCCGCCGCAGTAATGGCCTGCATTTCGGCGTGCGCTGTTACATCGTTCAGGGTTTCGGTAAGATTGTGCGACCGTGCAATTATTTGATTGTTGATAACGATGACCGCTCCAATAGGAACTTCTCCTTTTTCATAGGCCGCTTCTGCTTCTTGCAGCGCCCGTTTCATAAAATACGTATCATCAAAAGGATCTATCATTTTCAGTGTTCAGTGTTCAGTGTTCAGTGTTCAGTGTTCAGTGTTCAGTGTTCAGTGTTCAAAACTACGAATTAACAAATTAACAAATTAACGAATTCACCAATTAACAAATTCCCAATAAACGTATCTTTGCCTTGTGTCAAAAAATCTTTTAAATACGGTTCAATTTCCAGATGACCTTCGGAAAATACCACAGAAACAATTACCCCAGTTAGCACAGGAGCTACGGGATTTTATAATAAATATAGTTGCCGTAAAAGAGGGGCATCTGGGCGCCAGCCTTGGAGTAATTGAATTGACAATTGCACTGCACTATGTTTTCAATACGCCCGACGATATTTTGGTTTGGGACGTTGGCCACCAAGCTTATGGTCATAAAATACTTACGGGCCGAAGGGAAATTTTTTCGACCAATAGACAGCTTGGAGGCATAAGCGGTTTTCCGAAAATAAGTGAAAGTATTTACGACACTTTTGGTGTAGGCCACAGTAGCACAGCAATTTCCGCAGCTCTTGGAATGGCAATCGCATCTCAGTTAAAAGGGGAATTTGAAAAACAGCATGTAGCCATAGTGGGCGATGCCAGTATTGCCAGCGGAATGGCTTTTGAAGCTTTAAATCATGCCGGAGTTACCGACACAAACCTACTTGTAATATTAAATGACAATGCCATTGGCATTGACCCAAGTGTGGGCGCTTTAAAAAATTACTTTACCAAAGTGAAACTGGACAGAGCGCCGGATACTGATACTATTTTTGAAGCTTTGAATTTCGATTATTCGGGCCCCGTGGATGGACACGACATAGATATCTTAATTTCTGAACTGGAGCGATTAAAGACTGTGAAAGGACCGAAGCTTCTCCACGTTATCACAAAAAAAGGGAAAGGCTTAAAACAAGCGGAAGACAATCAAGTAGTATATCACGCTCCCGGAAAATTTAATGCCCTCACCGGAAATCTTGCTCCGAAAAGTGATGAAAAACTGCCTCCAAAATTTCAGGACGTATTTGGCAAGACCATTGTGGAATTGGCTTCAAAAAACGAAAAAATTATAGGCATTACACCCGCCATGCCCACGGGCAGTTCATTAAAATTGATGATGGACACATTTCCCGACCGAGCCTTTGATGTTGGTATTGCCGAACAACACGCAGTAACCTTTTCAGCCGGTTTGGCAACCCAGGGTTTTGTTGTTTTTTGCAATATATATTCCACTTTCCTCCAACGCGCTTATGATCAAGTTATTCATGATGTATGTTTACAAAAATTACCAATAATATTTTGTTTGGACAGGGCGGGAATAGTAGGAGAAGACGGCGCTACCCACCACGGGATTTTCGATTTGGCTTATTTAAACTGCATTCCGAACCTCATCATATTTGCTCCCCGCAATGAAATTGAGCTGCACAATATTATGTACACCGCACAAAAAGGATTGGCGCTGCCCATATTTATTCGTTATCCCCGCGGAAGGGGTAAAATTATGGATTGGGAAAAACCCTTTTCTGAAATTGAAATCGGAAAGGCCCACGTTTTAAAAGAAGGTTCCGAAATTGCCGTTTTAACGATAGGGACCGTATCGGAAGATTTTCTCGACGCGTTTGAAATGCTTTCTGAAATGGAAAAAGAAAAATTGGGCTGGGTAGATGTAAGATTTTTAAAACCCATTGACGAAGCAATGCTTTACCACATTTTCCAAAAATACAAAACTGTAATTACCGTAGAAGATGGAACCGTTATAGGTGGATTGGGCTCTACCGTAGCGTCATTTGCCGTAAAGCACCATTATACGAATGAAATTGAAATATTAGGAGTTCAGGATATTTTCCCCGAACATGGAAGTATTCAGGAACTTAAAGAGCTTTCTGGAATCTCTTCAGAAAAAATAAAGGAAACCCTTTTAAAATATCTATAAAAAAAAGAGGCCCAGGTGAGCCTCTTTTTTTTATATACTTAAAACTTTTTAGTTTATAATCAGTTTTGCCGTATGTGAATAATTGGGGCCATCTATCTGCATTAAATAAATACCCGTTTTTAGGCCGCTTGCATTAAGATTGGCAGTATGGTGCAATTCAATTTCTTGGTTGAAAACCTTTCTGCCATTGATATCAAATATGGATACGGTAACGTTACCTAAATCAAACTTGCTTTGTATATTGATTTCACCGTTGGATGGATTGGGATAAATGATAAATTTATTTTCAAGGTTTCCGTTATCTCCCACACCCAAAAGGCAATCAACTGGCAAATCAAAGGCTTCCGTCCCGTCCGATCTGCTAAATGCTGTTCCTTGGCTTGCGCTAAGGCCTAGACCTCTTCGGGCAAAAGCTCTCCAAATTATACATCTGTTTGCACCGCCATTGGCAATTTCATCAGCTTCCAAGATAGCATCTCTTCCGCTAACGAAGCCGGGACTGCACGGCTGAAGCTTTAAACCATCAATTACCAGTTGTAGGGCTATGTTATTTCCACCAGTTCCATTGTAAATATCTGGATCAAAGCCATATTCATCTATTAAATCCCACGTAAGGTCCCATAACATGGTGGCCCAAACAGATCCCACACCATGAGGTATAGCTTGTGTTTTGATATCATCGTAAGTAAAATCATTGTTAATCATATTCCTGCTGTAAGGCTGGGTTCTAAGACCTGCACCCCTTATTCCTTGTCCCAGAGCGTAGGTACCAATACCTCTTACATCATCCGCACTTTCACCATTTTTCATGGTAATCATAAGACCAAAATAATCGCTCCAGCCTTCACCCATTTGTTCATCGTTTTGTAAACAATTGGAAGCTGCAGGACCGCCAGTTAAGCGGTTAGAAATACCGTGACCGTATTCATGCGCAATAATTACATTGTCAAGATCGCCATCCCTTTGAAAGGGATCATCGCCAGATCCATCATCCTGAAGAGTTGCATTTACAGTTTCGCCATTAAGTAAGGCAGTAATAATGGCTTCCCCATCTGCTTGATATATCATAATAGCGGGTATGGCTACCGTTCCGTTCATTCTAATTGGGTCTACTGGCAGATTATTTACTACTATTAAAGCAATTGCCCCTGCATTTTGGGCTGCCAAGGCCTTAACGGAAAAGTTACAATCCCCTCTTCTTACTACCGCTATTTTTCCATTAACGGCAGCAGCATTTGTTATGTTATCACAACCATCGTAAGGATCGGTAGATGTACCGGCATTATCGTCTTCCATTAAAACCAAATCTGAAGTAATGGGAGTTGCGGGCAATGGCACAGGAAAGTTAGAGTCATAGGCGTAATACTGGCCAGCCAAAGGACCGTTATTTACGGTCATTAAGGTTCCTAGAACTTTTCCTGGGGCTGTCCATAGGTACATTTGCATTCTAGGGTTACTTCCATCAGGAGGGGTTCCAAAATTGGCATTGTTTGTTCCACTGCCATCTTGGGCATCAGCGTAAACAAAATCGCCCCCACTGCCACCATTATCGTAATTGTTTGATTGAAAGTTACCGCTTGCTTCATCGAAGCCATATTGATACATAATATCATGCATCAAATTATTCATATAAAAAAGATTCGTTATGGCTCCATTTAGAAAATTTACAGGAGGTTCGGGTAAATTAAAGGGATAATCAAAAATAAGGGTGGCACCCGCATCTGGTGAAGAGCCAGTTCCGTTATTTCCATTTATGTCATCCTGTGACCACACATTATTACCCCGAGTAATTGTAAACTCGGCGCCAGCCATGCCATCTGTATCATGCCAGCCGAAAGGAGATGCAATAGGATTAGAAGGATCTGTCAATAACTGATCTGCCCCTTCATTGGGACCGATAAAAGGCAAGGGGAAAACCCGATAGGCAGGACCTCCAACCGCTATTGGCTTTAAGTCTTTGTTTGTTTCAGCAAAAAGCAGGCTCTTTTCATTGCTGTGTGAATGTTCGGCCCCTTCAATTGAGCAATTAACAACCCAATCATCCGTTGCGATTACACTACCGGTTGCAGCATCAACACGAAAACTATAGTAATGGCTTGCATCCAAAAGATAGATACTTAAATTCCACGCCAGTCTTACCGTTCCGTTTTCGGTTATTGGTTGGTAGACCAATTCTACTGGAATGTTTTCAAGGGAAATATTTCCGTTTGAAAATAGGTAGGAATTGTCGCCCACTGTTTCAATCAAATTTAAATTTGAAGGATTTTGAAGGCCCAGTGAATTTGCCGCTATTGAAATAGCCGATAGGGCTGAAATGGAAGGGCTTGTGGTATTCGCTTTTGCAGAAATATTATTGATAAATGAAATTTTTGCAGTGGCCACGGCACCATTTTTTATAACAAAAGGTGAAGTGGAATTAAATACTTTAATGCCATGATGGCGCTGTTCAACATAAACAGTAGAAGCCTTCAGGCTTTTGGAGAAACTCTGTGAAGTAATTGAAACGTCCGAGATATCCTGCTGCTCGAGCGAATATTGGGAACGGTTTTGCTGAAGGTACGATTTTACCACATTGCTGTAATCCTGTGCAAAGGATATATTAACAGTGAAAATGATAATTAAGTAAAGAACTTTTTTCATAAGCTTAAAATTAAATTTTTCGGTGAATAAGATCAAGAAGCCGTTGATCTACATAAGTGTGGGTTTATTTTCCTGCGAAATATGAATTATAAAAATATTATAAAATTGATGATATAACCTTCTCTAATTCAATATTTAACATATAAATATTTTCTACTCTAATTAAAACTACACGGTGACCCTAAAAATAAAAGAGGCCAAAAGGCCTCTCTTACTTCAATTATGGAAAGCTATTTTATTTTATAATAAGCTTAGATGTTTGAGTATAATTATCGCCCTCAAGCTGAATCAGGTAAATTCCTGTTTTCAATCCGCTGGCATTAATATTGGCGGCTGTATGTAATTCAACATTCTTGTTGAATACTTTTCTACCGTTCATATCAAATATGGTAATGTTAACATCGCCCATATCCAATCTAGCCTTAATATTGATTTCTCCATTAGATGGGTTCGGATAAAGAATGAAGTTGTTTTGGATACTTCCATTATCGTTTACACCTAATTGACAATCTGTAGGAACATCGAAGGCTTCGGTACCATCAGATTTGCTATTTGAGCTTCCTTGATTAGCACTTAGTCCTAAACCTCTTCGAGCAAAAGCACGCCAGATAATACATCTATTTGCACCTCCATTGGCTATGTCATCAGCTTCAAGGATAGCATCCCTTCCATCAACAAATCCTGGACTACATGGTTGTAATTTTAGACCATCCATCACCAATTGCAATGCGATATTGTTACCGCCAGTGCCATTGTATATATCTTCATCAAAACCATATTCATCTATTAGATCCCAAGTCATTTCCCAAAGCATAGCTGTCCATACGGAACCTACTCCATGGGGTGCAACTTCAGTTTTAATATCGTCATAGGTATGTGGGTTTATTCCAAAATCAGTACTGTAAGGATATGTTCTTATCCCGTTTGGATCCCCAGACGCATATGAGCCCATTGCACGTATATCTTCTGCCTGGTCTCCATTATGAATTGTCATAACCAAGGCAAAGAAATCACTCCAGCCTTCTCCCATTTGCTCTTCATTTTGCAAACAGCTAGTGTTAAAACGACCTCCAGTAAGCCTGTTTGATATTCCATGTCCATATTCATGTGTTACAATTTCAGTATCCAAATCGCCATCAAGACTAAGAGGGACGTCTGTTCCATTTATGGTTCCATTTACGGATCCAGCTCCCTGAAGTTGTGTAATTATGGGTTCACCATCCACATTTGATATAGCAAAGGCGGGTATAGTAACTTGGCAGCCCACAACTCCTGCTCCCATAAGGGGTGGAGCACCGGCTACATTGTTTACAACAATAGCTGCAATGGCACCGTTATTTTGGGCAGCCAATACTTTAACTCCGAATTCGCAATCACCTCTTCTAATTACTACAATTTTTCCGCTTAAGGAACCACCATTGGTAATGTTATCACAACCGTCATTTGGATCGGAAGAAGTACCCGCATCATCGTCTTCGATTAAAGCTAAATCTCCTGTTAAGGTAGTAGGAATGGCGCCGCCAAAACCTGCAGGAACTCCACCATAAACACCAGCTAAAGGCCCACCATTAATAGTGAATATATTAGGAACAGTACCTACGGTACCTGTCCAAATATACATTTGCATTCTTGGATTACTTCCATCAGGAGGGGTTCCGAAATTTGCATTATTGGTTCCTCCACCATCTTGTGCCTCAGCATTTACTGAATCACTGCCAGTACCGCCGTTGCCATAACTGTTTTCCTGAAAGTTACCACTGGCCTCATCAAAGCCATATTGATACATTACGTCGTGAATAATATTGTTTAAATAAAATAAATTTACGGTAGCTGCATCTCTATAATCAACTGGAGATCGAGGTAAATCAAATGGGAAATCAAAATTCAAAGGGGCGCCACCATCAGGTGAAGCTCCAGAACCTGTATCGCACAAATCCAAATAAGCATAGGCATTGTTTCCTCGTGTAATAGTAAATTCTGCCCCAGCCGCTGCATTAGTATCATGCCATCCAAAAGGAGAAGCAGTGTTGTCCTCAGGAGTATTTACTACGGTATCTCCACCATCATCTGGGTTTCTTAATGGTAAAGCAAAAACACGGTATTGAGATCCACCCATAGGATTTTTCTCAGTCGCGGCGCTTTTTTCAAACAGAATACTTTCACTATTATTTGAAGCCTTCCCGTTGTGCATAGAAGAGAAATCTGGAAATTCGCACTGCGAAACCCAATCCATTTTCTGTAATAGCTCACCAGACATGGCATCAATGCGAACATTGTAATAATGGTCAGCATTCAATAAATAAATACTTAGATCCCAAGCCAGTCTTAATGAGTTTAAATCTTCCATATTTTGATAGACCAATTGTACAGGAATGTTTTCCAAAGAAATAGATCCATTGGAAAATACATAGGAATTATCGGCTCCTGTTTCAAGTAAAGTTAGATTGGAAGGAGCATTTAAGTCAAGGGCTGCTGCCGCTTTTGATATTGCCATCTGCGCAGTTATTCCTGGACTAGTTGCATTCACTTTTGAAGCCATGTTGGCAACAAAAGAAACTTTTGCAGAAACCACAGCCCCATTTTTTACAACAAAAGGCGAAGTGGAATTAAATACCTTTATGCCCTGATTGCGCTGCTCCATATAAACAGTAGAAGCTTTGAGGCTCTTTGAGAAACTCTCGGAGGCAATAGAGATGTCTGATATATCCTGCGATTGCAATGAATATTCCGATCGGTTTTGTTGTAGATACGATTTTATCACACCGCTGTAATCCTGTGAAAAGGATGCATTTACAGAAAAAATGATAATTAAGTAAAGAATTTTTTTCATGTTGATTTTTTGGATTAAATTATAAAATGGGAATGTGTATTCAATAAGTCTTACAAATACATTTCTTAAAAATATTATAAAAACACGGATTTCTCGGTAAGAATTAAATATTTAACAGTTCTGTCCCCATGCTTTTATAGGTTTCCTTTTATTTTTTGAAAAATTTGGAGTGCATTTCCATCTGTAAGTCGCGAAACAAAATTGCAGCATTCCATTAAATATTGGTAGACCGTAAATTCCCGTGAAGTGTCTTGCCCAAATATCCGAAGTAGAAGCTTATCGTACTGGCGGGCATTTCCATTCTGATAATTTTCGAAAGCAGTGGTGTACCCATCCAATAGCGTTGATAAAATAGTATATCCAGCAATCTCCTTTTCCATCACCTCGGTGCTTTGATATATTTTTTCCTTGCTGATTTTGAGAATATCGTCTATTTGGGCTTTGTAGTTACTTTTTTCCAATAATGCTTCCGAAAAATTCCCTTTCAAAATTTCTTCTTCATTGTCCAAAAATATAGTTGTTGCTTCGGCTATAAGCGTATTTATTGCCAAGGAACGCAAATAGGCAAGCCTATCCTGTGGAGTTTGTAACCTGGAATAAACATCTTTTTTTAAATTGTTTTTCACTAAATTGATAAGGTATTCCAGCGCAATATCTTCCTCTATTAAGCCTAAATTAATGCCGTCCTCAAAATCTATTATGGTGTAGCAAATATCATCGGCGGCCTCCACTAAATATGCCAATGGGTGCCTGCAATAGTTCATTTTTTCTTCCGGGTTTCTTTTCAACAAACCAAGTTCTCCTGCAACCTCATCAAAAAATAAGGTGTCGCTCTGGAAAATTCCAAATTTTTTATCGGCCACATGTGAGGTAGGTTTTTTGGGAAGAGATTCCTTGGGATATTTCATATAGGCGCCCAAAGTAGCATAGGTAAGCCGAAGCCCTCCATCAACGCCATTTTTGGATTCCGTGAGTATTTTAAAGCCGTTGGCATTGCCTTCAAAATCAATTAAATCCTGATATTCCTTTGCGGTTAATCGGTCTTTAAAGCGTTTGCCATTGCCGTTCAAAAAATAATCGCCTATCGCCTTCTCACCGCTGTGGCCGAAAGGGGGATTCCCTATATCGTGCGCCAAAGCAGCAGCTGCCACTATTGCACCAAAATCGTTAAAATGGTATCCGTGGGTTTTCTGTAAATGGGGATGTTTTTCCAAAATCACTTTGCCCACTGTTCTTCCAAGCGATCTGCCAACCACTGAAACTTCCAAACTATGGGTCAAACGGGTATGGACAAATGAGGTTTTTGAAAGCGGAATAACCTGCGTTTTATCTTGAAGGCTTCTAAAAGCCGAAGAAAAGATTACCCGGTCATAATCCACCTCAAAGCCAAGACGGGTTTCATTTTCCTCAGTTCGCAGCCTTTTGTTTTTAACCCCCTGCTTTCTCAAGGAAAGCAATTGTTCCCAATGCATCATATCAAAAAATTTAAGGCAAGATAACATTTTCAAAAGGCAAAGCAATACCTAATTTAAAATTGGTTCTTAACATTTAAGTAACCCTAAAATGACCTATTGGTAATCTATAATTAACGTGCCCTTTACATTGTGGCAGTTCCTTTGCACAAACTAAATTATCGACAAAAATGAGAACTTTTTTAAAATTATTTTTTTTCCTTTTAACCTCAATATCCATCGCCCAAAGTGGGTCAATTGTGGGTAAATTAACAGACAAGGATTACAATGACGAACCATTGCCTTTTGTAAATATATTTTTAAAAGGCACCAATAAAGGTGTAACATCAGATATTGACGGTCTATATTCACTAGACAACGTTACTCCGGGAACCTATACGGTAGTCTACAGTTTTGTAGGTTATGAAACCGTGGAACTACCCAATGTAAGTGTAGTGGCGGATAAAGTTACAAATATTGATGTGCCCATGAGCGCAAGTGCAGCCGCATTGGACGAAGTAGTTATAAAAACCACTACCAGAAAAGAAAGCGTTGTAGCCTTGCTGCTCGAGCAAAAGAAAGCAGTAGGCATAAGCCAATCAATAGGAGCCGAAGACCTTGCCAGAAAAGGTGTTAGTGATGCCGAAGGCGCGGTAACTAAGGTAACGGGCGTAAAAAAACAAGCAGGCGTAAAAAACATTTTTGTGAGAGGGCTGGGTGACCGTTATAACTCTACTACTTTAAATGAACTGCCATTACCTTCGGAAGATCCCGAATACAAAAACATTGCACTTGATTTCTTTTCTTCGGACATTATAGAGAGTGTGGGCATAAACAAAACCTTTTCTGTGCCACTTTATGGTGATGTAGCTGGAGCAAACATAAATATTGTAAGCAAGGAACTTAATGGTCCGGGCAATCTGCAGTTTTCTATTTCACCCGAAGTTAATTCACGTGCCATTGGGAAAAAGTTTTTAATCATGGATAATGCCCGCTATATAGGTAACATTCACGATGTAAATGTTCCGTTGACAGATTTAAGTGTGCATAATTTCGACAATAACTTCAAACCTGAAACACAAAATGCACAACTCAATTCTAGCTATGCCCTTTCTGGCGGAAAACGCTTTGATATTGGTAATAATAGACTGAGTTTATTTTTTGTAGGAAATTTTGACAGCAAATACGAATACCGCGAAGGTTCTTCAGATAGAATAAATGCCGCAGGAGGATTGCAGCAGGATTTTAACCGTACGGAATACAATTACAATGTTTCCAAATTGGCAATGGGGAATATAAAATTCCGCTTTTCTAGCGGAGATTACATTGCAGTTAACAGCATGTTCATTAAAAATAACGGACAAAGTGTTGCGGACTATTACGGCCTAAAAGCAGGTCTTACTGAAAATAATGAAGAAGGCAATCCTATTAGGGCATTTATAAGAAGACAACAGGAAAACGAAAATAATCTTTTTGTTAACCAACTTTTGGGAGGTTTCACCCTTACCGATAAATTAAGCGTTGAGGCTGGCGCTTCATATAATACCATTCGCGGATATGAGCCGGATAGAAGAACGAACACCTATGTAATTGACGTTAATACAGACGTGGCACGCGCAGCTTCGGGAAGTGCTTTGAACAGTAGATTTTATTCAAAATTGGAAGAAAACGATCTTGCCGGAAAACTTTATTTAGATTATTCCCTGAACGGGCAAAATGAAGATAGCGATAACAGTAGGATCCGTTTGGGATACAATTACAGAGATACTGACAGAACCTTTAATTATACGCAGATTAACTACATATTAGATAGCCCCGCTGTAGTAGATATCGATAATCCGGACACATCGTTATTCAACCAACAATCACTTAATGACGGTATTTTTAGACTTACCACCAACCGTGGCGATGGCAGGGATGGCACGGACCCTTTCATTCCTTTTTCCTATGATGGCAAAAGGAAAATCCACGCTGGACTTGCAGAAGTTTCGTATGATTTTTCACAAAGCTTTTCAGCAAATGCAGGGGTGCGCTACGAAAAAATTAAACAGGAAGTAAATTTTGATACCAATCTGGCATCAACCAATGACCCCAATACCGATCCATCATTGATTGACGAAAGTTACGTTTTGCCAAGTTTCAACTTAAAATACAACTTTACCGAAAACAGCATCATTCGTCTTGCGGGAAGTAAAACCTATACCCTTCCACAGTTTAAGGAAGTGGCGCCATTTTTATATGAGGATGTAACCTTCAACAGTTTTGGAAATCCAAACCTTTTGGCTGCGGACAACTATAACCTTGATTTAAAATATGAATATTATTTCAGCCCTGGTGAAATTATTTCACTTACTGGATTCTACAAAAACATCAAGAATGCCATAAACAGGATTGAAGTAAATTCAGCCGCAGGCGAATTATCCTATGTGAATACAGGAGATGCAGATGTAGCGGGTCTTGAATTTGAGCTTCGCAAAAACATCTTGAAACTTTCCACAGATTCTGATACTGAAAAAACACTTTCTTTTGGGGTCAATGCTTCCTATTTATACTCCAACCAGCAATTGGAAGATGTTCCTACCGATAATCTTACCGTTCGTTTTACAAACAAAGAGGATGAACTTGAAGGTTCTTCACCCTTTATTCTTGGATCAGATTTAACCTTGAATTTGCAAAAAGGCGAAAGGGCACTTACCAGCTCGGTTGTTTTCAATTACAATAGTTCAAGTATTTACTCATTAGGTACGGGAGGCGATGATGCCAACCCTGGTTCTGGGAGAAATAATATTGTGCTTTCTGCTATCCCCACTTTGGATTTCATCAACAAATTTTCAGTAACAGAAAATCTTGGTATTAAACTTAACATTAAAAACATACTGGATCCAGAGTATAAACTGACCCAGGATGTCAACAATATTGGTGTGCCAAATCCTTCATTGCCCGACGGACAGGAAACTACGGTTGAAACCTATAAAAGGGGAGTTGTTTTCAGTGCTGGGGTTTCCTATTCATTTTAAAAAATACAATTAACAAAAGCATAATATTCACCTAAAACTAACGAAACAAGACAGTTGTTTCTTTGCACCAAACTTTTAAACTAATATAAAAAATGAAAAAATTTCTTTTATCAAGCTTTGTAATTGCAGCCTTAGTATTAACAAGCTGTAGTAAGGATGATAGCCCAGATCCTGTGGCTGCCACTTGTAATGACGGTGTTCAAAATGGTGATGAAACCGGGGTAGACTGTGGAGGTTCGGCCTGTGAGCCTTGTGCTGTACAAGCAGAAAAAGACGGTATAATAGCTTCTCAAGATGATCCAGATTTAGATCCATTAGATCTTAAAGGAGACGTAACTGCTGATGTTTGCCTTACCGCAGATACTGAATGGATACTTACTGGCCCATTAAGCGTTAAAAATGGTGCTACTCTTTGTGTAGAGCCGGGCACTGTAGTAAAAGCCATTGCTGGTGGAACAAACGTATATGTTGCCATCGAGCAAGGAGCAAAAATTAATGCAGCAGGTACTGCCGCCGCTCCTATTAAATTTACATCAAATGCCGATAACCCACGTTCTGGGGATTGGGGTGGAATTCTTTTAATTGGAAAAGCTCCTATTAGTGGTGGTGGAACAGCAACTACTGAAGTTGTTGATTTAACTTACGGAGGAACCTCCGCTAATGATAATTCTGGGGTTATGAAATTTGTAGAGGCTTCATACACTGGCGCTCGTATTAATGGTGACAAAGAATTCAACGGTATTACTTTCTATGCCGTAGGTAGCGGAACTGTAATAGAAAACGTAGCTGTATTTTACGGCGATGATGATGCTTATGAATTTTTCGGAGGAACTGTAAATGTGAAGAATTTATTGTCAGTAAATATTAAGGATGATATGTTTGACTGGACACAAGGATGGACAGGAACCGCAACAAACCTTTATGGATTGCGTGAAGCTAGCTATACCTCAATTACCGAAGATCCTCGTGGCTTGGAAGGGGATGGAAACCTTGATGGTAATTCTCCCGGAGATTCTGGTCAATCAAATCCTACTATAAACGGCTTGGTATTGATAAATGCCGGAGTAATTGAAATGTCTGATATGATCAAAGTAAGAAGAGGTAGTGGACTAACACTTACTGCAGCTTACGTAGGGTTTGCAAATGAAAATGCAAAAGCTGGTGATTTTATTGATCTTCAAGATAGTAAAGGCGATGCAAAAGGTAGTGCTGTAAATTTAAATGTTATGGGTGATGCCGCATCAGGTTTGGATATCGCAGATATAAAAACCACAGCTGACGCAACTATTAATGTAGTTGACGGTTCAGTTCCTACTGTAGACAGAAATATATTCAACTGGACAGGATATGTTTATGAATAAATAAAGTGGATTAGCAAGCAATGAAAAAATCCCGGTCCAAATTTTGGGCCGGGATTTTTTTTATTATTTATATGGTTAGAATGAAAGTTATTAGTTTGAAACCAATTGTGTATTGGCAGATTTCCAAGTTACCACTTTTGCAACGCGTGCATCCATATAGGAAACTTCTTTGATATCGCCCTCGGTAAAGAAATACCAAGTACCTACTTTTTCACCATTATTGTAACGCGCAACAGCAGTTTTGTCACCTTTACTATTATAGCTTACCCATTCACCCTGCAATTTGTTCTCTTTATTATAGAAGCCCGTTTGGGCAACCGTTCCGTTGTCATGATATATTGTAGCTTCTATTAAGTCACCATCAAGATAGTAGGTATTTTTTTTGACATCCTGAGCCAAAATAACAGAGGTGCAAAAAAGAAGTGCGAAGGCTGTGATTATATTTTTCATAAGTAAGTGTTTTAAGTTTTTGGAATAATCAAAGTTACAAAATTAACATCCACAAAACAATTTGGTAACATTAAAATAACATTAACCTTATAACATATTGTTTTACAGTGCATTATTAAAATGAATTGCTGCAAATCAATAACATAACGATTTGGTAAAATTAAATTTACATAAACGGAACATTGAAAGTTGTTCTTTGTAATTGCCTATAGTTAGGCATTATTTAAAATCGTTTAGTTTTTGTCGACTAGATTTTAAAACCGGGCTGTACTTAATTGTACAGCCCTTTTTTCTTTTTAAATATAGCTTTTTTATCTTCTCTCTTAACATTAAGGTAACATTAAAGTCAGTTCTTTGCAGCGACAAAAACTAAAAAACGATTTTAATGCCGAAGTACCTTATTGTAACCTTTTTGGTTCTCTACTCTGTTTCTGCAATTTCGCAGGATTCTACAAATCCAGTTTCATTTAAGTGGGACAATGGCTTTAAACTTGAAAGCCAGGACGAACAATTCTCCTTTAAGTTTGGAGGAAGAATTATGGTGGACCATGCCTATTTTTTTCAAAGCGATGAACTCACCGAAAAGTTTGGACCTCTAATAACTAAAAGCGGAACAGAAATAAGAAGAGCCAGAATTTTTCTTGAAGGCAAAATTTATGAAAACACCCACTTTAAGCTACAAGTTGACTTTGCCAACGACCGGGCCGTTCTGAAAGATGTTTACATTGGACTCAGTGAAATTCCGGGAGTAGGAAATTTACGTATTGGGCACGTGAAGGAACCGTTCCGACTTGCAACGCTAACAAGCAGCAAGTACATTACTTTTATGGAACCAAGTTCTACCAGTTTTTTTGCACAGGAACGAAACAATGGAATAGTTTTATTCAATGATTTCTTCAACAATCGTTTGTCTGCACAAGCTGGTGCATTTAGAAATGCCAATAACGACAGCAATGATATAACTGCCAATGATGGCTATGTGGCTACAGGAAGAATTACAAGCTTACTAGTGCATAATGCCGAAAAGAGACAGCTTCTTCATACAGGTATTGGTTACAGTTTCAGAAAACCCGACAGTAAGGAGTACAAAATATCCATAAAGCCAGTTTCACATTTAGCTCCAAAATATATTGAAACCGGAGCTATTGATGAAATAGAAAATATTCGGCTTTTAAATTTTGAAACTGCTTATATTCAAGGCCCCTTTTCCTTCCAAGGAGAATATCTGACAGCTGCGGTAAAAACCCTAACGGAAACCCTAAATTTTTCAAGCTATTACGGAGAAGTAAGTTATTTTCTAACGGGTGAAAGCAAACATTACAAAAGTTCATACGATGGCTTTGATAGGGCAAAACCCCGCAAAAACTTTGGCGGAAAAGAGAAAGGAGCTGGAGCATGGGAAATAGCCCTGCGCTATTCAGATTCAGATTTGAGCAATAAAAATGTGATGGGCGGAAAACAATCTGATGTTACTTTGGGCTTAAATTGGTATCTTAATCCCTCAACTAGATTAATGATAAACCATGCTTGGTTAAATATTGAAGATAAAGGCAATGCAAACATTTTGCAGGGTCGGCTACAGATAGATTTTTAAAAATATAGTTAACAATTTGGTAACAATCCTTCCTAATTAATATAGGAAATTTGTGCCTTTATAATAAGAAACGGAATGGATAACATTTATTTATTGATGATTGTAGCATTGGTTGCACTTGCCGTAGCAGATCTTGTGGTTGGCGTGAGTAATGATGCGGTAAACTTTTTGAATTCTGCCATAGGTTCTAAGGCAATTCCCTTTAAGGCTATCTTAATTATAGCAAGTTTAGGAATTTTTATTGGCGCAGTCTTTTCCAGTGGAATGATGGAAGTAGCACGAAAAGGAATTTTTGTTCCTGGAGAGTTTTATTTCGATGAAATTATGATCATTTTCATGGCAGTAATGATTACCGACATTTTATTACTCGATTTTTTCAATACAATAGGCCTTCCTACTTCCACTACTGTTTCAATTGTTTTTGAACTTTTGGGAGCTGCAGTCATTATGGCTTTAATAAAAATTGGCCACTCCGATACTCAAACCTTGGAAAATCTGGGGAATTATATTAATACCGATAAGGCTTTGGAGATTATTTCCGGGATCGTTATTTCCGTAGGTGTCGCCTTTAGTGTGGGGATAGTGGTGCAGTATTTATCCAGACTCATTTTTACGTTTCATATAGAAAAGAGGATGAAGTATTTTGGGGCCATATTTGGTGGCTTTGCACTGACAGCCATAAGTTATTTCATTTTTATGAAAGGCCTAAAGGGCACACCTTTTTACGGAAATTTCAGTGGAATCGTTGAGGGAAACACTTCAATGATGTTGCTAATTAGCTTTATCATCTTCACTATTTTTTCCGAATTGTTCATGCTTATTTTTAAAAAGAGCATTCTCATTATTGTAATTGCTGTCGGAACATTTGGCCTTGCCCTAGCTTTTGCTGGAAATGACTTGGTTAACTTTATTGGGGTGCCCATGGCGGCATACCACAGTTATTTAGATTGGTCATCTTCCGGGGTTGCCGCCTCAGAATATGCAATGAGCAGTCTTGCCGCCGAAGTACCTGCAGAGCCCATACTTTTATTTATAGCAGGTGGAATAATGGTACTTACATTGTGGTTCTCAAAAAAGGCCCGAACTGTATCAGATACCGAAATTGATCTGGCTCGCCAAGGCGAGGGTCATGAAAAGTTCAATCCAAATATGCTTTCCCGAGTTTTGGTAAAATCCGGAACCCAAATAGCATACGTTTACGATATGGTTATGCCTTCAGGTATGCAGGAAAAAATAAACCGTCGCTTTGAAAAACCGGTGGTAAACCTACCAAAACACAAAACGTACGAGCTTCCCGCTTTCGATATGGTTCGTGCCTCAATAAACCTTGTGGTGGCAGGTGTTTTAATCGCTACTGCAACATCCATGAAACTTCCACTATCCACCACTTATGTAACGTTTATGGTTGCAATGGGTACTTCCTTGGCAGATAGAGCTTGGGGACGCGAAAGTGCGGTATATAGGGTCGCGGGCGTTCTTAATGTAATTGGGGGATGGTTCTTTACTGCTTTTGTAGCATTTGCAGCAGCCGGAACATTAACCTATTTAATCTTTATAGGAAGGGGCGCTATGATAGCGGTGCTGCTATTATTGGCAATTTTATTGTTGGTAAGAAACTATCTTTCCCATAAAAATAAAGTGAAAATTAAATTGGGCAAAACCAGTTTAAAGAAAACAGAAAGCAAAACAGTCCAGGGAATCATTCAGGAAAGCGCTGAAAATATAAGCAACGTGGTTTCCCGTTCAAATAAAATATATAGCGATATGCTTCGCGGCTTGGCAAAACAGGACACCAAAAAACTCAAAAAGAGCAAAAAGGGCGTCAATAAGCTTAACGATGAAGTTGAAGAACTGCGGGATAATATATTCTATTTCATAAAAAATCTTGAAGAAAACAGTGTTAGCGGCAGTAATTTCTATATTGTTATTCTTGGTTATTTGACCGATGTAGTACAGTCTCTTGAATTTATTTCAAAAGCCAGTTATAAGCATGTGAATAACAACCATAAAGCTTTGCGATTCAATCAAATTAAAGATTTGCAAGAAATTGATCAGCTTTTGGAAGAACTTTTAAGTGAAATTGAAGATATATTCCAGAAAAAGGAATTTATCAGAATTGAAAAAGTGCTTAACAACAAGGAAAAAATATTTTCCAGCTTGACCCAAAAGATTGAAAAGCAGATAGCGCGTACACGTACAGAAGAATCAAGCCCCAAAAATACCACGCTTTACTTTAGCCTATTGCTTGAAAGCAAAGACTTGGTTAAAGCTTTGATGAACCTGATGGAAGAGTATTATATAAATTATAAAAAGTCTTAAACCTTCTAAACTATTTAAATAGAAAAACCCTTACAGCTATAAAGCAGTAAGGGTTTTTCTTTGTCGATTATTCAAGTAGAGAATTTTAAGACCCGCACATTAAACAATCATCATCTGCAGCATTTTTGGACTGTGCTAGCATTTCGCGTAATTCCTGTGGCGTCATGGGTTTAGTTGAACCGCTTTCGGCTTTAATAGCCAAAACGGTTTCGGTAACAGGTTCTTTTTTATCTTCCTTTTTAAGGGTGAATTTAATCGCATCCACAGCACTTTTCGTTCTTAAATAATACATTCCTGTTTTCAATCCACTTTTCCAAGCGTAAAAATGCATCGAGGTAAGTTTAGCCATATTCGCATTTTCCATAAATAAATTGAGTGACTGGCTTTGGTCTATAAAATAACCGCGCTGGCGAGACATGTCTATAATGTCCTTCATACTCAATTCCCAGACTGTTTTATATAGTTCTTTCAATTCCTGCGGGATTATGTCCACATTTTGAATAGAGCCATTAGCATGCATTATTTCCTCTTTTAAATCCTCATTCCACAGACCTAACTGTACCAAATCTTCCAAAAGATGCTGATTTACAACGATGAATTCCCCAGAAAGCACACGACGGGTATAAATATTTGAAGTATAGGGCTCAAAGGCTTCGTTGTTGCCAAGAATCTGCGAAGTGGAAGCAGTCGGCATTGGCGCAACCAAAAGTGAATTCCTAACGCCGTGTTTCTTAATATCCTTGCGCAGTTTTCCCCAATCCCAACGGCCGCTCAATTCTTCATCATTAATTCCCCATAGATTATGTTGAAAAAGTCCTTCGGAAATAGGTGAGCCTTTATAACTTTCATAAGTGCCATCAACTTTGGCTTCTTCCATAGAAGCAGTTACAGCAGCAAAATAAAGGGTTTCGAAAATTTCTTGGTTCAGTTTTTTAGCTTCGTCACTGGTGAATGGCAATCGAAGCATAATAAAAGCATCTGCCAAACCTTGAATTCCCAACCCAACCGGACGGTGGCGGAAATTTGAGTTCTGCGCTTCAATTACCGGATAGTAATTTCTATCTATTACACGGTTCAGGTTTTTTGTAACCCGCTTGGTTACCCTAAAAAGTTCTTTATGGTCAAATTCGCCATTTTTTATAAACATTGGCAGCGCTATGGAAGCCAGATTACAAACCGCAACTTCATCTTCGGAAGTGTATTCCATAATTTCGGTACACAAATTTGAAGAACGGATGGTACCCAAATTTTTCTGGTTGCTCTTTCGGTTTGCCGCATCTTTATAAAGCATATAAGGCGTTCCGGTCTCGATCTGCGATTCCAGGATTTTCTCCCAAAGTTCACGGGCCTTTACGGTTTTCCTGCCTTTATTTTCAGCTTCATATTTATGGTATAGGGCTTCAAATTCTTCACTGTGGCATTTGTAAAGGCCGGGGCATTCGTTCGGACACATCAGCGTCCATTCTGCATCGGCCTGCACACGTTCCATAAATAAATCTGGAATCCACATCGCATAAAAAAGATCGCGGGCACGCATTTCTTCTTTCCCGTGATTTTTCTTTAAATCCAAAAAGTCAAAAATATCAGCGTGCCAAGGCTCTACATAAATGGCGAAAGAACCTTTTCGTTTTCCCCCACCTTGATCTACGTAACGCGCAGTATCATTGAAAACACGAAGCATTGGCACAATTCCGTTTGAAGTTCCGTTAGTCCCAGAAATATAAGAACCAGTTGCACGAACGTTGTGGATAGAAAGACCAATCCCGCCAGCAGACTGCGAAATTTTTGCGGTTTGCTTCAAGGTATCGTAAATACCCTCGATGCTGTCGTCCTTCATGGCAAGCAAAAAGCAGGAAGACATTTGGGGTTTTGGCGTTCCACTATTGAAAAGCGTAGGTGTGGCGTGGGTGAAATATTTTTTGGACATTAACTCGTATGTTTCTTTCACGGAAGCCAAATCATCCAAATGAATTCCTACAGAAACTCGCATCAACATATGTTGTGGGCGCTCCGCAATATGGCCGTTTAATTTCAACAAATACGAACGCTCCAAAGTTTTAAAGCCAAAATAATCGTACCCAAAATCGCGGTTATAAATAATGGTAGAATCAAGTTCTTCTGCATTCTTTCTGATCACTTCAAAAACCTCATCGCTCAACAAAGGCGCTTTCTTCCCTGTGCGCGGATTTACATATTCGTAAAGATCCGTCATCACTTCAGAAAATGATTTTTTGGTGTTTTTATGAAGGTTAGAAACAGAGATTCGTGCCGCCAAACGTGCATAATCCGGGTGCGAAGTAGTCATTGTCGCCGCAATTTCTGCTGCCAAATTATCGAGTTCGCTAGTGGTAACACCATCGTAAAGTCCTTCAATAACACGCATTGAAATTTTTACAGGATCTACCAATTCATTCAAACCATAGCAAAGCTTGCGCACGCGGGCCGTGATTTTATCGAACATCATAGGTTCTTTTCGGCCGTCTCTTTTAACTACATTCATAATTTCTAATTTATTGGGGTTAGTATATATTTTTGCTCCTATGGATACTATTGCCGCTATGGATTGTTTTTACAACGTTTCCACTTAATTTCTATTTAGAATCTATAGTATCATTCCAAATCAAACTTATTGTGATTCTTTTCAATGCTTTGTAAAAAATTATTTATTTTGATTCCCAATTGTTGTGATCTAGTATGTAAATCATTGTACAATTCTTCATTATTCAAAGATTTCGTTTCGAATAAAGTTTCCAAATGATCAATGGTTTCATCATTTGAAGAAAGCGCGAAAATTATAAAACGGATATAATCCTGTTTATATCTCCTCCTGCCATATCCCTCAACTATATTTGACTTTACAGATTTAACAGACCTTCTGATTTGGCTTCCGACTTCAAATTTTTCAAACGAAGGAAGATCAAGTGACATATTGTGAATGTCAATTACCAGCAATCTTGATAATTGCCATATCTGTAAATTCCTATAACTCATTATGAAATGATACTATTGACTCTATAGATTCTATTGCCGCTATTTTTTTTAAAAACCACAGCATCCACTTAGAATCCATAGTATCTATTTAGTATCAATAGCCTAAAACTCTGCGTCGAAACTGATTTTGTTTGATTCCTTGTCTTTATTGGTAACACCCGCTTTTTGGTATTCGCCAACACGTTTTTCAAAGAAATTGGTTTTTCCTTGAAGCGAAATCATATCCATAAAATCAAATGGGTTGGTAACGTTGTATTCTTTTTCGCACTCCAGCTCCACCAAAAGTCTATCGGCAACAAACTCCAAATATTGGGTCATTAATTTTGAATTCATCCCAATCAAACTTGCAGGAAGGGATTCGGTGATAAATTCGCGCTCAATATTTAACGCGTCCACCAATATTTCACGGATGCGTTCCTTTGAAACTTTATTTTTTAAGTGATGGTTGTGAAGGTGAACGGCAAAGTCGCAGTGCACGCCTTCATCACGGGAAATCAATTCGTTTGAAAAAGTAAGCCCCGGCATTAAACCGCGTTTCTTCAACCAAAAAATAGAACAGAAGGCTCCGGAAAAGAATATTCCCTCAACGGCTGCAAAGGCAATCAAACGCTCGGCAAACGAATCGGATTCAATCCATTTTAACGCCCAATCTGCTTTCTTTTTAATTGCTGGAAAAGTTTCAATAGCATTGAAAAGTTGGTCTTTTTCCTTTTCATCCTTTACATAAGTATCAATCAATAACGAATAGGTTTCACTGTGGATATTTTC